>CAILRB010000061.1 GCA_903836465.1 uncultured Chlorobiaceae bacterium
CAAAGGGTTCTGGGGATCACGCGGCAATATTCTGACCGTCGTCAAGCACGCGGTCGATAAAGCAGAACAGTACGCCTACCGCGACCGTCGCGTTAAAAAACGCACCTTCCGTTCGCTCTGGATCATGCGTATCAACGCCGCAGCACGCCTGAACGGCACCACCTACTCCCGTCTGGTCAACGCTATGCTGAAGAAGAATGTCGAAATCGACCGCAAGGCACTCGCCGAGATTGCCGTCAAGGATCCGGCTGCCTTCTCTCAAATTGTCAAATCGGTTATCGAATAAGATTTACACTGGTACCATAATGGAAGAGAGCATTCGCAGGTTACAGCAGGAGATTATTGAGTTTGAGATTAAAGCGCAGGCCGATCTTGAAGCCTTCCGCCTCAAATACACGGTTCGGAAAGGGCTCATTGCAGCTCTTTTCGGCCAGCTCAAGTCGGTTGACCCTGCTGACAAACCACGAATTGGTCAGTTGCTGAACCAGCTCAAGCAGACGGCTGATGCAAAACTCACCGAAGCCGAGGAGAGGCTTGCATCAACCGAAAGCAGAAGCAGCAACAAGGGCATTGACCTCACCCTCCCAGGACGGCGCTACTTTACGGGCAGCGAACATCCGGTACAGAAGGTGCTTGGCGAGATGAAGCAGATCTTTTCAGCCATGGGATTCGGCATTGCAACCGGCCCCGAACTGGAGCTCGACAGCTACAACTTCGACATGCTGAACTTTCCGCCTGACCACCCCGCTCGCGACATGCAGGACACCTTTTTCGTCACCAGCGGCAACCCCGGCTCCGACGTGCTCCTCAGAACCCACACCTCCCCGGTGCAGGTGAGAGTCATGCTCGACCAGAAACCGCCGATACGGGTGATCTGCCCAGGAAAGGTCTACCGCAACGAAGCCATCAGCTCCCGAAGCTATTGCGTCTTCCACCAGCTCGAAGGGCTCTACATCGACAAAAAGGTCTCTTTCGCCGACCTCAAGGCCACCATCTACTCTTTCGCCAAACAGATGTTCGGCACCGATGTCAAACTCCGGTTCCGCCCAAGCTTTTTCCCCTTCACCGAACCATCAGCCGAAGTGGACGTCACCTGCTACCTCTGCGGCGGCAAGGGATGCAAAGTCTGCAAAAAATCAGGCTGGCTCGAAATCATGGGCTGCGGCATGGTACACCCCAACGTCATGCGCAACTGCGGCATAGACCCCGAAGAGTGGTCAGGCTACGCCTTTGGTATGGGCGTTGACCGCACGGTGTTGTTGAGGTACAAGATTGACGATATACGGTTGCTGTTTGAGAATGATTTGCGGATGTTGCGGCAGTTTGGGGCGTAACTGCGGCCCACTCACAACAGACAAGCATATCAGCCTTTCTTTAGCTCCTTGATCACCTCATCGAGGGATACAGAAAGTTGGCCTTGCCCTGCTGCTTTTGCTTCCCGTAGGTCAATCAGCTCCATGTAATCTTCGATCAGCTCTTCTATTGTCTGAACATTAGCCAGTGTTTCCTTTGCCTTTTCCAAAACCTCATTACCACTTGCTGGTCGTGCCCTATACCGACCTCATTGTAAAAGGTATTATAACGCTTTTGTTTTAGTCAATCATTCCTCAATTTTAATAATCCTTTTCCATTCAGGCTCCTCTTTAAGGCTCCTATCTAACTTTTGTTGCCATTGCTCTGAAAGTGTTTTTTCCATTTCCTTGTCAAATACCTCTCTGAGGGCTCGTTCCCTCAGTTTTTGCCATTTTTGCCTTTCTTTTTTTTCAAAATCAGGAACTGCCGAAGGGATAAAAACAGGAGTTGGCATTTTAGATGTCACAAAGTTAACAGTTCTATTATCAATACTAATGTTACTCTGTAACGCAGGCCGCGTGTTGAATGGTACCCAGACAGTGGGCGGTTTCGGGCTGAATGGTCCACTAACAGCATTTTGATAAAACACAAAAAATACTGCCAGCACAATAAACGATTCTCTTTTCATTACTAACCTCCGCTTGATTCGCACAATGGATTATAGTGAAAGTACTACGTATTGGTCATTTTTTCTGAATGATAAAACGGTATTACGCTTGTTCTATAAGTTTTTGATGCGCTCTCACTACTATTCGCTTTTCTTATTTCATCCCGGACCAAGCCCAAATAATTCGCTCTTGATCTTATCTTATCAATAACATCCTTGTTGTAGATCTCCTTTCTCTCCCCACTCTTGTACGAATAAATGTAAAACACCTTGCCACCAAATTTCTCAGTAAACAGTCTGTGCGTTTTCTCCTGTATGGATTTCTCCTTGAAAATTTCAGGAAGCTGTACCGTTCCACCTCCAAACGAAATCGGCTTGATCTGCAGACCAACAAATTTCTCACCAACTCTGATAAAAAAGTCAACATTAAACAACCGATCCCACTCATCAGGTGCCGGTTCAATGGTTACGTCAAGAAGTCGCTCCAACTGACCATAAACCGTTTTTATTTCAGTCATATAGCCGTCAAACGTGCGATCAATAACAAGCTGAATCATGTATGCAATGCAATCCTCTTCCGTGACCAAAGCAACTTCAGCCTCAATAACCTCTGTTATTTTGACATAGAGCTTCCTCCCCAACTCCGTGATATGCTCTTCAGGCTTGACGTTCGAGAAGTAATACTCGCGCCACTCGTCAACGGTTTTTGGAGCACACTTCCTGATAGACTCGGAGGTTGGCCCGACATTTCTCTTGAAATTGAGCTGAAAGCGGTTCATCACGCTGTTCAGAATCCACTCTTTAGCCATTGACTTTTTCCAATAAGGTTAGAAACTTCGCCTTCTGCTTATACTCATAACTGCTGTCAACCCCAACCAGCCCGCTTTTGATCAGATGCGCATTGACAAAGGTCTTGTTCTCCAGATAGAGGTAGCAGAGCAGGACGTTTTCTTCGTTATGTTTCAGCGTGTCGTACTTCAGGAAGATACGCTTTCCCTTGATTTTATCAGTCAGATAGCCGACCGCTTTGTCGTGCGTGAAGGGTTCGCTCTTGATGCCAATCAGTTTTACTGTCAACCCGTTGGATAACCGCACTTTTTCGGGGCTGAGTATCTCCTTGACCGTGAAGAACTCTTCGCGCTCTGCTTCGCTCTCTTTCTCAATCCTGGAGCCAAAGGTGAGTTTTCGGGGATCTGTCTTTTTGTCGAGCTTGTGGGGATCTTTGAACTGGTAGGGCAACTGCTCAATGGCTGCGGCAATATCGCCGTTGACCGTGTCGTGCAGAAACTCGTACTCCGTGCCCATAAAATCGGGCTGCTTGGTGTTGAGCTTCTGTTTGGCAGTCTCGATAAACTCTGGATTGATTTCGTACCCGACCGAATTTCGTTCGAGATTTTTTGCGGCAAGTGAGGTTGTCCCGCTGCCCATGAAGGGATCGAGCACCGTATCGCCACGGAAGGCGAACATTTTAATGAGCCGGTGCGGAAGCTCTTCGGGGAACATGGCAAGGTGCCCCTCCTGTTTTGCTCCGGCAAAGTTCCAGTGGCCAGAGAAGTAAGTGTTCCACTCTTCGGTGGTCATGGCTGAGATCTCTTTCTGCTCTTTGGTGGGCTTTGGAGCATCGCCCTGTTTTTTGAAGATGAGAATGAACTCATAGTCAAGCTTGAGAATGCCGTTCCGGGGATAGGGAAAGCTCCCCATAATCGAGGCGCCGCCGGTGGTGTTGGTTGTGGTGACCTTCTGCCAGATCACCGCGCCCATGTAGTCGAACCCGATGGTCTCGCAGAATTTGATGATCTCCGTCCGGATGGGAATGACCTTGTACCTGCCGTAGTAGACCGAG
>CAILRB010000062.1 GCA_903836465.1 uncultured Chlorobiaceae bacterium
GACACCTTTTCTCAGTCAAAAATGACTCTAATGGGGTGTTATTACGCTTTTGTTCAGGGGTACGCCAAATCTTTCGATCTTTATAAAGCAATATAAGCTATTATTTTATAATATCATAACGACTTTTCGTTCAACCACTACTTATCAGTTTGTGCATACACCGTCCAGAATTGAGAAGGGGGGAATAACTTTCGATGCGGTTCTAACTGGCTTCTCCTTCACCTACAGGTTCCGCAGTCGTCTTGATTCCATTTTCAAATCCACCACCAGAACCAGAGTAAAGCAGATACATGGGCTTTTCGTTTCTGAGCAGATCAAGGGTGTTCTGAAAGTCGTCCAGGTGGTAATAGAGGTTTACTTGCCCGCCAGACATTCCATCCGCAGGCAAAGCCGACCCATTGGGCTTGAAGATAAGTTGACCGATAAATTTGCCGGCACTCGTCAGCCAGATGCGAGGAGCAAATGTATTTGCAGAATACATAACCTCATAGGCGTCGATTTTTGTGATAGCCATAACCGTTCCTCCTCCTTTTATTGTTGATCAGGTTTTGCTTGGAGCTGAAAAAATTGATTTTGCCTCTCTTTTTACACAGTAATTTACTTCTTTTTCATTGAAGCTCATGTGGATTAATACAAATTGTTTTGTTAAAAAGGGAGATTCGGCATTTAATTCTGAAAATAATCTGTGTTGGTGAGCTTCATACAGAGAAAGTGAAACGTGCAAGAGGCAGGAGAGTGCCATAATTTGTTGAATACTTGGTATCTTCTTCTCAAAAGAATTTATCAGTCACAATGGTGTCGTCATTATAATGCGGTCATGCACGCCACCACACAAAACAAGGCAACTCATGAAAAGAGCACTCTCCATCATACGTATTGGCTTGTTTGCCTTCATGACGATGCTGGTTTTTAATCCTGACCCTGGATTGTGTGCTTCATCGCACAGGAAGGCAAATAAAAGACAGAGCATACGTAAAGCCAAGTCATCAAGTCGTACTCATTCCCGTGTGGTTAAACGAACCGGTGGACGTAAAACCGTTGTATTAAGCGTCGTATCTCCTCCGGATGAATCACTGAGCTTGAACAATCAGGCTTTGTTGCTGTATGCTCAGGGCAAATATGCTGAAGCTGAGCCGCTTTATCGTCGTGCTCTGGCGATTCGAAAAAAGCGTTTGGGCGCTGAACATCCACTGGTGGCCACAAGTCTGAACAATCTGGCGTTGTTGCTTGATGCCCAGGGGAAGTATGCCGCAGCCGAGCCGCTGAGTCGTCGCGCTCTGGTTATCGACGAAAAAGCGCTTGGTGCCGGGCATCTTGATGTGGCAACCGACGTGAACAATCTGGCGGCATTGCTGCAGGCGCAGGGCAAGTATGCTGAGGCTGAACCACTCTATCGCCGTTCTCTTGCTATCCGCGAAAAGCAATTGGGCGGTGATCATTCCGATGTTGCACAGAGTATGAACAATCTTGCCTCATTACTGCAAGATAAGGGCAAGTACGCCGAAGCAGAACCACTCTATCGGCGTTCTCTTGCGATCAGGGAAAAGTTGATGGGTAATGAACATCCTGATGTGGCGCAGGGCTTGAACAATCTGGCCTCTTTGCTGAAAACTCAGGGCAAGTATGCCGAAGCTGAACCGCTCTATCGGCGTTCTCTTGCGATCAGGGAAAAGCAGTTGGGAGCTGATAACGCTCTGGTGGCCACAAGTCTGAATAATCTGGCTGAGCTGCTGCAGGCGCAGGGCAAATATACCGAAGCAGAGCCACTCTATCGGCGTTCTCTTGCGATCAGGGAAAAGCTGTTCGGTACTGATCATCCTCAGGTTGCTACAAGCCTGAACAATTTTGCGGGATTGCTGCAAGCTCAGGGCAAATATGCAGAGGCCGAGCCTCTTTATCGCCATTCGCTCGCCATCAACAAAAAAGCTTTGGGCGTCAATCATCCCTCTGTGGCCATGAGCCTGAACAATCTTGCAGGATTGCTGCAAGCGCTGGGCAGGTCTGCTGAAGCCCAACCACTCTATCGCCGAGCGCTGTCCATCGACGAAAAAGTTCTGGGCAATGAACATTCGCAAACCATAACTATCAGAAATAATTTCAACGAACTCAACAAGAAATTGAAGTAGAGTGCTGAGGATTGAAATCGGGCAAGAGGCATATTGCCTGTTTTTTTATTACCATACCACAAGAAGTTATGCGCCAGGTAATATGTTCAGATATAGTCAGACTCATGCTTTTTTTCTGCGTTATTGTGCTGACGACTTGCCAGAAGAGCGACAAGTCCGACGGCTATGGTAATTTTGAGGCAACGGAGATCATTGTTTCTTCCGAAGCGAACGGCAAGCTGGAGCTGCTGGAAGTTGAAGAGGGGAGACGAATGGCGGTAGGCAGCGTTGTTGCCGTTGTCGATACCACTCAACTGCACTACAGCCTAAGCCAGCTTCAGGCAGAGCGTGAGTCGCTTCAGGCAAAGCGGCCAAGCCTTGGCGCCCGGATCGGGGTGCTGCTTGAAGAACGGCGAAACCTCAAGCGCGATGATGATCGCTATCGGAGGCTGGTGAAGGAAGGTGCGGTTCCCTCAAAACAGCTTGAGGATATTGATAACCGGCTCGGCGTTATCGACAAACAGATTGGCTCTCTCGAAACCGAAAATCCCGGTATTGCCGGGGAGATCAGCGCCAAGGAGGCACGCATAGCGCAGCTCAACGATCAGATCAAAAAGAGTGTTGTTCGCAACCCGGTTGATGGCGTTGTGTTGACCAGGTATGCCGAAAAGGGTGAGTTGACCTCCTACGGCAAACCGCTCTACAAGATTGCCGACCTGCAGACCATGTTTTTGAGAGTCTACCTGAGTGGCGCGCAGGTGCCGCAGGTGAGGATTGGCGAGGAGGTTGAGGTGCTGATTGATGGTGGCAAAAGCCTGAAAGGCAGAATCACCTGGATCTCTGCGAAAGCTGAGTTTACCCCGAAAATTATCCAGACAAGGGAAGATAGGGTGAGCATGGTCTATGCCGTGAAGATTCAGGTCAACAATCAGGATGGTCGCCTTAAAATCGGGATGCCCGGAGAGATGAGGTTGCCCGCAAAACTTGGCTCATGAAGGAGTCGGTGCTGATCGCCGGTGTTGGCAAGCGCTTTGCGGCAATTCAGGCGCTTCAGGAGGTGACTCTTTCTGTTGGCGAAGGGGAGTTGTTCGGCTTTATCGGCGCTGACGGAGCAGGCAAGACCACTCTTTTCCGGATTCTCGCAACACTGCTCCTTCCCGATGAGGGGAGGGCAGAGGTGCTCGGACTGGATGTGGTGCGCTCTTACCGAGATATTCGCAAGCGCATAGGCTACATGCCGGGCAAATTTTCCCTCTATCCCGATCTGAGCGTCGCAGAGAATCTCCGCTTTTTTGCCTCGGTTTTTGGCACAACGGTTGAAAAAAATTATGAGCTGATTCGCGATATCTACAGCCAGCTTGAGCCCTTCAAAACGAGACGGGCAGGCAAGCTGTCGGGCGGGATGAAGCAGAAGCTTGCCCTCTCCTGCGCGCTGGTGCATCGGCCCGAAGTGCTCTTTCTTGATGAGCCGACAACCGGCGTCGATGCCGTATCACGCAAGGAGTTCTGGCAGATGCTTGGTCGCCTCAGGGAGCAGGGGATGACCATTCTCGTCTCAACCCCCTACATGGATGAAGCGGTGCTCTGCGACCGGATTGCCTTCATGCAGGAGGGGAGGATGCTTGCCCTCGATACCCCGACCGGCATTACCACCCTCTTCCGCAAACCGCTCTTTGCCATTCGTGCCCGGGAAACATGGCGGCTGCTCTGCGCCTTGCGAGCCTCTCCTCATGCCGCCTCCGTTTATGCATTCGGCAGCGCCCTGCACTATACCGACAACCGCCCCGCCGTCAGGGTCGATGAGCTGCTTGCGGCTCTTCAGGCTGAAGGGTTCACGGATGTCTCGGTGTCGGTGATTCAACCCGGCATTGAAGATACCTTTATTGCACTTATGGAAGAAAAACAGGGGAGCGCTCATGTATGAATTGGAGATTCTTTTGCGCCTTGACCTTACTCTTGACCTGAAAAGTGTGCCCTTATGAGTGAGCCGGTGATTCATACCGACAAACTGACCAAGCGGTTTGGCGATTTCGTGGCGGTCGATGCGCTCTCACTCACCATCTCCGGGGGAGAGATTTTCGGCTTTCTCGGAGCGAACGGGGCAGGCAAAACCACCGCCATCAGGATGCTGACCGGTCTTCTCGCTCCCACGTCCGGCAAGGCCACTGTTGCAGGGTTTGACCTCTACACTGGAGCAGAGGGAGTGAAACGGAATATCGGCTACATGAGCCAGCGCTTCTCCCTCTACGACGATCTGACGGTGCGCGAGAACATCCGGTTTTTTGCCGGTATCTACGGGCTCACCAATCAGGCAATCAAGGAGAAGAGCCGACAACTGCTTGAATCGCTCAAGCTTGTGGATGTGGCTGACACAAGGCTTGCATCGCTTCCCCTTGGATGGAAACAGAAGCTCGCCTTTTCTGTGGCCATCCTCCACGAGCCGAAGATTGTCTTTCTTGACGAGCCAACCGGCGGTGTTGATCCGGTGACACGGCGGCGCTTCTGGGACATGATCTATGAAGCTTCAGAGCGGGGATTGACCATCTTTGTAACCACTCACTACATGGATGAGGCCGAATATTGCGACCGTCTCTGCATCATGGGGGACGGCAAGGTGGCGGCGCTGGACCGACCGGAGGCGATGAAGCGCCAGTTCGGGGTGGAGAGCATGAACGAGGTGTTTCTTCAGCTTGCCAGACCGAAGAAAACGGAGTGAACGGAAGGCAAAGTTGTAGGTTTTTTTCTGGCGACCTGGCTGGTTGGCTAAGAGGAGGTCATGGTTCCGCTAGCGGTAAACAGGTGCCGGAAGGTCGCTGTTTAAGGAGATATACACTGCGATACAGTTATCGGAGGCACATTCCTTTCACTCGATAACGCAATGTTCTGAAATATTTTGCTGGGCTTTTCGGCATCAGTATTATTGTTATTATCGTATGTCAGGGTTATCTTTACTGAAAATCTTTTCATTGTACCTCATCTGCTGTTATGAAAAAAGATTTCTTCATCAGTTATACCGGTATTGATCAGCGATGGGCAGAATGGATAGCCTGGCAACTTGAGTCCTCCGGCTATACTACTGTTCTGCAGGCTTGGGATTTTCATGCAGGAGGGAACTTTGTACTCCAAATGCAAGAGGCGCTTGTAACTTCAGAGCGAACGATTGCTGTGCTATCTCCGGGTTATCTTGAAAAAGCGTATACAAAACCGGAATGGGCTGCGGTTTTTGCTGAGGATCCAACAGGAGAAAAAGGGCTGCTAATCCCTGTTCGAATTAAAGAGTGTGAACTGCAAGGACTGCACAAGGCTATAGTCTACATCGATTTGGTCAATCTGCCAAACGACAGGGCAAAAACAGCTCTGCTTCAGCGAATAGAACAAACCACAAAACATACTCGTCTTAAACCGGAAAAAGAGCCCGACTTTCCCGCTTCGCCTTTGCATTCCATGAAGAACGAACCCCGTTTTCCTGGCACACTTCCATCTGTATGGAATCTTCCACGGCGCAATCCAAATTTTACTGGTCGCGTTCAGGTACTGGAGGATATTCGCGAATCCTTGAATAAAGAGCACAATACTGCATTGACGCAGCAGGCGCTCTATGGGCTTGGCGGAATTGGCAAGACGCAGCTTGCCATGGAATACGCCTGGCAGCAGAGCGCATCATACGAACTTGTCTGGTGGCTTCGGGCAGAAGCACCCTCAAGCCTTATTGCTGATTACATCGCACTGGCAACTGAACTGCAATTACCGGAAAGGAATGAGTCAGAACAGGAGCTTGTTGTTCGGGGTATGCGGAAGTGGCTTGATAAGCACAAGGGCTGGTTGCTCATTTTTGACAACGCCAAAGATGCAAAGAGTATCCGTGATTATCTTCCCGAATCTACGGGTGGGCATGTGCTGATTACCTCACGGAATCAGGACTGGAGAGCGTTCGGTAAGCCATTATCAATAGAAGTATGGAATAGGAATGAAGCCATTGCCTTTTTGCAGAAACGCACGGGGCAATCGGATGAAAAAGTTGCTGATAAACTTGCAGTGGCCCTTGGCGACCTCCCGCTTGCCCTGGAGCAGGCTGCGGCCTATATCGAAACCAGAACAAAAACGTATGCTGAATATCTTTACCTGTTCAACTCCCGACGACAAGAGCTGTGGAAAAAAGAAACACCACCAGACGGCTATCCCGATACCATCGCAACAACATGGAGTCTTGCCTTTGATGAGATAAAGAGAATCTCCATGGCCAAAGAGCTGCTCTCGCTCTGCAGCATGGCGGCTCCTGACACTATTCCCAAAAGCCTTTTAGAGAATGCATTGGAGCATTATGAGAAGAGTACAGTTGTAGACAGTTTTGCGCTTGATGATGCTGTTGTAGCACTTCGCTCCTATTCACTCATCACACCTGACACTGAAAAAGTTTCCACTCATCGGCTTGTTCAGGCAGTGGTTCGTGACTGGATGAGTAAGGATGAGCTGGCACGCTATCGGGATGCGATGATAGACGCGCTGAGTGTTCGATTTCCGGATAAAGCATACAACAACCCCTCATGCTGGCCTGAATGTGCTAGCTTGCTGCCTCATGCTCATGCAGTGCTTGATGATACAGATTATGATCAGGATGGATGCTGGCAGGAACGTGCCATATTGTTGAACAATATTGGGGAGTATCACTATGGGCGGGCAGCATACGCTGATGCGGAGTCCCTCTTTCATCATGCATTGGAGATTAGGGAAGAGCATCTTGGGCCAGAGCATCCTGATGTAGCTTATAGCCTGAACAATCTGGCAGTGGTGCTTGAAGCAAAAGGGAAATATGCAGAAGCGGAGCCACTCTACTATCGCGCATTAGGGATTAGAAAAGAAAAGCTTGACTCGGATCATCCTGATGTCGCCACAAGCCTGGACAATCTGGCTGGATTGTTGGAAACAAAGGGGAAATATGCAGAAGCGGAGCCACTCTACCGTCGTGCGTTGGCGATCAAGGAAGATAAGCTTGGGTCGGAGCATCCTGAAGTAGCTTATAGCCTGAACAATCTGGCAGGATTGTTGAAAACCAAAGAGAATCTTGCCGATGCTGAGCTACTCTACCGTCGTGCACTACAGATCAATGAAGATAATCTTGGCCCAGAGCATCCTGATGTCGCCACAAGCCTGGACAATCTGGCTGGATTGTTGGAAACAAAGGGGAAATATGCAGAAGCGGAGCCACTCTACCGTCGTGCGTTGGCGATCAGGGAAGATAAGCTGGGCCCTGATCATCCTTATGTAGCTTCTAGCCTGAACAATCTGGCTGGATTGTTGCAAAAAAAAGGAAAATATGCAGAAGCGGAGCCACTCTACCGTCGTGCATTGGCGATCAGGGAAGATAAGCTTGGACAGGAACATCCTGATTTTGCCATAAGCCTTGGTAATCTTGCGATATTATTGGAGGCGCGGAAAAAGTTTACAGAAGCGAAGCAGCTTTACAGTCGCGCACTGAGAATTATGGAGAAAACTTTAGGGGAAAATCATCCTTCTACAGTTACACTTCGAAAGCATTGTACCAGACTTCGGATTAAATAATGGTAATCTATCCCAAGAAAATTCAGGATTTGTCACCAATTTCCACTATCGGTTCACCTGCATGTATCAGTTCCAGAGTCTTTTTACGTGAAGCGAAGCATTAAGTCGTTAGTTCAAGAGCAAAAAACCGGCACCTATTAGCAATAGAGCAACAATGTTTGCGTTTAATCTCAGCGATTCAATATAACCCTTGATTGAAAACCCTACACGCTTTTTGTCATGACAATGTCTGGCATTTCTGTTATATTTGTTTTTCAATATAAACAAGACCTTTTTTTATGACGCCACAAACTGCCAGAACCGAAAAACTTGACCTTCGCTTGTCACGGCAGGCCAAGCAGGTGTTGCGTAGCGCAGCTATAGCCGCACATCGATCCGTCAGTGAATTTGTGCTTGAGAGTGCTCTGTCACGTGCAGAAGAGACACTGGCCGATCGACGTTCATTTAGCCTTGATGACAAACAATGGACGGTATTTATGGAAGCGCTTGATGCATCGCCACGTGAGTTGCCAAGGCTTAAAAAGCTTTTTCAGGAACAAAGTATTTTCGAGAACGAGTAACACGCCATGTCAACACGCTTCTCGATTGAAAAGCTGCGCAGTGATCATGCCATAGATGATTTTGATTGTGGTAGCAAGGAACTTAACAGATTTCTTGTTCGCCATGCCCTTGCCAATCAACAGGCTTGTTCATCGCAAACCTATGTCGGGTTGGCAGATCTGTCGGTTGTTGGTTTCTACACCCTTGCTGTTGGTCAGGTAAATTATGAGGATTCCCCGCAACGCCTGACCAAGGGACTTGCGCGGCATCCAGTTCCGATCATGTTGTTGGCTCGTCTGGCTGTGAGCAAAAACTGGCAAAATCGTGGTATTGGTTCTGGTCTTTTGAAAAACGCAATGCGGAGAACCTTGCAAGCCGCTGATATTGCAGGTATCCGAGCCTTCGCCGTCCATGCCAAAGACGATGCTGCTCAGCAATTTTATGCCCATTTTGATTTTATTCCCTCACCGGTTGACCCTTATCATTTGTTCCTTTTACTGAAAGATGTTCGTCGGATCATCGAAGTGTAGCCAATAACGGAATGCACAGTTTCAGAGGCTTTTTGCTCAAGGAGTTTTATCACATTTTCCGTGACCGCAGAACGGCGGCCATTCTCTTCGGGATGCCACTCATCCAGTTGCTTCTCTTTGGTTTTGCCATTCGTAACGAGATACAGGAGATCAATCTCGGAATATATGACCAGTCGCATGATGCTGTTACCCGGGAGATTACCGACAAGCTCGCCTCTTCGGGCTACTTTGTCATGACGCAGGAGCTGCATTCCACCAAAGAGATTGAGCATGCTTTTGCGGAGGGGAGCATTGCCGAAGCGATTGTTTTCGAACCGGGTTTTGCTGCACGCATGATACGGGAAGGGAGGTCGAACGTCCAAGTGTTGACTGACGGATCGAATCCCAACATCTCGAAAATTATTACCGGCTATACCTCCTCGGTGTTGCAGGATTATCGGAACACGGCACTCAAAACGTCAGAGGTGGGCGTTGAGGCTGTGCCGCTGATGATGTTCAACCCTGAGCTGAAAAGTGTCAACCTTTTTGTGCCGGGTCTGATGGCGCTTATTCTCATGCTGGTCTCCGCGCTGATGACCTCCATCAGCATTACACGGGAGAAAGAGAGCGGTACCATGGAGGTACTGCTGGTCTCGTCGCTCAGGCCGGTGGAGATCATTATCGGCAAGGTTGTGCCTTACTTTTTGCTCTCCTTCGTGAATGTAGTGACCGTAGTGGCGCTTGCCTCGTTTGTTTTCGGTGTGCCCTGCAGGGGAAGTGTACTGCTGCTCATGCTTGAGTCGCTGCTTTTTATTGTGACGGCGCTCTCGCTTGGCATCTTCATCTCCACCATTACCAGCTCACAGCAGGTGGCCATGATGATTTCACTTGCCGGGCTCCTGCTGCCAACGATTCTCCTTTCCGGCTTTATCTTTCCTGTGGCAAGCATGCCGTTGCCTCTGCGGATGATCAGCAACCTTATTCCGGCTAAATGGTATCTGATTATTGTCCGGGGGATTATGCTGAAGGGGACAAGCTTCGGTTATATCTGGAAAGAGACACTGGTGCTTGCCTTGATGGCGACGGTGCTGATGGCGGCAAGTATCAAAAAGTTCAAGACAAGGCTTTAAGAGCGGTAAACAGGGGAGCGGGCTGATGCGTACAATATGGTTTCTGGTGCAGAAAGAGTTCCTGCAGATATTCCGCAACCGGGGAATGCTGCCGATCATTATTATCATGCCTTTTATTCAGTTGGTGATTCTCTCCAATGCGGCCACCTTCGACATCAAACAGGTGCCGCTGCATCTGCAAGACAGGGATCGCTCAATCCTCTCGGAAAAGCTGGTCAAACGATTTACCGCTGGTGACTATTTTCGTCTGACAGGCTACTCCTTTTCTGATCGGGAGAGCATCGGAGAGTTGCTTTGCAGGAACGCCGACCTGGTGCTTGTTATTCCGCACGACTTTGAGCGTGACCTCACCACATCCGGCCATGCCAAAGTGCAACTGATGATCAACGCCGAAGACGGCTTTTCAGCAGGCGTTATTCAGGCCTATGCCAGTGAGATTATTCGAACCTTCAACCGCGAGGAGCTGCCGAAATCAGGAGTTAACGCAACCGTTCAGGCTCCTCCGGAGATCGACATTATCTCTTCAGGCTGGTACAATCCCGAATTGGAGTATACTCACTACATGGTGCCGGGCATCCTCGTCATTCTGGTTACCCTTATCGGCCTCTTTCTCTCCGGTATGAATGTGGTGCGGGAGCGTGAGATCGGCACTATCGACCAGATCAACGTCACCCCGATCAAGCGCTACCAGTTCATAACCGGCAAGCTCGTCCCGTTCTGGATTATCGGCCTTGCGGAAATGAGCATCGGTCTCCTGATTGCCCGACTCATCTTTCATGTTCCGATGCTTGGCGGTTACTGGCTGATCTATCTTGTTTCAGCGATCTTTATGCTTGTCGTGCTTGGTATGGGGCTTTTCATCTCCACTATCACTGAAACCCAGCAGCAGGCCATGTTTGTGGCATGGTTTTTCATGGTCATCTTCACCCTGATGAGCGGTCTCTTCACCGCCATCGAAAGCATGCCTCACTGGGCACAAACCATGACACTGTTCAACCCCGTTCGCCACTTTGTCGACATCATGCGACGAGTCATGCTGAAAGGGTCAGGATTGCTGGAGTTCCGGGAGCAGTTGCTCTGGCTGATCGGCTATGCCGTGGTGATGGTGACGCTGGCGGTGAACCGGTACAGGAAGGTGGCGGTGTGAGCGGGGGCGATTCCTGATTTACGATGCATGAATCTGATGAAGAATTTCCAGCAGTGTGCCTGACGTTGACAGCTTCTCCTCGTCAGTGGCGGAATTGTAAAAAGCGATAATTGCTTTGCCACCGATACCAATCGGGGGATACTTCTTTTCGGCAAGCATCGGCATCAGTGTAAGGAATTTGGAAACACTCTCCCTCTCCATACCGTTTATTCTGCTGATGACATCTTCAGCGATAACGGCAGATGCCGTCTCGTCCAGACCGGCAACATAAGCGGCGCTCTGCACGGCACCGTACTGGAAACCAAGTACAGCAAAAACGATATCCCTGTTCGTGCTGCTTTCGATTTCAGCCGGGCATTGCCCGATCGCTTCAGTAAGGAACTGCAGTGACATTTTCGTTACTGCGACGATGTTTTCTTCATGATTGTTATGCATAACCATTTATTTCTGTACCATGAAATGATCAGGGTTCTGTTTATCTGATTTCAATGAACTTGCTTCCAGGAACATTGCAGATGGGACAGGTTTCCGGTATAGTGTTCTCGACGGTGTTACCGCAGACCGGACAGATATAGATCTTTCCGGAGGGCAGGTCTCTGCCGCCTTTTACCGCTTCAAGTGCTTTTGCGTAGAGCCCGTGATGGATCTCTTCTACAGCCAGCGCATTCTTGATGGAAAACTCGGCCGGTTTATTGCCTTCCTGCTGTGCTTCAACAAGATAGTCGGGATACATCTCGGTAAATTCAAATTCTTCGCCCTTGATGGCTTCCTGAAGGTTTTCATTGGTGCTTTTTATTCCTCCCATTACCCGAAAGTGCGCAAGGGCGTGAACGGTTTCCGCTTCAGAAGCGGCACGAAAAAGCTTTGCTACCTGGAGCATCCCTTCTTCTTCCGCTTTTTTCGCGAAAGCAAGATATTTCCGGCTTGCCTGACTTTCTCCTGCGAAAGCATTCTGCAGATTCTCTATTGTTGACATGGTGTTGTTCTCCTTGGGATTTTATGCCTCTCCTTGTTTTTGTCGGGAGACTATGGTTGGCTATACGTGCTCAAGAGAGGTATGATTGGAAATTTCGGAATTGGTGGTACATAAATCAGCCTGCGAGAGATGGTGAACATTATCATTGCCGGTCAGGCGTGCAAAGTCCCGAAGCTCTTCGGTGACGACGTTGAAAAAGTTAGCAACGCGGATGGCGGATGTATCGACATCCAGACGGGAACGAAGGGCCGGATCCTGTGTGGCGATGCCGACGGGACATTTGCCTGTATTGCAGACACGGTACTGCTGACACCCTGCAGCCATCATGGCTGCAGTTCCGACAGCTATGGCGTCGGCCCCCATTGCCAGAGCCTTGGCAAAGTCTGAAGAGAGGCGCAGGCCACCGGTTATAATCAGCGAAACGGTATCGGCTCCTCTCGAATCAAGTATTTTTCGTGCTTTTGCCAGAGCAAAAATGGTTGGCACTGACGTAGCGTTTTTGACAACCTTGGGAGAAGCGCCGGTTCCTCCTGCACGGCCGTCGATAGTGATGAAATCCACACCTGCATAGAGAGCGATATCGATATCGCTTTCGATATGGCCAGCCGCAAGCTTGATGCCAATCGGTTTCCCCCCGGTTCTCTGTCGCAAATGAGTGACTGTGGCTTTCAGATCCTCTTTTGAGCGGATGTCGGGGAAGTGCGACGGGCTGATGATATCCTGTCCTTCCCGACATCCCCGGATTGCAGCGATTTCACGGGTGACCTTGCTCCCCGGAAGATGTCCTCCCATTCCCGGTTTTGCGGACTGTCCGATTTTGATTTCCACGGCATCGACCAGCTTCAGGTTCTCGTCGGTTACACTGTATTTGTTGGGAACATATTCAAAAATGTAACGGTAGGATGCCTCAAGTGATTCGGGCAGAATTCCCCCTTCACCCGAGCACATGGCTGTTTTTGCCAGCGCGCTGCCTTTGGCAAGAGCGAGCTTTGCTTCTCTCGACAACGCGCCGAAAGAGATATGGGAGACAAAAACCGGGGTTTCGAGCATAAGTGGCAAGGCTGCAGCGGGACCGATCATCGTTTGTGTGGCAACCGGTTGTGTCTTGTTGAGCGGCATTTTTGCAAGCTGCGCACCTTTAATGAGGATTTCATCCCAGGAGAAGGTGGGAATGCGTGTCCGCATGGGTTCGATAATTGACTTTCCCGTCATGGCAAGGCGGTGAATATCGGCCATGTTAACCTCGAAATCGTCAGCCAGCCGGCGCCATTCCGCCAGATACTCTTCTCCCGAACCTGTTTCGGTGCCAATCGAGGCGGGGGTTGGGCGGCTGGATTCTGCAAGGTGGAAACTCTCTTTGCCTGAGCCGCAGACAGGACATGTCCAGTTGCCAGGAAGAGCTGGCCACAGGGTGCCTTCTCTTGCTTCATCATAGGTATAGGAGCAAAGAGTGCATTCATAAATGTTTGTAGAAACGGATTCGCTCTTGACTGCCGGAGTAACGGGTTCTTGATCTTTCAGAGGGAAAAATGAGGATTTTGGCGAACCGCAGACAGGGCATATCCATTCATTCGGGAGGGCTTCCCAGGCGACGGATTCTTTGTTTTCATCGTAGATATACGAGCATAGCCCACATTGCCATTTTGCCATAAGAAACGGTAGATGATGATTACTGCAAAATACGATTAATCATTATAATAGGAATTTTTCCTGATGGAGATCAGGAAAAGAGGCTAATGATTGCCAGTACACTCGGTTTTATTCCGGGTGATCTTGGCTTATCAGCGTTCGGATGTGATCCTCATGGGTTGAAGAAGCCTGTCAGTAAACCGGTATCGGAAAGTCATCGTCCCAGGTTAACGATTTTTGTTAAACATTGCGAATAAGTAGACGGTTAAATATCCCAGGGTTCCCAAGGTACCGAAGGCAACAGGATCTGGCGGGGCGTCACTCCTTCTCGTTTTCTTTGAAGCGGCATTGAAACGTTGCTTGCCAAACACCGGAGTTCCATTCGATAAAGAAAGTTGATCAGGGCTGGAAACGAATTCGGCAAGGCTGCTTGTTGCAAAGGTATTCTCTGTGATCTGAGCGATGGTTCCAAAATTGAACGCAGATCCCGGCATGGCACTTGCCAAACCTGGTCTCATTGATCCGGCATCCATTTGCGCCCTGGTGGCTGCGGTATTAGATCCTTCTTTGCTACCCGTGTTAGCGGCTGTCTCCGCATTTGTTGCCGCGCTGCTACTGGCAGCGGAACTGCTCTCGCCCGCCACTGTTGTTGTTGCTGAGCTGCTTTCTCCCGCCACTGTTGTTGTCGCCG
Source organism: uncultured Chlorobiaceae bacterium (assembly GCA_903836465.1). Classification (GTDB taxonomy): domain Bacteria; phylum Bacteroidota; class Chlorobiia; order Chlorobiales; family Chlorobiaceae; genus Chlorobium. Next base: position 14,287 of record CAILRB010000062.1, read on the forward strand.
AGCTGTTTTCTCCTGTCTCTGATGTTGTTGCTGAGCTGCTGATCGCCGAGCTGTTTTCTCCCGTCTCTGATGTTGTCACCGAGTTGCTGATCGCCGAGCTGCTTTCTCCCGCCTCTGATGTTATGACCGGGCTGCTGGTCGGCGAGCTGCTGTTTCCTGTTCCAGATATTGTCGTTGATGTGCTGGCCGATTGTATACTGCTGACCACTGAGCTGCTCACTATGTTGGCTAAACTATAAAGACTTGTTTGATCAGTGATTATAGTCACTGGCGCAGTCGCACTACTCAGCGTCGGCAACTCATAGTTGCTTGCCAGCCCAGTACCATCAGCAAGCGTTATCGTGCTGATGGAATTGTTTGCGGTGTCAACATTGGTATTACTCGCCAAAGCGTTTGTATAGGTCAAGGTCTCACCGCCGACACCGGTCACAATCGTCACCGCACCTGCCAGACTTGATGTACCATCATAAATCTTTGTTGCCGAAAGTGTAACTGTCTTCGGGGTGATGGTCAGTGGTGCAGTCGCACTGCTCAGCGTCGGCAACTCATAGTTGCTCGCCAGGCCGGAACCATCACCAAGCATGATTGTGCTGATTGATTTGTTCGCAGTGGCAACATTGGCATCACTGGCAACGGCGTTGCTGTAAGTCAGCGTCTCACTGCCGACACCGGTCACAATCGTCACCGCACCTGCCAGACTTGCTGTGCCATCATAAATCTTTGTTGCCGAAAGTGTAACTGTCTTCGGGGTGATGGTCAGTGGTGCAGTCGCACTGCTCAGCGTCGGCAACTCATAGTTGCTCGCCAGGTCTGAACCATCAGCAAGCATGATTGTGCTGATTGATTTGTTCGTAGTGGCAACATTGGCATCACTGGCAACGGCGTTGCTGTAAGTCACCGTCTCACTGCCGACACCGGTCACAATCGTCACTGCACCTGCCAGACTTGCTGTGCCATCATAAATCTTTGTTGCCGAAAGTGTAACTGTCTTCGGAGTGATGGTCAGTGGCGCAGTCGCACTGCTCAGCGTCGGCAACTCATAGTTGCTCGCCAGGCCTGAACCATCAGCAAGTATGATTGTGCTGATTGATTTGTTCGTAGTGGCAACATTGGCATCACTGGCAACGGCATTGCTGTAAGTCAGCGTCTCACTGCCGATACCGGTCACAATCGTCACCGCACCTGCCAGACTTGCTGTGCCATCATAACTCTTGGTTGCCGAAAGTGTAACTGTCTTCGGGGTGATGGTCAGTGGTGCAGTCGCACTGCTCAGCGTCGGCAACTGGTAGTTGCTCGCCAGGCCTGAACCATCAGCAAGCATGATTGTGCTGATTGATTTGTTCGCAGTGGCAACATTGGTATCACTGGCAACGGCATTGCTGTAAGTCAGCGTCTCACTACCGACACCGGTCATAATCGTCACCGCACCAGCCAGACTTGTTGTGCCATCATAAATCTTTGTTGCCGAAAGTGTTACTGTTTTCGGGATTATAGTCACTGGTGCAGTCGCACTGCTCAGCGTCGGCAACTGGTAGTTGCTTGCCAGGCCTGAACCATCAGCAAGCGTGATTGTGCTGATTGATTTGTTCGCTGTGGCAGCATTCGTGTCACTGGCAAAGGCATTGCTGTAAGTCAGTGTCTCACTGCCGACACCGGTCACAATCGTCACCGCACCTGCCAGACTTGTTGTGCCATCATAGATCTTTGTTGCCGAAAGCGTTACTGTCTTCGGGTTCACAGCCAGCTCGTTGATGCTTGAGACGTTATCAGTAAAACCGTAGCCAAGACTGCTTCCCCATCCGCTGCTATAGGATACGTCATAGCTTCCCGCTGTATAGGAGGCTGACGGTGCGCTTCCATTTATCGTCCACGTTGCAGTTCCAGTAACCGTTCCAGGCGAGGTGTCGCCATTTGCATAAGAGCCAAAACTGCCAGCTAAACCAGGTGTTGTATCACCATAAGTAATGGTATTGCTTCCTGGCGTTACAGTTAACAACGGCTGTTCGCGGTAGATGGCATAGGTTCCGGCAGAAAGTGCGAGTGAATAATTTGTGGTTGATTCGTCGCTCGCATAGCGGAATTGGCTGCTGCCAGACCCGATGAGCGACGTCAGTCCTATACTGCCACTGATGCTGCCGGTATAGAGCTTGGCCAAACCGCCTGACCCGACAGTGATACTGGCACCGCTGATAATAATATCTCCACCTGTGGATGTTTTTACCGCAGTATTACTGCCAGCATTCAATGTAACAGCACTCAATGAAGCGTTGGTGGTGGCGATAGGTTGCAAGATGGTCAAGTTGCCCGTTACTGTTGCCACGTTCACGGTGCCATTTGCGTTGATTCCAGCGATACCTCCGGCAGTGCCAATATTCAGTACATCGCTGTTGAGGTAGGTGAGATTGTCAACGCCAATGGCGGCAAGCGTGGTAACCTTATTGCCGGTTTTATCCAGAGTGACATTGCCTCCGAGCAGTACCAGTTTATCTGCAACCAGAGAGCCACTCGCGCCTTCGGTGACAGTGCCTGCTCCCTTAAGGGCAATGGTGTTGTTTCCTGTCGCAGTCAGTGCTCCATTGATGGTGACAGAGCCTGCACTGATCAATGAGAAATTATCATTGAGGGTGATATCGCCACCGATGGTTATGTTATCTGTTGTTGCGTTGCCGATGGTAATATCAGAAAACCCGTCAACGAAATTGGATGAGAAATAGCTGGCCGGCAATGCCAGGGTGCCACTTCCTCCGGCTATACCGATGGTTGCACCTGTGGTTTTCGGAAAGATGATAAGCGAGCCCGCACTGGACAGGGTCGCTGTACCAGAAAGTGTGAGAGTATTAGTCGAGATGGTGATGGCCCCTGAAGAGCTGAAGACCTTGTCAGCAATAGTTATGACATCTCCCACCAGTGAAATCGCCCCGGTTTTAGTTTCGAGACTCTGGTTGATTGACAGGGCTCCACCGGCAATAAACGTCAATTGTGCGTCGGTTGTAGAAATCGGATTGTCTATAACCACTGAGCCACCGGACCCACCCGACCGCAGAATGATTGAACTTGTAAACGTGTAAGGAGTTTTTGGAGTTGGGCCACTAAGAGTTACCGTCCCGGTACCGTTGGTACGACCAAACGTAAGAGAGGTGAAATTGCTGATATTGGAAAGATCTATGTTTTCACCTGTACCGATGGTCATATTGCCGGAAACATTGTAGGGCATCAGCGTTATCTGCTGGGTATTGTTTCCTGTCACACTTCCATTAAACAAAAAGTCATTGGCCTCAAGGATAGTATCTGAGAAGTCTGATAGCGTTACTGTACTGTTGAAGGTCAGCAATCCATTACAGGAGATCAACGGGTTGTTGCTGAGGAGTACTGGCTGGTCGAAAGTAATACCGCCAGCGGAGGCGGTTATGGAGCTGCCAATGGTATAAGCTCCTGTACCTGTTTCAGAGACAAACGAGACAGATCCGCTGTTCAGAGTAATCGGTGACGTGGTTATAATGACATTATTGCCAGAGGTATTTTCCGAAATTTGAAGCACAAGATTGCCCGGGCCGGTTATGGAGATTGGGCCATCTACATGTAATTCTTCTTTTGCTCGCAGGGTGACATTGCCGGTAGCAGTTACTCCTTCTGGTTGAATATGAAGAGAATCAGTGTTTTCATAAAGATTTATCGAACCGTCAACAAGTGCTGTAAATTTATCAAAATCACTGGCATTACCTGTAAAATTAAGATTAAAAGCACCTGTTCCGTATAATTCGAGCAATCCATAAGCCTGGATTTCCGCATAAGATTGGACTCCGCCAGTACTGGTGATTTTCAGGTTGCCGTCACCACTAAACAAAATAGAGCTGTTGATTATAACCGGTTTGTTGGCGGCACCGTTTGTTCCGCTTTGAAGCACAAGTTGTCCGCCGCTACCCGAAATGCTGGCATTGATTGTCACTGCGCCATCAGCCAGAAGCGACAGAGTATGAGAGGAAATATTGACTGCGCTGTTGACAAAGATATCCCCATTTTCGCCAATCAAAGGATTCGGATCCGTAGCAATAATGACGTCTGTGTTTGACAAACTATTGGTAAGGGTCGTGCCTCCAATGCCGCTGCTGGTCAATGCTCCAACTCCTGCACTGACAGTGAAATCGACAGGGTCGATGAGCCATGTGCCGGCATTACCGAAGGGCGCCAGAGTGGTGATTGTGGCTCCGTCGATAACGGTGAGTTCTCTGCCTGAGGTTTCAATAAAGCCGCCATTGCCTCCGTTTGGGGCGGAGGCATCAAGTGTGCCGCTGATGGTTGTCTGGCCGTTCTCCATGTCGGAGATGAGCATAATGCGTCCGCCCTTGTTCTGAATGGTTTGGGCCTCAATGACACCGTTGTTGCTGACCGTCGCCATCTGCAGGGCGGCGGCGGCTTTTGCCGTCATAACAACCAATCCGCCGTTGGCCTTGATGAGCCCCTTGTTTTCCACAAGAGCGTCGATCGTTCCACGATCGACGGTGTAGGTGATAAGCCCGTCACCGTTGAAGTCAAGCGAAACCTGATCGCCTGCGGCAAGAAGGACGTTGCCGCTGTTGGCGGTAATGCTCCCTTCGTTCGTAACTTTTGGTGCAATAAAGGCGAAAACGTGGCCATCAGTAACATTGATGGCGCCCTGATTGAGAATGGGACCTGCACTGCCTCCATTGGTGAACTTGTATTTGCCAGCAAGAAAATCACTGTCGAGCATGTTGAGTGACGAGGCGACAAGTCCGCCGACATTGACCATTGCGTTTTTGCCGAAGATTATGCCTGCCTGATTAAGCAGAAAAACCAGACCATTGGCCGAGAGCGAACCCATGATTTGCGAGGGGTTCTGGTCGCTGATGCGGTTCAGCGCAACGGCGGAACTGTTCGGCTGGTTGAAGCGGACTGATGCATTTTCGCCAATGTTAAAGCTTTGCCAGTTGGCAATCATTTTCTGGCTGGACTGATTCACCGTCATCCGGTTGCCGCTGATTGCGATGCTGCCAGTGCCGGAGGTTATCTGGGCACCGGCGGGAAGTGACCCGGGATCAAGGGCATAAGCCTGCCCGGAAGAGGCAAACATTGCAGCCAGAAAAGCTATGCTCCGAAGGGGGGATGAGGGGACTTTTCCATTCCCCTTTACCTTTTCAGAAACAACAATCCATCTCTCCTTTGCTTTGGACCAGATGATGTTGTATATCCTGTTCATAATTCAAATTCTTGAATATGGAAAAAAGCCACCTTGAGGCCATTGTCAGCATTTGACGGGTCTCTGTTGCTCTTCCCCGGCAGGCAAATTTGCTGGAATGATTTATAAAGGCCATAAGATCCTGACCTGTCAATAAAAGCTGACCAAGGTAATAAGATATAAAATGCCTGAGTATAAAGGCCAGTACAGATACCTGTAAAATATTCCATGCTTGTAAGTAAACAGAAATCCGCTTTGCTTCGTAATGGCGACTACAAAAATCACATTAATCAGCATTGCGAAATAAATCATGAAATAAATTTTTTCGATATAGAGAATACCCTGTGGTATCACCTGTATCCTGACACTTTGTATGGTGACCACCAAAAACATCGTAAAGGCAGTTCCTATAGCTGTTGCCTCATTGGCATCAAAGCTGAATGATTCTGCATCGTTTTCGTGAGTGATCATATAGACACCGGAAAACAGGATTACCATAATGATGAATATTGGTATCATCATGGTAATAACGCTGCTGAGCCAGTCGCGCTCAATGGTGATGTTCAAGGTAAGGTCTTTGACAATGGGGCTCTCCATAAGTGTACGGCGTCCAAAATCTATATTGTCTGGTTGTTCTGAAAAATTAAAATAGGTATTGTTAACATTCCAGCCGGAAATGGAGAAACCATCAGACACCATAGGATTGGCTGTCGGGGAGGTGATTTTGTAGGATGCGATATCGGGAACGAAAATAATGGATTCGAACTTCTTTGGTTGACACATCCTGATTTTGATACTGTACCTGTCGAAAGGGTAGAGGGAACTCTTTAAATCCTGCTGCAGCCGAGTACAGAAATTCCATCCAATAACCTGAAAACCATTTTCTTCCATTCGGTAACTTTCATACATCTTGGTTTCTATCTGATCAGGAAACAGTATTCCCCCAAATTGCTTTGCATCCATACCCGCAGGAATCCGTTGCCACATCGTCCCGTACACCTCGGCCATTTCATTTGGCTCTGAAACAGAAAGAGAATTGACCGTAATACCTGTCTGGATAAATTGCGGTGGCGAAGACTGAGTATGAAGCGCCTTGTCTGTTTGTTCTTTCTTGTACTGCTCAATTTGAGAGAAGGTGGTAATACAGTTATCTTCATAAGGAGAATTTGCACCTCTTGTTATATATATAGCAAGTATACAAACAAGGCCGGCTATAAATATACAACTGACAAACCATGAATATTGCTTGATCCGTTTATGGAAAACTTCAGATGATGAAGATAAAAGAACGAAATAGAGCCCCAACAGGAGCAGGAAAAAAATAAATATTGAAATCAATTCCATCAACTGTTGTTTCAGCAAGCCATTCGGCACTGTTAGTTCATCGACAATCAGTGCAATGCCTGTAAACCATCCTGTTGATGCCACGGGTTCAAACCTGAAAATGGTTTTCTGGCCGTTAATGATGCTTTTTTCAAAAATACTGACACCAGCTTTAGCCTTAAATGCGTTCAGCAGGTTATTGCTGTTCTCTGCCGTATAAGTACTCTTGGCATAATCCAGCAGTTTGAAATTATTGATAACAAGATTCTTGTCAGGATGGTCAAGCATCACTCCATCACCAGCAACAAGAAAACGATAGCCATACTGTCCCAACGACTGAAAGTCAAGCGATTTCTGAAAATCATCGATAGAGATTTTCGCTGAAACAATTCCGATAAGTTTTTTTTCGCCAGAACCCGAGGTTGTGTAAAGTCTCTGTTGATAGTTCAGTATAACAGCCTTGTCACTCTTGTGCCATGCAGCTTTTTGCCACCCATCTTTCATTCCGGCCGGTTCCGCATTCGGCAATCCTCCGCTGGCATCGGAATTGCCTGAAAGCGTCATTTCTATCATACGATTAATGCTGCCTATACTCGACAGTCTCTTGTATACTGCAGATGATTCAGAGTCAGATAAAAATCTGATGGAATACCGACATGGAACATTATTACTCTTGTCTGAAAGAATATCAATCAGGTTATTCTCATTAAACTCTTTATTTCCTGCCACAAGAGAGATATCTCTGACCTTTCGCTCGATGCCCCTGGCCATGGTATCGATTTTGCGGGAGCCAGACTTGGCGGCAATGATAGCCTTGTTTTTTATACTATTGTTTGTTGAAGAATATAGAAAAGCGAAATTGATAGAAAAATACACCAGAACAGCAAAGGCTATACCTATCAGCGATATCAAAAAGGCTTTAACTCTTTGATAGAAAACCTTGTTGTAGTTTTTTGTCCATTGTTTAATTTGATCTAATGACATGATGGGGCTTCAATGGATAGAGTTTTGGAATACAGTAAAGAAAACAGTGAAAATCACGCCGATCTGTTTTCTGTTTCGCTATAATACTCATTTTGCATAAACCTGACCTGATCGATTTGTCATTAGGAAAACCTTCCTGTCCAAGGTTAAAGTTTCATATTGAAATGAGTAACATGTCATCGCAATATGTAATGCAATACAAACCAAAATGTTTTAATCGTTTGTTATTAAACATACAAAAAAATCCTCAAAAAAGAACTCGATAGCCGACCCATTAATGTATATACACGCTGGATGGACTTACCGCTCAAGGTACGAGCGAAGCTCATCCCAAAGGTTACGGTAGGCCTTTGATGCTGGAGCGTTTGGCAGAACAGCATTCAGTGGAGCCCGGTAAATGCCCATTTTTTCAACTTCAGAATTGTAGGGAATCATCTGGGTGAGCAATTCCGGTGTTTTGCCGAATTCATTGATAATGTCTCGGTGCAGCTTTTTCTGCTTTTCCACCATACTGAAAAATGGCCGGATTTTCGAGCTGTCCAGTTTATTTGCTTCAAAAAAATCCTTCAACTGAACGAAGGTGCGAATTGACAAAGTAGTGGGAATCAATGGTACCAGAATAAGATCAGAGGCAGCAAAGACACTTTCCGAGAGCAGTGTCAGGTTCGGCGGGCAGTCAAGAAAGATAAACCGATAGTCATCGCTTAGCTCTTCAAGGTTTTTCTTGAGCCTTTTTTGAGGCTTTTTCTCTTCAGCGAGTTCGATATCGAGATTTCTGTAGGAAAAGTCGGAAGGAAGCATATCAAGGTTTTCAAAATCGGTTGCCTTGATATTGCGGTATATCTTTTTGTTCCCCTTGAGAAATTTGTCGCTGTTGTACTTTTTGGATGCAGCAATCCTGAAATAGTAAGAGCTTGCTCCCTGCGGATCAAGGTCACAGATCAGAGCTGGTGGCGAGAGCAGGGAAGAAAGATAGGAGAGGTTGACTGCCGCAGCCGTTTTTCCAACACCTCCCTTTATACTGTACAGGGCTATTGTTTTCATGGTCAGGTGCTTGTTAAAAGGTCGTGAAACAGTTGACTGGTTTGTTCATGGTCAAACGACCTGAAGGTTTTGTGGAACTTGAGCCGTGCCTCTTCCTGTTTTTGAAAAAGAATCGCGATAAGGCCGCCTGTTGATGCGGCAAGTAACTTGTCTGCGGGCATCAGTGTGAGTTGTTCATGCAAAAAACGAAGTTGAACAGTAAAATCAACAAAGTCACCAAGATTGTCCTGCAGTTCTTTCAGTTGCCGGATAACAGGGTTAATAGTTTTATAAGGAAAAATCGAAGCGAAAAATTCAAGCAGATAGCGGAGTTTCTTGCAATAGATACGTAATCCATGAAGTTCAGCATCAGTTGTCTCCTGGCTGACAAGACGGCCATGACGGATTACTTTTTTCCATGCTTTTTTTATAGTTTCTATGGCAATACTCCTGGTTGAAAGGGATGCGTATGGTATTTGTTCTGGTTCAGTATGCGACGGGCGGTTGAGGTATGTTTCCCACTCTTCAAGAAATGACTTGTAGGCATCGGATGAAAGATAACGGGAAAATTGTCTGTGCAGCATTTTTCTGGATGCGGCAATGTTATCGAAAAATATCTTCAGTGAAGGCTGAAGGGAAGGGGTGAGATATTGGCAATAGGTTGCCTGCTGAAGCAGATAAACATCCTTGTCGCGTAATTCATTGGTTCGTTTGCCGAGATCCCTGAAAAGGTTGAGATAATGTGCGGTTTCACCTGCGTCAAAAACTCCCTTGAGCTGCTTGAGAATCGAACGAGTCCGGCGTATGGCTACCCGATAGTCATGCAGAAACTCGGAATCGATATTTTTTTTGATCCCCGCTTCATTCAGACGCATGACAGAAAAAGTGAAATGCAGCAGGCGTCTGGCGCTCTCATGAATTGGAGCATTTGGATCAAGGGTGAGACTGATTTTCGAAGAGTAATCCTGAACAGTATGTCCGGCGGCATGCATCATTTCCTTGAAAAGCTCCCTGAACTCAAGAATACGGTCAATATCTTTGTTGTTCATCAAGGACTTTTCAATGTGTGCTATCTCATCTTCATATCCCCTATAGGCAGAGAGAGCAAAAAAATGAGTGAAGGGTTCTCGAACACGATGATCAATAATGCGTAAGGATTCAGATGTCAGAATGGCTATAGTTTTTTCGTTTTCATCAAGAATTCGGTATGAACGCATAAGTGCATCAACTGAGCAAAGCTTCATGAATGCCCTGATAGTGCTGCATGAGCAAAGCTTTTCTTTCAGTTTACAAGGGGTAAGAGCGTCTGAAAAAAAAAAGGAAAGGTTCCCGGGGAAGGGGAGAGAAGCTGTTTCCATGCCGGTATCGAGGTCAGCAAGAAAGAGAGTTCTCTTTTTTTTATCAATGATAATCCCTTTTTCGAAAGCTTGCCACTCGAACGTATCGTAGAACTCACGACGTTCTTTCGATGAACCAAGGGATTTAAGCCTCCATCCTGCAGGGAAATAATTAAGGATGTTTTCGGGTAACGCCTCGACTGAGGCGGCACCATTGAGTTTGAAGTATACTGTTTTGGGGATGGCGCGCATTCGTTGCTTGCGTTAAATGGAACAGTCCTTATTCCAGGGGGTTCAAGCTTTATATGTCATAATAGTTAGAAAAATCATATTATTGTTCTTGATATCGAAGAATATCGTATCAGCGAGCAATTCGTATCCTCTTCGGGCTGAAATAGTTGTCGATAATTTCTTCAGGGTGTTGAACCAGAGCTTTTGCTCCGGACTCAACAAGTTCGCTTTCTGGCCTGAAACCCCAGAGCACTCCAAGCGGAAACATTCCAGCTCTTGTTGCAGTCAGCATGTCAATGCCGCTGTCTCCGACATAGAGAATTGATGAAGGCTCTTCTCCAAGCATTCGGGCGACAAGTAAAGCACCTTCAGGATCGGGTTTGTGGGCGATGCCGCTGTGATGTCCCATGACAACATCAAACTTCCACTCTTTCAGCAGAAATTCTGCACAGAGACGGGTGAAGTGATCAGCTTTGTTCGAAAGAATAGCTGTTTTTATTCCCTGTTCTGCAAGAGTGTCGAGCATGGCGCCGATGCCTGGATAAGGGCGTGAGTTCATGTTCCAGTTGTCAGTATAGTGTGCCATAAATTCCGGCAAAAGAAGGTCAATAGTTTCCGGGGTACCTACTCCTTCAGGAAGTGCTTTTCTGACCAGCTCTTTCATTCCGTGTCCGACAAGAAAACGGCACTCATCGATGGTATGCACGGGATAATCGTGCAGGGCAAGCACCGTATTGAGGGTATTGACAAGATCCTGAAGGGTATCAAGAAGGGTTCCGTCCAGGTCAAAAATAACAGCATTGCAGGTCATGAAAAGGCTCTGGTTTTAAGAGTAAAGGGTTGTCGTGGTCTTCATTTGTGGCATAAAAAAAGCACCCTGTGCATGTACAGGGTGCTTTTTGAACTTCAACTGCAGCCGCTTACTTTTTTGGAGCAATTGCTGATGAGATGCTCTGCAATGCCTGTCCAACAGTGTTTGAGGCACTTCCGACAAGATCAATTGCTGTTTTAGCAAGAGGTTCCACAATCTGTGTGGCGGCTTTGACTCCGCTGCTCAAGAGATCAATCTGCTGCTGGACAAGTTTACCGGCGGTATCCAGAAGGTTGCTGAGCGCGACCGAGAAATCATTTGTTTCGTTTGCCATGGATGATATTATTTAGGGTTATGGATGAAGAATGTATTGGTAAAAATATCTTTGTTCAATAGGTTAATGGTAACGCAGAGATCATTCAACTCACCATATTTAAAGTAACTTACTAAATTAAAGTAATAGATACCAACACAAAACGTCGCCTTTAATGTTGTTAATCCGATTCTATTTCAAAGTTAACCCGCTGGTGATTATCTTTCCAGGAAATAAAACAATATCCTGACCTATGATAAATAAACTTCTGCTGCTTGTTTTTCTTCTTGCATTTGCCGTCAATGGCACAGCAAATGCTGACGTGAAGACTCTTGTTTTGGACGGTTCAACGACTGTTGGTCCTGTTGCGAAATCTCTCGCAACCTATTTCACTAAAAAATACGGTATTCGTGTCACGGTGAGCGAGTCGGGAAGTGGTAATGGCGCTAAAAGCCTGATTAACGGTTCATGCACAATTGCGGCAATGTCGCGTGCCATGAAAGATGCAGAGATTGCGGCGGCCAGAATAAAAGGAGTTAATCCTGTTGCTCATGTTATTGCTCTTGACGGTCTTGCCATGGTAGTTCATCCTGCAAATCCTGTTCGTTCACTTTCAAAAGCTCAGATCAGCAGTATTTACCATGGTACCATCACCAACTGGAAAGAGGTTGGAGGAGCCAATGCCCGTATTGTTGTGATTCAGCGTGAATCCAACAGTGGAACTCAGGATTCTTTTAAAGAACTGGTTACCGGCAAGAGTATGCAGATCACAGGAGGTGCTGAAACCCAGTCGAGTAACGGCGCAGTAAAAACCAGAGTAAGTACAACTCCTTCCTCTATCGGCTTTCTTGGCTTGGGGTTTGTTGATCGCTCGGTAAAGGTAATTGCTGTAAATGGCGTCTTGCCCAGTGTTAAGACGGTAAAAAACGGCTTTTATTCGGTATCAAGGCCTCTTTATCTTTATACCAACGGCCAGCCATCGGGGCCTGTAAAACAATTTATCGATTTACCGAACACTGTTGAAGGCAAAGCAATAATAAGTGAACTTGGTTTTGTTAACCGCTAGGGTTTTTCCTGTACAGATGCTCTTATTTACAAAACCGGTTGATCACTGAACCGGTTTTTGTTTTTTCTCTTTTATACAAATGTTTCATACTTGTAACATAACCGGTGTTGGTTTCTATCCTGAAAGCCCATAGATTAGCATCATCAAAATTGAGTCACAGTGATGCTGCGGCTAACTGGTAATTGATCAAAGAAATCATTCAAGACTATGGCTGATGAGAGTGTAGGGGAGCGTAACCGTTCGAATGCCTTTGTGGTAACCGCTCGCAAACGCACCTTGCAGAAGGTTGCAAAAACAGCCGGAGAAGGGATGCTCTTTTCGGTAGCCTTTTTTGTGGCCGTGATTGTCCTTTTTATTTTCTATTTCGTGGCACGCGATGCCATTCCTTTTTTTCAGATCCGCGGATTCAGCGAATTTTTTACCAGCACAAACTGGTATCCTGCCGATGAGCCCGGTGAGTTTGGTGCGCTTGCCATTATCTACGGAAGTTTGATGGTGACACTCGGTTCCGCCATGATTGCTGTCCCGATGGGGGTTGCCGCCGCAATATGCCTGAGTGATATCCTCCCGTTTTCGATTCGACAGTACGCCAAACCGGTCATTGAAATGCTTGCCGCAATTCCATCGGTAGCATTCGGTTTTTTTGCCCTCGTTGTTCTGGCTCCGCTTATGCAGGATCATGGAGGACCCATGCTGATGTGGGGCTGGTGGATTCTCGTCTCACCCTTTCTGCTTCTTTCCGTTATTGTTATTGCTGATCTCTTGACTGCGAACATCAAGGATGAAAAGCGTCGTCAGCAACGTCACTGGATGTTGTTGATTGCTCTTGGCCTTTTCTCGATTTTTCTTTTGTTCAAGGTTGGTTCTGTGCTGAATGGCATACAGATTCTGACCGGTACCAACGCACTGAATGTTTCTATTATACTGAGTTTTATGGCACTGCCGACTATTGTCAGTGTTTCCGAAGATGCCCTTCAGGCTGTCGGTCGCGACATTCGTGAGGGCAGTTATGCGCTTGGAGCCACAAGAGCTGAAACGATTATAAAAACTATTCTTCCTGCAGCAAGCAGCGGTATTCTTGCTGCGGTTATTCTCGGTATTATGCGGGCTCTTGGTGAAACGATGGTGGTCTGGATGGCTTCGGGCAACTCTTCTCATATTCCCGAGCCATGGTTCAACTACCTCGAAGCAATCCGTACCCTGACGGCTACCATTGCCGGTGATATGGGAGAAGCCGATCAGGTGACTGGATCTGCCCGTTTTCATGTGCTGTTTGCCATGGGTCTGCTGCTCCTGATTATCAGCTTTATCAGCAATCTTGTCAGTGAGCGGATTGTCGTTCGCCAGCGTAAAATTCTGTCCGGGCAGTAATATTTTTCCCTCAAACCCTTTGTTATGAATATCGGAACCAGGAAGATACTTGATCGGTCGTTTACTGCTGTTGGTATCGGCTCCATCGTTGTCATGGCTTTGGCCCTGATGATTGTTGTGGTGCCGATAGTCTACAATGGTATTGGCGCAGTATTTTTTACCGGTACGGTTGAACATCGCAAGATGCTACATGCTGAATTCAGGAGAGGCGACAGTCAGTATCTTTCGAGTGAGGTTGCTTCTTCAAATCGATACCGGGCTAAAGTATACGATATGCTTACCGGTTTCGAGGCGGAACTTGAAACCATGGCGCCCGAAAAAAAGGCAGAATACCAGGCAAAATATTCCCAGGTTAGGACGGCCTTGCAGGCCCTGCTTGGTCCCCTCCCGGGTGATCCTGAACCGATGCTGACAAGGTTCAAATATGGTCAGACCCGATGGGAAAAAGCGGAGGAAAAGTTGCATGATCTGCTTTATGAGTCAAAGTGGGATAACACCAATCCCAATGTTATGGGCAAGGAGTACTTTGTAAGCCGTGCCATTGGCTTTGAGGGCACCTCTCTTGCCAGGCTCTTTCCTTATGTCAAGGATAATCTTGAGAACATGCTCCTTCCCGAGTTTACCTTCTATTGGGGATTTATCACCGACAGCTCTGTTGATTCACACTTTTTCGGGGGAATCTGGCCGGAAATTCAGGGGACCTTTTTTCTTGCCATCGGTGCGATGCTTTTTGCTTTTCCTCTCGGTGTTGTTGCGGCGGTTTATTTTACAGAATATGCCAAACCGGGATTTTTAAACAGTATGCTGCGCAGTGCCAACAGCACTCTTGCTGGTGTGCCGAGTATTGTTTTTGGCATGTTCGGCCTTGCTTTTTTTATCAATACCATGAAAGTTTCCGAATCAAAAAGTGTGATTGCCGGTGCTCTGACGCTGGCTATTATGATTCTTCCGACCATTATCCGTGCAGCCGAAGAGGCGATTCTTGCGGTTCCTAAAACGTACAGAGAGGCATCGCTCAGCCTTGGTTCCACCAAATGGAATACTATCGCGACCGTTATTCTTCCTGCCGCGCTTCCCGGTATCCTGACAGGAGGAGTTATAAGCCTCGGCAGGGCAGCAGGCGAAACTGCTCCAATTATCTTCACAGCGGCAGTCAGCGTCGGTTCAGCTATAGGTCTTGCTGATGTTTTTTCCTCTCCGACACCAGCTCTTTCATGGAACATCTATAATCTTGCCAGTGAACATGAAGCGGCCACTCAAATCCGCCATGTCCAGTATGGCATGGTACTTGCCTTGGTCACTATTGTCCTGTTGCTGAACTTGTCAGCAATAGTTCTGCGGGCTCGTATTTCAAAAAAATTAAAAGGCTAACAACCAATGCTCATGATAACTGATGTGAGAAATACTTCAGAGAGTGTGCCACTGCAGAAAACAACACGGGAGATCTATCTTCCTCCTCAACGCAGCACAATAACTGGAGGAGGAACCGCTCATATCGCGGCCAGGGAGTTTTCCGTCTACTATGGTGAGTTTGAAGCGGTAAAGAAGGTCAGTGCCGATATTCTCTCAAAATATGTCACCGCTATTATTGGCCCGAGCGGCTGTGGCAAGAGTACTTTTTTACGTGCTATAAATCGAATGAATGATCTGATTCCAAGCTGTCATACAACCGGTGCTCTACTTTTTGACGGTGAGGATATCTATGGAAAATTCACCGATGAAGTGCTGCTTCGCAAAAAAGTCGGCATGGTCTTTCAGAAACCAAACCCCTTTCCGAAATCCATTTTTGATAATATTGCCTACGGGCCGCGTTTGCATGGGGTGAACGACAAGAAGAAGTTGATGGAAATTGTCGAACGCAGTCTGAGAAAAGCGGCAATATGGGATGAAGTCTGCGACCGTCTCGACAAAAATGCTCTCGGATTGAGTGGCGGGCAGCAGCAGAGACTCTGTGTTGCCCGTACGCTTGCCGTTGAGCCCGAGGTGCTCCTGCTTGACGAGCCGACCTCTGCTCTTGATCCCAAAGCGACCGCAAAAATAGAAGATCTTATCCAGGAGTTGCGCGGAAGTTATACTATCATGATTGTTACGCACAATATGCAGCAGGCATCACGGGTATCAGATTCCACCATGTTTTTCTATGAAGGAATTCTGGTTGAACATGCGCCGACCGCGCAGCTTTTCGTCAATCCGAAAGATCCGATGACGGAAGATTATATCACCGGAAGATTCAGCTAACGAAACCATAGTAATTGTATGTCATCACGTCCGGTTCATGAGCTTATCAAAGAACTTTCGCAGGTTCTTGTCCAACTCTCCAACAAAGTAGTGGAGAATTTGTTTAGTGCCCTGGATGCGGTGAAGCATCAGGATGAGCTGGGGGCTCGCCAGATCAGGATTATAGATCATGAAATTGATGTGGCTGAGGTCAATCTTGAAGAGCGTTGTCTGGCATTTCTTGCTCTTCAGCAACCGGTAGCCAGAGATCTGCGTACCATCGTCACTATTATCAAGATCAACGATGATCTTGAACGTATCGGTGATCTTGCGGTCCATATTATTGACCGTATGCCGGAAATCAGTCCGGAAATGCTCGACTCTTTTGCCTTTGAGGATATGGGTATGCATGCCGCCGAGATGGTTAAAAAGTCGATTGAGGCATTCATCTCAAAAGACCGTCTGCTCGCAGATCAGGTTTGTGCCCTTGATGAAGAGATTGATGTGATGCATCGTTCGGTCTTTAAAAAGGTGACCACCTTAATGAAAAGTTCGGATTCGGATGTTGACCAGCTCATCGCTGCCTTGAGCATCTCAAGATATATCGAACGTATGGCTGACCATGCGTCAAGAATTGCCCATGAAGTCATTTATCTTGTGACGGGTGAAATTGTCCGTCATAAGGGAGGGTTTTATGAAAAGCTTATAGAGTCAATTAAAGAGTAGCGGGGGGTTTTTTGTTTTTTTCTTGCATTTTACCTTGCAGGTCTGCTAAATTAAGGTCACTTTGTATCTTTTAAATCATAAGCATGGTGTTTGAACTCTATGGCTAACCTGTTAGGAAAAATTTTCGGCGATTCACCGAAAACAGCAGAAACTCCGCAAGCTTTTACCATCAAGATTGATCCCGCAAAATTTGCTCTTTCCATAAAACCCGAGGGAACAGTCTATGTGCAGCTTGAATCACTCAAGCAGAAGCTTACCAAACTTTCATCGAATGTTGAAAATAATCTGATGCTTAGTATTCGGGCATCAACAAAAGGAAATATTGAACTTGCCTCTTCAGCATTCAAGTTTGATGAGGCCTATATCAGGAAAGGGAAATTTGAAGTTGAATATCTTACCCTTGCCTACGCATCTTTCCAGAATCTGGGCGCAGAGGATCTTCAGGCGATCAAATATGCCCGGATGATTCTCCGTGATCTTGAACGACTCGCCCAGTTGGCGCTCAATATTGCAGACAAGGCTGAGTATGTGACGTTTGCCAATGTTGAGGATCTCCACAAGGATGAGTACGGACTCAAGCCGATGGGTGATATTACGGCTGAAATGATCAAGAAAGCGGTTGAGGCTTATGTGAGCGGCAACTCGAAACATGCCAGTGAAACCCTGGTGATGATGAATGAGATTCAGGCGCTTTATGACGCTGCGGCAGCAAAGATCAAGGCATCGGTGAATGACCAGAATATTATTAATCTTACCGGGATTCTTTCGATTATTGAACATGTCAAGGCATCGGCTGATATTTCCTGTTCCATTGCCAGTAACTTCTGCTGAGATCGCCATTGTTTTATGATAAAAAAGCGAGCCTCGGTTCGCTTTTTTTGTCGTATAGCCTGCTCTCATTTTACCGTAGAATTCTTGACAATGAAGAAAATTCAGAAGTTTGTTTTTCCTGTGCTTTTGCTGCTGATGCTTCTTTTGGGATTTTTCTGGATGACCCATCGTCCTGAAACACACAAAAAAGTGGAAGCCAGGGTTCTTGACCGTATTCCGGTCTCGGTTGCCTGTGTCTCGAAAGCGGCCGTTCGTGACAGTTTCAGCATCACAGGAACAGTTGAGGCCTTCAGGGAGGCGGATATCTTTTCTGAGTCTGCGGGTCTGGTTCGAAGGGTTTCAGCAGAACCGGGAGAGCAAAAAAAGGCGGGAGAAACATTGTTGATTCTTGATAATGAACTTGCTACTGCCCGGCAGCAAAGGGCGGAGGCACATTTCAGGCAGGCGAGAAGGGATGTTGATCGCTACAGAAACCTCTACAAAGAAGGTGCTGTGGCACTTTCAGCTTATGAAACAGTGCAGTTGCAGCGTGAAGAGGCTGAAGCAGAGTTTGTTGCGGCTGATAGAAAATTCAATGACACAAGAGTCAAAGCGCCTTTTTCCGGTGTTGTAACTTCGCGTCTTGTGGAACAGGGAGAACTTGTTCACGAAGGTATGAAGGTGGCGCATATTGTCGATATGTCGCGAGTTAAGATCATCATTTTTGTGCCTGAAAGAGAGATGAGGAGGTTTGTAGAAGGCACATCCCTGACAGTAACCAACGATCTTTATCCTGGTGAGATCTTCAAAGGCAAGGTCACTTCAGTGAGCGACAAGTCAGGTCGTGATCATACTTTCAGGATAGAAGTGCTGTTGCAGAATACCGGTAAAGTCATCTTCAGGTCGGGAATGTTTGCCAGGGTACTCTCTTCGGGCGAAAGGGAGCGGCAGGCTGTTCTGGTTCCACGCGTCGCTCTTGTTTCAGGAATACGAAAACCTGAACTCTTTGTTGTCCGTCGCGGCAAGGCATATTTAAAGTCATTTCTTGCAGGTGTGGAGCGGCAAAAGCAGGTTGAAGTTCTTGGTGGACTGGCCCCCGGCGACAGTGTGGTGACCAGTGGCCAGAATGAGCTTCATGACGGGGCCGATGTGCTTGTCATCGACCAGCAGAAGAGTTCTGCACGACCATGACGCTTACAGAGCTCTCCATAAAAAGGCCGACGCTTATTGTTGTGCTTTTTACCGTTCTTGGTATTCTCGGTCTCTTCAGCTACCAGCAGTTGCAGTATGAGCTGTTGCCGAAGATGACCCCTCCAGTCGTTACCGTTTCCATCCGCTATCCCGGTGCGTCGCCGGGAGAGGTAGAAACATCGCTGACCAAACCCGTTGAGGAAGCTGTTTCGGCCATTGAAAAAATATCATCCATTACCTCTACCTCGACTGAAGGGCTGTCGGTGGTTGCCATTGAGTTTTCCAATTCGGCCAATATTGAAAAGGCTCTGCAGGATGCCCAGCGCAAGATCAATGAGGTGCGCGATCGCTTTCCCAACGAAGCTAAAGCACCGGTTATTACCCGTTTTGCTCTCGATGAGGTTCCGGTGCTGCGCATCGGGGCAACCTCATCATTGCCGGATGCGGAGTTTTACCAGATGCTCAAAGATGACATCAAGCCGCTGCTTGCAAGTGTCGGCGGGGTTGGGCAAGTCTATTTGCTCGGAGGCCGGGAGCGGGAAATCAGGGTTAATCTTGATCTGGCAAGGCTTCAGAGCTATGGTTTGACCGTCACCGATGTCTTCAAGGAGGTTGGAAAGGCCAACAGTGATTTTCCGACCGGGAAAATTGATGACCGCGACAAGCAGTTTGTAGTCAGGCTTGCCGGCAAGTTTTCCAGTCTGGAAGAGCTGAAAAACCTTGTGTTACGTTCTTCTGCTTCCGGGATGGTTGCACTGAGGGATGTTGCTGAAGTTGAGGATGGCTTCAAGGAGATCACCACCCTTACCAGGGTCAACGGTCGAAGTGCGGTGGGTATTATGGTCATGAAGCAGAGCGATGCCAACACCGTTGATGTCAGTCGTCTGACAAGAGCGGCGCTCTCAAAGCTCGAGAAACTTTACAGCGCTCGCCATCTCCACTTTGATATTGCACAGGATGCTTCGACCTTTACGCTTGAAGCCGTTACCGCTGTGCAGCATGATCTTCTGCTTGCCGTGCTGCTTGTTGCGCTCGTCATGTTGCTCTTTCTCCACAGTCTGCGGAACTCACTGATTGTGCTTGTTTCCATTCCAACCTCGCTTGTGACGACCTTTATCGGGATGTACCTTTTCGGTTTTTCGCTGAACCTCATGACGCTGCTTTCACTTTCACTGGTCGTGGGCGTTCTGGTTGACGATTCCATTGTGGTGCTTGAAAATATCTACCGCCATCTTGAACGCGGCGAAGAGCCACGAAAGGCCGCCCTTGCCGGCAGAAACGAGATTGGCTTTACCGCTCTCTCTATTACGATGGTTGATGTGGTAGTTTTTCTGCCGCTCTCGCTTGTCAGTGGCATTGTTGGAAATATTCTGCGGGAGTTTTCCGTTGTTATGGTGATTTCTACTCTGGTCAGCCTTTTTGTCTCGTTTACTTTGACACCGCTGCTTGCATCGCGCTTTTCGACTGTAGAAAAGTTTACCGGAAAAAATGTTGTAGAAAAGTTTGCTCTTGCTTTTGAACGCAACTTCCAGCGTCTGCGCCAGATCTATATTGATCTCCTTCAGTGGAGCCTCCAGAATCCCCGAAAAGTTTTTTTCAGCGCTATACTTCTGTTGTTTCTCTCTTTCCTTCTTCCGTTTTTCGGCTTTATCGGTGGAGAGTTTATCTCCGTGTCTGACCGGGGGGAGTTTGCCGTCAAGCTGGAGCTTGAACCGGGAACCCCTCTTCAGGAGACCAACCGCTTGACCAGAAGTGTGGAACGTCGTCTCACCTCAATGGCAGAAGTGCAAAAGGTGATGGTGAATGTCGGGGCTTCAACTGAAGGCTTTTTCAACCAGAGCGCTGACAATATTTCCGAGATCAATGTGAGGCTTACTCCCAAAGAGGAGCGTACCCGATCGACAGATACTATTATGCAGGCAATTCGGGTCAATCTCCAGGATATCGCGGGCCTCAAGGCAAGCATCAACCCAATCGGAATTTTTGGAACCGCCAATGAAACGCCGGTTGCGGTTATTATCAGCGGGCCACTGAGAAGTCAGGTAACCCTTGTGGCCGAAGCATTGCGAGACAGTCTCAAAACCATTTCAGGAACAGCCGATATTAAATTAACCTCAGAGATCGGGAGTCCTGAAATGCGCATTATTGTCGATCGTGAAAAAATGGCCACTTTCGGCATCTCTATTGCCGATGTGGGAGCCGCATTGCGGACGGCTTATGCCGGTGATGAAGCTGGCAAATACCGTGATGGAGGAGATGAATACGATATCAGGGTGATGCTCGACAAATACTATCGTCAGGACACCTCGACGCTTTCCGAAATTACCTTCCGTACTCCGCAGGGTGATCTGGTCCGTCTCGGACAATTTGTCACTTTTGAACAGGATCGGGGCTATACGCAGTTGCAGCGGAAGGATCGAAACAATGCGGTCTGGGTCAAGGCTCAGGTTGTTGGTCGTCCAGTCGGCAGCATTGGCAAGGAGATTGAGCGGATCATGGCAAACATGAAAAAAAGTGCTCTCATGCCTTCGACGTTGAGCTATGCTTATGAATCTGATCTCAAAAGGCAGGGGGAGTCAAACTCAACCCTTCTGCTCTCTTTTCTTGTTGCCATTATCTTTGTCTATCTTATCATGGTTGCACTCTACGATTCCTGGATCTGGCCGATGGTGGTGATGTTTTCTATTCCGCTGGCCATTATCGGGGCGCTTTTCGCTCTGGCCATTACCGGTAAATCACTGAGTATTTTCACTATTCTTGGTATGATCATGCTTGTCGGGCTTGTTGGAAAAAACGCTATTCTGCTGGTTGATTTCATCAACAAGTTCCGCGAAGAGGGGATGGAGCTTTCTGAGGCAATTCTTGAAGCCGCAAAAGAGCGGTTGCGTCCAATTCTCATGACCACGTTGACCCTGATTTTCGGGCTTCTCCCTATTGCGCTCTCTCAAAGCTCCGGATCTGAATGGAAGTCCGGGCTTTCCGTTGCTCTTATCGGCGGTCTCTTTAGTTCAATGTTTCTGACACTGCTGGTTATTCCAGTCGTTTATGTCTGGTTTGACAAGATGCAAAGCAAGTTTTCAAAGCGGAAAAGGAAACAGGCGGTATAGCTATTTTTTTAATTTCATTAACCTGCGGCCGGTAATGCGCTTTTTTTCAAACCAGACTCCGGTTCTGTTGTTGTGCCGTGCTGCACTATCCTTTTCATGGGTTTACCAGGGAGCTGTTCCCAAAATAGTTTGTCAGAGCAGTGGAGAAACAGAGCTGCTTGGCCACGTCATTCCGGTTTATCAGTGGGCGTGTGAAGCGGTACTATGGATGGGGATAGCAGAGATTGTCTTCGGACTTTTCCTGCTTGTGGCCCGATGGAGCTGGGTCTTCTGGTTCAATGCAGCGGCTTTAGTCGGGCTTCTTTGTTTTGTCGCTTTGTTTGAACCAACAATGTTCTCTTTGCCATTCAATCCCCTGACATTGAATGTTTCGTTGATAGCGCTCTCTGTGATTGCCATACTGGAATTGAATAAAATAAAAACCCTGCGCTGAATGAAACCGAACCGTTTTGATGGAGAACTGAGCAGTGTTGCCAGGCTTTTCCTCTCTGTTTCAGTCACCGTTGTGGCTCTTGCCTCTCTTATGGGAGCGGCTGGAGCTGCGACAGGTAATATGCTTCTCCTGAAGCTTCATCCGTATCTCTTTTTTATTGGATTCGGCAACCTTGCCATACTTATTCTCAATCGCTACCTGACTGCGGCAATCTATCCTGAACTGAAGATTGATCCAGCAAAGCAGTTGCGCTACATCTTGACCGTTCAGCTCTCTCTCGTCATGATTACTGTTGCTGTTACCATGGATTGGCCGATACTGAAAGCTATGACAGGCTTACTGCTCATGATTGTTGTTACTGGTCCCCTCAGGGAGATTTTCACGACACTTTCAGTTCCGAAAATCTGGAAAGAAGTTTCGGTGCGCTACTATATTTTTGATGTTCTTTTTCTGCTCGTTGCCAACCTTGGGCTTTTTACACTCGGTCTTAAAGAGGCTTTTCCTGATCAGAAAATTATTCCTTTTTTTGTTACCCAATCATCCTATTTTCTTGGCTCTTCATTTCCACTCAGTATCAGTGTGATGGGGTTTCTCTATACCTACGCATGGAGCCGGTCATCAAAACGGGAACTGGCAAAACGGCTTTTCAGTCTCTGGTTTTATATCTTTGTCGGTGGTGTTCTCGTTTTTCTGATTGTTATTCTTGCAGAGTACTATCTGGGCATGATGCTGCTCAGCCATTTTCTGTTGTTTGGTGTGATGGCGCTGCTTGGCAGTTTTGCTATTTACCTCAATAACTTTTTCCATACCAAATTTCATCATCCGGCACTGGCATTTCTGTTGAGCGGCCTTGCCCTTCTTTTTGCAACAAGCGGTTACGGTATCATGAATATCTATTTTCTCAAGGGGATTCATTTTGGTACGGTTCCTCCCTTGCGTTTCGACAGGATGTGGATTTATCACTCCCATACTCATGCGGCTTTGCTCGGCTGGATTACCTTTTCTTTTATTGGGATGATCTATATCGTTATCCCGTCAATTGTCCGCACCAATTCTCTTGAAACGCTCAGAAGCGAGATGGCGCTTTCTGCGCTGCTTGGTGAGCCGGTGATGAAAAAAGCCTTTAAACAGCTTACGGTGCTCCTTCTCTCGGCGACCGCAATTCTGCTTGCATTTTTTCTTGAAAACAATCTGCTGCTTGGCGTTGCAGGTTTTTTCTACGGATGTTCGGTTTATTATGTGACCTTCAACCTCCGGGGCGACATAAAAACAGTTTAATAACGAATCAATTTATTCATAAATATTATGCAACTCACCGCAAAGCTATCGACAATTCTTCCAGAACAGACGGGTACTGGAAAGAATGGAACATGGAAAAAACAGGACATTATTGTTGAAACTGAGGGGCAGTATCCTAAGAAAGTCTGCATCTCATTGTGGGGCGAGAAGTATGACAGAAATTTGCTGAAGGTGGGATCGAAGCTTACGATCTCGTTTGACATTGAAAGCAGGGAGTTTAACGGGAAGTGGTATACCGACGTCAAGGGATGGAAAGTTGAGGGAGTAAATCAGTCGGATACATCTTATTCCGAGGAATCTGTATCTTGGGAACCACCGGTTTTTGAGAGTCACAGCGAGAGCGTTATTGCCAATGATGATTGTCCGTTTTGAGAGTGTTGTGTAATGTTTTCATAAAAAATGTATCTATTTTTTGATACCGAAACCACAGGGCTTCCCCGCAACTGGCGGGCACCGGTGACAGATGTCGATAATTGGCCAAGGCTGGTGCAGTTGGCATTTTCATACTCTGCTGCTGATGGAAAGATCCTGTCTTCCGGCGACTATATCATCAAACCAGAAGGCTTTGTGATACCGTCAGGCGCTTCTCGCATTCATGGTATTTCAACACAGCGCGCCCATGCCGAGGGCCACCCAATACAGGAGGTTCTTCAGATATTTCAGGAACTTGCAATTGAGGCGGAGGTTCTTGTGGCGCACAATCTGAGTTTTGATGAAAAGATTGTCGGCAGTGAATTGATTAGAGCAAGAATGCGTAATATTCTGCCATCAAAAAAGAAGATATGTACAATGGAGAGCAGCACTGATTTTTGCGCTCTTAAAAGCCCTTATGGCAATAAATGGCCGAAATTGAGTGAACTGTACAAGATATTGTTCGGCACAGAATTTGAGGAAATGCACAATGCGGCAAATGATATTCAGGCTACAGCGAAATGTTTCTGGGAATTGAAAAGAAGAGGTGTCATAGCATAATGACAATCTCTGTAAACATCGACGACCATGCGGCTTATTGAGAAAATTGCGCTCGTTACCGGAGCAGCAGGAGGAATCGGCAGGGCAGTGGCACTCTGTTTTGCAGCGGAAGGAGCTGTGGTTATTGCCACCGATATCAATGTTTCTGGATGTGCGGAAACGCTTGAGCTTTTTGAACAGAGAGGCGGAAGCGGGATGTCGGTACAGGCCGACGTAACGCGGGAGGAGGAGATAGAGGCGCTCTACCGGCAGATAGCCGAGCGGTATGGAAAACTTGATATTGTGATGAACATTGCCGGTGGTGACGCCGAACCGTCAGCCGATGTCGAGGAGATTGACTATCTTAAAATGAGCGTCAATCTTGATCTGAATCTCAAATCCTGCATTATCTCCTGCCGTGAAGCTGCCAGGATGATGAAGCCTCAGAGGTTTGGAAAAATAGTGAATATGAGTTCGCTGGCTTATCGGGGGAGTCCGAACCAGTTTTCCTACTCAGCGTCGAAAGGCGGCATATACTCATTTACCCGTTCGCTTGCCATGTCGCTCGGTCGTTACGGTATAACGGTCAATGCTCTTGCGCCTGCTCTTGTGGAGGTTCCTGCCTTTGTCAGGGCTCTTGGGCCCGAGCGGTGGGAGATGCTTCGCAATGAGTGCGCACAGCGTTACCCGCTTGGCCGGATCGCAACACCGGACGACGTTGCCCGGTGTGCACTGTTTCTTGCTTCCGATGATGCTGCGTTTATCACCGGTCAGATTATCGAAATTTCCGGTGGCGCAAGGCTTTAAATCGATGTGGGATATATTCCCCGAAGCTGAGCATTTAGTATTCCATTGTTGTTGAAATCGCATTGATTTCAACAGTTGCTCCGGGCATAATAACAAATTCACTTAACCCTATGTGACGACGTTTATCTCCCCAGTCATACGTATAACCCAGTCTTGTCCAAGGATAGCCCTTGTCTCCATAAGATTTGATCTTCAACTCATTGTACCATTTTACATAGTCATCGCTCACCGTAACAAATTTGTTGGCTGTCCGAAACTCTGTTTCTGCCTCACTGTCACTAATCTCCGGGTCCGCACTTGGTCTGAAGAGATCACCCGGCTTAACCCACATTTCCACAAATTTCGTTTTTCCGGCTTTCGCTGGAAGCCCCAAAAGCTGTTCAAGTCGCAACACTCTGTTTTCTTTCAGGGTTTTACAAAAATTCTTGACTTCAGGTGCGGTTGTTACCCATATCTCTCTCGACAGATTGATAGATTGACCGATTTTATCATCATAGCCATTATAGTCAGTCCAGGTGACAACCAATATTCTTGCATTCTGAGCATCATTCTTGTTTTTCCACACCAACTGCGGGTTTGACGGAACAACAGCTACAAGATTTTTCGATATCTCGGATGGCTCTGCTCTTTCTGCATCAAGTACAGCGCTATGATACGCTTTTTCCAGGTCGGCCTGATAAAGCGTCGGACTCTGGGAGGCACAGGCTGAAAAGAGATACGATACAAGCAGAAAAAGAGTGAGCTTCTTTACATCAGAAAAGCTGTTTTTCATCTTGATTGATTTGTCAAGTCAAGGAAGAAACGAGTTACTTGAGAGTTTGTGTTTTGAGGAATATACAGCTTACATCGGGATGTTCTGAACCCGAAGTTTGGAGTAAGGTATCGGAGGTATTGAGTAAACAGGGGATAACGTATAACCTGCCCTCTCTTTATTTTTCCATTGAAACATCAATACTGACTATATCGGCATTGTCATTAAAGAGACTGATTCCTCTCCCAAACGCTTGTCGACCAGAGTGAACAGATACTTGCCGGATGTTGGGGCGTGGACTCTCAAGTCGTACAGTGACCACTTTATTTTGAGGCACATGTATTCTTTTGTCAATAATTCCAATTGGAATTGTGGCCTTGGCACCTTCGGGCAGCAATCTGACATAAACCCACCTTGCTTTGCCCCTGAGCGTAATTTTTAGTTGCTCTCCTTTCAGAAAGTTGCGAGGAGTATCCAGGTTCATATAACTGGAATACCAAAGGATACCACCTAATGAATTGACACCTCCACTTGCCCCAATGATTTTGCCTTCCAGGGGCACGGCATAAGCCGACACGCAACCCATTAAAGTAATTGAGGTAAAAATTATAGCGAGAAAAATGTTTTTCATCATAAGAGACTCCTTTCCATTCGTGACAGTAAAAAATGAAAAAGACTGAGAACTCTTGAAAAAGAAAAATATCGCTCGTTGAAGCGAGCGACACTTGCAACGAATAAAAAAATTCTGACCAAGATTAAGCGAATTACTAAAATTATTTACTAATACGGAACTTCTACCTGCTCATTACAACATAATAAGAGCATGAAAAGTTTTCCTATACGTGCTTTTTCTTGAAGCAACTCTTTTGCAAACCTGAATTTCAGCTATAAATTTTTTACTGAGGTTGTGCTCTGTAATTCGTACCACGGCAGATCTGTTCGTTTTCTGTGGCAACCTGATTTTTGTATCAAAATTTTTGAACCTATACCCGGGAACGCCGAGTTCCAGCTCGGCATTTTATAATCCCTTTTGCCGAGCTGGCGCTCAGTGTTCCCAAGACGCTTTGGCTTTTTCTAACGATTTTTAAATCAGGCATAAGATTGGTTATTACGACATAACGGAAGCCCAAGAGCGTAAGCCATTGGAAATGAAGATTTAGAGCATTTTTAGCCTTGTCAGGGTGGAGAATTGTTTTTATTATGAATGCAGCAAAAAGCTAAACTTTTCAAACGCCGGTCAGAATGCGGCTGAAACTCGTTATCGATTATATGCAATGAAGATACTGGTGACCGGCGCTGCCGGATTTATAGGGTTTCATGTCTGCAAACGGCTGCTTGAAAGGGGAGAGCAGGTGACTGGCATCGATAACCTGAACGACTATTACGATGTTTCGCTCAAACATGCTCGGCTGGCACTGTTGGATCCTTATGAAGGGTTCACGTTTGTGAAGACTGATATCGCTGACCGGCGTGCCATGGAGGAGCTTTTTAAAACAGGAGCGTTTGAACGTGTGGTCAATCTTGCTGCCCAGGCTGGAGTTCGTTATTCAATTGAGAATCCTCATGCCTATATTGAAAGTAACATTGTCGGGTTTCTCAACATTCTCGAAGGGTGTCGCCATTATGGCGTGAAGCATCTTGTCTATGCCTCTTCAAGCTCGGTGTACGGCGCAAACGAAACCATGCCTTTTTCTGTCCATGACAATGTCGATCATCCCCTTTCACTTTATGCAGCAAGTAAAAAGTCCAATGAGCTTATGGCGCATACCTACAGCCATCTCTACAATCTGCCCACAACCGGGCTCCGATTTTTTACCGTTTATGGTCCATGGGGAAGACCTGATATGGCGCTCTTTCTGTTTACCGATGCCATTCTGAAAAACAAGCCGATCAAGGTGTTCAATTATGGCAAGCATCGTCGTGATTTTACCTTTATCGACGATATTACCGAGGGGGTTCTGAGAACGCTCGATCATATTGCCGAATCTAACCCCGAGTGGTCAGGCCTCAAGCCCGATACCGCGACAAGCAAGGCCCCATGGCGGGTCTACAATATTGGCAACAGCAATCCAGTCGAGCTGATGGATTACATCAAAGCTCTTGAAGAGGAGCTTGGTCGCACGGCCATAAAAGAGTTCCTGCCACTCCAACCCGGAGACGTGCCCGACACTTATGCTGACGTTGACCAACTGATGCAGGATGTTCACTACAAACCAGAGACCACCGTGCCGGAAGGTATCAAGCGTTTTGTTGCCTGGTACCGCGAGTATTACCCTACTCCGGCTTCAAATGCGGGAAAAAAATCACGTCCCTGATGGAATCCTGACCGGTAAGAATCATCACCAACCGGTCAATGCCGATGCCAAGGCCCGCGCATGGCGGCATGCCGTATTCGATGGCGCGGAGGAAGTCTTCGTCGACAATCATGGCCTCTTCGTCACCTCGTTGCCTCAGCTTCGCCTGCGACTCCAGTCTTTCACGTTGAATGACAGGATCGTTCAGTTCAGAGAATGAGTTGCAGACCTCTTTGCCTCCGATGATGAGCTCAAATCGTTCGACAATGCCCGGCAGTGAGGGGTGCTCCTTGGCCAGGGGCGACATTTCAGTGGGGTAGTCGGTGATAAAGGTCGGCTGAATGAGTTTTGGTTCTACAAATTCGCCGAAAATCTCGTCGATTATCTTGCCGCTGCTGATTTTTGGATCGAGTTCAAGCCCGAGATCCTTGGCCGTATAGCGAAGCTCCTCTTCAGATTGTCCTCCAATATTTTTGCCGGTGTATTCGGCAATAGCGTCGATAATGCTCAGGCGCCGAAATGGAGTCTGAAGGCTGATCTCGTTGCCGAGAAAAAGGGTGGTATCGCTCTTGTTGACTTCCATTGCAGTCTGGTAGAGCAGCTCCTCGACCAGCTTCATCATCCAGTTGTAATCCTTGTAGGCGACATAGAGCTCAACCTGGGTGAACTCCGGGTTGTGAAAACGGTCGATGCCTTCGTTGCGGAAATCCTTGGCAAATTCAAACACTCCGTCAAAACCTCCGACAATCAGCCGCTTGAGGTAGAGTTCGTTTGCTATGCGCAGGTAGAGCTGCATGTCGAGCGCATTGTGATGTGTGGTGAACGGGCGGGCGGCTGCGCCCCCGTAAATGGGCTGTAAAATTGGAGTTTCAACTTCAAGCCAACCTTGCTGTGAAAAGAAATTTCGCATGAAAGAGACAATGGCGGAGCGCTTGAGAAAGGTCAGCTTGACCTCCGGATTGACAATCAGGTCAACATAACGCTGGCGGTAACGAAGCTCCTTGTCGCTGAAGGCATCAAAAATAACTTTTTCGCCATCAACCTCTTTCTCTTTGGCGACGGGGATTGGTCGAAGGGACTTGGTGAGCAGCTCCAGCGATTCGGCATGAACCGATATTTCACCGGTTCTTGTTTTGAAGGTGAATCCCCTCACACCAACGATATCGCCGATGTCGAGCAGCTTGAAGGTGTTGTAGGTTACCTCACCGACCTCATCTTTTTTCATATAGATCTGGATCCTGCCTGCCGAGTCCTGAAGATGAAAAAAGGAAGCTTTTCCCATTTTTCTGATGGTCATGATTCTGCCAGCGACAGCGACCGGCGTTTTAGCCTCATCTTCAAAATCGTCGATGATCTCCACAGAAGAGTGTGTTACCTCGAAGTGGTTTGGATAGGGGTTGATCCCGGCCTCCATAAGGTGCTGACGCTCTTCAAAACGGCGCTGCATCTGGTCATTCAGGGATATCTGGGCTGGCTGTTCCTGGCTATTGTTGTTCTGTCCGTTCTCTTTCTGCATGATAGTTATCTCTTTCTCAATTCTGTGTGTGAATGAATATGGGCAAACCCTGCGGAGTTTTTTAAACTCTTAACGGGTTTTGTACAAGACATAAGGAATGGTGCTGATTTTCTGAAAAAATGAGCGATAGGCCCTTTTTGAGAAAACGTCGTAGTTGTTTTTTTCGATAGCAGTTAAAATATTACCGTAGTTGATGCTGCTGATGGCAACCCCGAAGCGGCTTCGCCGCTCCAGCATTGGAATCCCTTTATCCGACAAGCGGTAGTAGTTTCTTGCTCTTTCAAGCTGAAACTTCATCAACGCAATGAAGTTGCTGTTGATTTTTTTCTGCATCAGCTCCTCACTTGAATAGTTGAAGCGGCGCAGATCTTCAAGTGGCAGGTAAATTCTGCCTCGGTTGACATCTTCACCGACATCGCGCAGAATGTTGGTTAACTGCATGGCTATTCCCAGTTCAATGGCATGTTGCAGTGCCTGTTTATCGCTGTAGCCGAAAATTTCGGATGTCATCAGTCCAACCACTGCGGCCACTTTGTAGCAGTAGACGTAGAGTTCATCAAAAGTTTCAAAAGGTTTGAACTCAATATCCATGGCGACGCCATCCATCAAATCAAGAGGGAGCTCTATCGGGATTGTGAAGCTTTTCAGCGTATCATGCCAGGCCATCATAATCGGATCGTTCTCAACTTTTCCGCCGTAGCAGGCTTTGAGCTTTGATTTCCATCCCTCAAGCATCCGACTGATCTCGTCTTTGGTGATAAGTCCGTTTGCAAGTTTTTCCTCCGCCATATCGACAACGTCATCGACAGTTCGCAGCAGGGCGTAGATGGCAAAAATAGGTTTCTGCTGTTTTTTAGGCAGAAACAGGCTTGCAAGATAAAATGTTTTTGCGTGTTCTTTAGAAATCTGGCGGCAGTATGCATAAGCATCTTCAAGCGTTATCAGCTTTTCCGTCTCCAGGTCAGCAGAGTTCCGGTTATCGTTCTGATTCATCTGACATGCGCTTATATTTTGCCTGTTTGGGCCATTACAATATTATTCGCCTTCTTTGGGTAGGGGGTGAAAGCAAAAATGTGTACCTTTTTGAACGGCTCGAATCTGAATCGAGAATGAACCGCCAAGATAAAACAATGGTTGTAATATAGCAATATGCCAGATTACAGATCACTATTATTCATTTTTTTTACGTAATTTATTTACTGCCCGATTGAATACTGTTACTCCTGAAAATAAAAGGGAAAAGGCCTTTCTTGTCGGTCTTTGTTCTCCTCCCGAAACACCCCGTTCACTTGTTGAAGAGTACCTTGATGAACTTGCTTTTCTTGCTGATACGGCAGGAGCGGATGTCGTCGACTCGTTTATTCAGGACAGAAAACTGCGTGATCCTGCCTATTGTATTGGAAAAGGAAAGGTTGAGGAGCTTGTGGCGTTTGTAAAGGAGCATGAAATAGATCTGGTGATTTTCGATGACGACCTGACACCTGCCCAGGCCAGAAACCTTGAACAGGCGCTGGAGTGCAAGGTTATCGATCGTACAGGTCTCATCCTGCAGATTTTTGCTATAAGAGCCCAATCGGCGCAGGCTAAAATGCAGGTGGAGCTTGCCCAGCTTGAATATATGCTTCCCCGTCTTTCCGGTAAGTGGACTCACCTCTCGAAGCAGAAGGGTGGTATCGGCAACAAGGGGCCTGGTGAAACACAGATTGAGACTGACCGACGTCTTGTTCGTAACCGTATCGCCCTTCTGAAGAAGAAGTTGCGTGAGGTTGCACTGCAGCATGATACCCAGACTCGCAGTCGCCAGACGGTGCAGCGCGTCTCTCTTGTGGGGTACACTAATGCGGGCAAGTCAACATTGATGAACGCACTTTGCCCTGAGGCTGAGGCTTTTGCAGAGAACAGGCTTTTTGCGACGCTCGATACCAAAACCCGGCGTCTTGAACTGAACATCAACAAGCTTGTCTTGCTATCGGATACGGTTGGTTTTATACGCAAATTGCCGCACACTCTTGTGGAAAGTTTTAAATCGACTCTTGACGAGGTACTGCAGGCTGATTTTCTCCTCCATGTGGTCGATATCAGCCACCCCGGTTTTGAGGAGCAGATGACGGTGGTGCGCGATACGCTGAAGGAAATCGGGGTCATTCACGACAATATTATTGAGGTTTTCAACAAGATTGATGCTCTCGAAGATCCTTCGCTCCTGCGGGAGCTTGGTGAAAAATATCCTGATGCGGTTTTTATCTCTGCGGTTCGGGGAATCAATATTGCTCTTCTCAAGGAGAGAATTAGTCAGCAGGTTGCGCGTGAATACACAGAACGTCATATCAGTGTGCATGTCTCCAACTATAAACTGATAACCTATCTGTACGAACATACAGAAGTTATTGACAAGCGACATGTTGATGAAGAGGTTGAGCTTACCTTCAGGGTTCGCAATACCGAACTCAAACAGATTGATGCTTTTATCAATGCTTCTCAACATATCCCATTCTGATGCTGGAAATTTACAATTCGACGAAAAAGACTATCCCTGAGCAGTTGCTCGAAAAGGCTGTTTTGTTGGTTATTGAACATGAGGGTTATACGGTTGAATCTGTTGTCGGTGTTTATTGTGGTAACAAAATGATACATCGAATTAATCGGGAGTTTCTTGGTCATGATTACCCTACTGACACCATAACATTTCGCTACAACAAGGGAAGCGAAATTGATGGTGAGTTTTATGTTTCACTTGATGCGGTCAAGGACAATGCAGCAAAGTTTTCTGTTGATTTTCAGGAGGAACTTTTGCGTGTCACCTTCCATTCAGCGCTTCATCTTATTGGTTATGATGATCAGTCTGTGGAAGATCGTGCGCTGATGCAGGAAAAAGAGAACTTCTTTCTCAAGAGTTTCGGTTAAAAACAGAAGTGACGTTCAGGGGAGCACCTCTCAACAAGACTTGTTCTCAATTATTAGCTAACCTATTACTGTAATGAATCTTATTATTAATGATATCCCCTGTGATGCATTACCCGGCCAGACAATCGTCAAAGCGGCTCAAATAAACCATAGTCATGTCGGCCACCTTTGCGGAGGTCGTGGCATCTGCCAGACTTGTTATGTAACCGTTCGGGAAGGGGGCGAATCCCTTTCACCGCTTTCCGACATTGAAAAAGCTTTTTTATCTGAACGGCAGATCCAGAGTGGCGGACGTCTTGCGTGTCAGGCGACCATCGAACATGATGGAGTTCTCAATGTTTTCTCGCGCCCTGAAGAGATTCGCCGACTGCTGCTCAGCAATCCCGTTGCACTTTTTCCTTTCGTTGCGACAATGGCAAGTGATACGGCGTCGAGAATCCTTCCTGGTATTGGCAATCTGGCAGGGCGTATAATCAGGGGAGAGGTGAGCGTCAAGGGTGATTTCCGGGAGATGTTGTCGGGGGTCACTCCTGTTCCGCAATCGGTGGTACTTTCTCAATCGGCACCAGTTAAACTTGAACCGGTTGTGCTGAAAGTGAGTGCTCCGGTTGTTGTGCCGGTACCTGTTGCAGTAAAAGAGAGTAATGCACCAGCGGTCAGGGCGGTCACTCTTGAAGGAATTGATGAAGTACATACGGAGAAACTGGTTGCGGCAGGTGTGAAAAGTCTTGAACAGCTTCTTGAAAGAGGGCGGGACAAGAGTGGACGCAAGGAACTTTCCGTTGCTACCGGTATCAGTGATGCGGCTATACTCAGGATGGTTAATCGTGTAGATCTTGCAAGGGTTAAAGGGATAGGGACGGACACCGTTGAACAGCTTGAAGCGGCAGGAGTTGGCACACTCTTTGACCTTGTTCAGCGTAACCCGTCGAATCTCTACGCAAAAATGCAGGCGATCAACCAACAGAAAAAATTGGTTCAACTGGCACCTTCCGTCGACCAGATCAAGGAGTGGATCGTGGTGGCAAAAAAATTGCCTCGCAAGGTTCTCTATTGATAGTAATCGTTTTTCATAAGCCCCCCTGTGCATCAAGAGGTGGATATGGGGCTCCTTTTTCTCGGAGTTCCCGGCTCAGGCGTGGGTAGCAAAACTCAAAAAGCATCCTTTCAATATTCTCGGGTTTGAGCTGTGGTTTGCTGTACATCCCTTTTTGTGCTCTCTGGCGCTGTGCTTCAAAAAGAATGACTGCGGTGGCTACAGAGACATTCAGCGATTCTCCCATGCCAAGCATTGGCACCATAATAGCGTGGTCAGCCCCTTTGATGGCCTCTATTGATATCCCGTCCCACTCAGCGCCGACGACAAGAGCGGTTGGGATGGTATAGTCGACATTTCTGAAATCCAGGCATTCCTCACTGTTTGTTGCAACGAGGATCTGCATTCCGGATGCCGATAATTTGTTGTATACCGTTTCAATATCAGGGTATAAGTTCATGGAGACCCATTTGCTTGCGCCAGCCGCAGCATTTTGTTCGGTATAAATTGATTTACGATATGAAACGGCATGAATTTCACTTATTCCGATACCATCACAGCTTCGGATTATGGCTGACAGGTTGTGAGCCTTGTTGACATTATCCATGACAACCGTTAGATCAGGTTGGCGATGGTGCAGCATATTGCGGATTTTACGGTACCTTTCGAGGGAGATCAACGTGATTGAGGATTGTGGATAAATCATGATTTTTTCAGGGATGGATACAAGAAAGCTCTTTTTTTCCGTTTTTCTCAATCGTCATCCAATATGATGACCGTTATTCTTGTCGTAGAGTTGTAATAACCTGAATCTTGCGAGGGTTACTTTTTTTAAGTATATCTCAATAAAGAAGATCCGCTCTGGAGCGGCAAAATATACTGAACGGAGCTTGAGGCGCACGGTTGCCATGTTATGAGGCCACATAATAAAAAACATCCCTATCTTGAACGTTTGTTGAAAACAGCAACGTCGGTAAACCTTGATCAATTCTCAAGGGTTCTGATTCTCAGTGATCTTCATATGGGTAATGGCGGCAGGCGGGACGAGTTCAAGCGGAATGCTGAACTGGTTAAAACCATGCTCGGCAGCTATTATTTACCTGAAAAATATAGCCTTGTTCTTAATGGGGATATTGAGGAGCTCTTCAAGTTTCCTCTTGACAGCATTGTAACTGAGTGGGGCGACTTGTATAACCTTTTTCTCAAATTTGAAGAGAACGGCTTTTTCTGGAAAACCTATGGGAACCATGATGCCTCTTTGCTTGACGAAAAAGGGTATCAGCTGGCTTCTTCGATGGTCAATTCGCTGAAATTTCTTTACGGCCATGAAACCATGCTGCTCTTTCATGGACATCAGGCATCGGAGCTCTTGTGGGAAACCTACCCAATGGTCAGTCGTTCCGTCATCTTTTTCATCAAATATATTGCCAAACCTGTTGGCATAAGGAACTTTTCCATTGCATACAACAGTCCCAGAAGGTTTGCTATTGAAAAATCAATTTATGAGTTTTCAAATCAGGCAAAAATAGTATCTATCATTGGGCACACCCACCGTCCTCTTTTCGAATCCCTTTCAAAAGTGGATTTTCTGAATTACAGAATAGAGGAACTCTGTCGGGCTTATCCATCAGCAGATAGTGAAAAACGAACCGTTATCAAGCGGAAAATTGCTTCGTTGAAAATCGAGCTTGATGCTTGCTACAAGCAGGGCAAGAAAATCGGTCTCAGGAGCGGTCTGTACAATAACATCACCATTCCAAGCATCTTCAACTCCGGTTGCACCATTGGAAAACGTGGGATTACGGCCCTTGAAATTGAAGGAAACAAAATCAGACTTGTTTACTGGTATAACGGCAAGCAGAGCCGCAAGTTCACCAGTGACAGGGACAACAGGCCCATGGATCTTGGTACGACAGGTTTTTCGAGGGTTGTTCTGAACGAAGACTCTCTCGAATATGTTTTTTCCCGCATCCATCTTCTGGCCTGAAGTGGAATTTTGTCCATAAAGCGTCATAATCGAATAATTTATAACATTAAATACTGTAACCTATGCGAATTCTCTCTATTGACGGTGGCGGTATCCGGGGGATAATTCCCGGAAAAGTACTGGTTGTACTTGAACAGAAGTTGCAGGAAATATCAGGAAAGCCAGAAATGCGCATTGCTGATGCGTTTGATTTGATTGCAGGAACCAGCACTGGCGGTATCCTCACGTGCCTCTATCTTTGTCCTGACAAGAAGACCGGCAGGCCAAAATTCTCCGCAAAAGAGGCTGTAGGGCTATATCTGCAGGACGGTAGCAAGATTTTTGATCTTCCAACTTCCAGGCGTTTTCAATCTCTTGGGGGATTTAGTGACGAAAAATACTCAGCAGATGCCATTGAAAAAGTGTTGAAAAATTACCTTGGCGATTTAAAGTTAAGCGATCTTTGTAAACCCTGTCTTATTCCGGCTTATGATATAACCCGACGTCAGGCCCACTTTTTCAATGGTGCCAATGTTGCTAAAAATGGGAGTGGATGGGATTTTTATCTTCGTGATGTTGCACGAGCGACCTCAGCAGCACCGACCTATTTTGAACCTGCAAATGTTTCAGCCAGTGACCAGGAAATCTATCCACTTGTTGATGGTGGCGTTTTTGCGAACAACCCGACCATGTGTGCTTGCATTGAAGCGTTCAGCCTGCGTCCGGATTTGAAATTGACCGATCTGAAAGTGCTTTCACTTGGTACGGGAAATGTGGAGAAGCCTTATCAGTATTCTGAAGCCAAAAACTGGGGGAAAATTTCCTGGGCTATTCCTGTGCTTGATATTATGATGTCAGGTGTTTCAGAAACTGTCGATTTTCAACTGCAACAGCTCTTTAAAAGCGCCGGATGTTCCTCTCAATACCTGAGGCTACAGCTTGACTTCAAGGATTTTCCGGGTGTAGACAGCGAAATGGACAATGCTTCACAAAGTAATATGAGTGCATTGGAGAAGGCCGGGAAAACTTTGGCTCATGATTCGGATGCTCAATTAACGACATTTGCGAGAATGTTATTGGAGAGTTAAGCTAAGGCTGGGATGCAAATGCCCATCCTCCATGCGAAGGCAGCGGTCGGCGAGGGCGGCATACTCTTCATTGTGGGTAACAATTATAAAGGAGGTGCGTCGCTCTTTGCTCAGTTTTGCCATCAGTTCATAGAGGATGCGGCTGTTCTGGTTGTCGAGGTTCCCGCTTGGTTCGTCGGCAAGCACCAGCTTCGGGTTATTCATAAGGGCTCGGGCAATGGCGACCCGTTGCTGTTCGCCTCCGGAGAGCTCTGAGGGGAGGTGGTCGAGCCGCTCCGAGAGGCCAAGGTTTTCAAGCAGTTCAGCAGCCCTTTTTTTTGCCGGAGGCAGTTTGCTGGTGGCGATGAATTCGGGCATTGCTACATTTTCGAGGGCGGTGAAGTCAGAGAGGAGATGGTGGAACTGAAAGACGAAACCTATTTTCTGGTTCCTGAACCTGGCAAGCGCTTTTTGGGAGAGGGTGTATTTGGTATCCTTGAATAAAAGCTCCTTGTCGAACATGATCTCGCCACTGTCTGGGGTGTCGAGGGTGCCGAGCAGGTTCAGCAAGGTTGTTTTGCCGCTTCCCGAGGCTCCGATGATGGTCACCATCTCACCTTCACTAACAGTGAGATCGACCCCGCGAAGGATCTGTATAGTGCGCTTGCCCGGTATGGTGTATGACTTGCTGATATTTTTTGCTATGAGCATTATTCCGTTGGTATGGTTTTGCTGTTTCCTACTAATACGTCATCAATTTTTCGTTACATCTTATTTGCGTTTGCCCAAGCTCTCTGCCAACATGGATGTTACAAGAGAGTTCATGCTGACACCCTCTTGTTTTGCTCTCATAACCAAACGGGAATGAATGGTTTTAGGTACCCTTTGAATAAACTTGCCACTATACGTGCCGCCACTACCTGGTTCTGGAACAGGCATGTTCAAGCTTTCCAGGGCAGCTATTGTTTCTTGTAAGGCATCCATGCCATTTTCAATTGCCGCCGCTATGGTTTCGCCATCTGAAATACATTCAGAAAAGTCAGTAAATGAAATCATATAACCACCACCCTCTTCTTTTGAGAGGGGACGAATTTCAAATGGGTATTTGCTTAAATTTTTCATAGCTCAATCCATTATAAAATCAACAAATTTCTTGATGTATATCGGTTTAATTGGCCTATGAGCAGGGACAGGTAACGTCCGACCATCAGTGCGTATAAAAACGACGTGACTTGTACCACGTTGTCGCCATTCAATATTGTAAGCGCTGGCAACGGTTTTCAGACTATCAATCCGCCAATCAAGGGGATTGTTTTGCATTTGCTGGAGGATTTTATCTGCTTTGCTCACAAGATGAATGATACTAAATGTGATATCATAATGCAAGTGGGGAAAAGAAAATGAAGAGATTTATCTGGTCTTTCTGCGTTCAATTCCCGAAATTTTTTTTCGCAGGAACTGATTTCAGCTTAGATGTCGTCTGGTTTCATGAGGCAGGTTGGCATAGTACTTCCAGAAGCGTTCATTTGTCAGCGATTTCACAGGCGACTATGGTCAAGGGGAGTCGTCTTGCCTTTTTGTTTCTCTTCCAGTGCCTCATCGGCGAGCATCTCAAGAATGTCTTCCGATTCTGCAAACGTTTTTTGCCATTTCGCTTCAGAATGGAGTTCGTCAAGAAGCCATTATGCCAATGCGTTCTGCTCTACCTCTGGGAGGTTTTCTGCAGTTTTAAATGCCTTGGTGAGCAATGTGGTCATGCTGTTTTTCCTCTGTCTGCTGGTGCTTTTCAGCGTAACGGTTTATGATACTATCTTGTTCTTTGGGGTAAATCGTCTTGTATTATTGAAAGAACAGCGTAGTATACGAAATTATTAGTTCTCAAAACCCGTACCCATGACAATTACAATATTGTTTTTCCGTGAACCCATAACTCATGCTCACTGATATCAATATCCTTCCGCCAAACAACCGCGTAGCCACCCACATCCACTCTCACATCTCTGAACAGTGCTGCGTTTTTCAACGGAGCAAACATCTTCTTCTCAAGCAAGGGGGTAATGTCATAGGTTTTCTTCTGATAATTATCGAATTCAACAAGAAGTGAATGATCATCAATCGCTGAAGCATTTATGATTTTCGGATGATTCATCATGCTCTGGCTATTTCAGGCATATTCTCGTCAATGTTTTTGTTTCAAGTTTTTCTGTCTCACTCTGTGCATGGATGCAAATGTATTCCAATTTCCCCCTCATCACACCGGCCTCACTTGCCCGTTTCCCTCAATAATCCACT
Organism: uncultured Chlorobiaceae bacterium; assembly: GCA_903836465.1. GTDB lineage: Bacteria > Bacteroidota > Chlorobiia > Chlorobiales > Chlorobiaceae > Chlorobium. The sequence goes on from CAILRB010000062.1 coordinate 53,307, forward strand.
TATACGTCGTCAACTCTTTCAGCGCCATAGGCCCCCGAGCGTGGAGCTTCTGGGTACTGATGCCGATCTCTGCGCCAAGGCCGAATTGTGCGCCGTCGGTGAATGCGGTTGAGGTGTTGGCATAGACCACGGCGGCATCAACGCGTTTCAGGAAGGTGGCGGTTGTGGCGGCATCGGTGGCGATGATGGCTTCGCTGTGGCGGGAGCTGTAGTGGGCGATATGTTCCAGCGCCTCGTCAAGGGATGAGACGGTTTTTACTGACATTTTCAGGGAGAGGAATTCTGTCCCGAAGTGCTCCGCGTCGGCTAACTGAAGGAGCGCATCAGGGTAGTGGCCGTGCAAGGTGGTAAAAGCAGCCTCATCGGCAAAGAGCAGCACCTGCTTTTCCAGAAGTGGAGTAACAAGGGCAGGGAGGTCGCCAAGGCGGTCGCGGTGGATGATGAGGGTATCGAGCGCGTTGCAGACGCTGGGGCGGCGCGTTTTGGCGTTGAAGATCACCTGTTTGCCAAGCTCAAGGTCGCCGCTTTTGTCGAAATAGGTGTGCACAATGCCTGCGCCGGTTTCGATCACAGGAACCTTGGCGTTGTCGCGCACAAAGTCGATCAGCTTCTGGCTCCCTCTGGGGATGATCATATCAATATAGCCAACCGCATTGAGCATGATGGCGGCGGCCTCCCGCTCAGCAGGGAGCAGGTAGATGGTATCGGGGTTGATGCCGTGCTCTTTCAGGACGCTATGGATAAGCTCGACAATGGCGATGTTAGAATACATAGCGTCGCTGCCGCCCTTGAGCACGGTGGCGTTACCCGATTTCAGGCAGAGGGCGAAGACGTCGAAAGTGACATTTGGCCTCGCTTCGTAGATGATGCCAATGACGCCTATGGGCACCGTCACCTTTTTCAGGCCAAGTCCGTTCTGAAGCATTCGCTCTTCAAGCACCACATCGAGCGGGGAGGTGAGCGAAGCGACGTTGCGGATGTCGGCGGCAATGGCTTCGAGCCTTGCCTGGTTCAACAGCAGCCGGTCAACCATTGGATCTGCCGGATCCATTCGCTCCACATCTTTTTTGTTGGCGGCGAGAATGGCCTCCTGGTGAGCAGGTATTCTGTCGGCAAGGTCACAGAGCAGACGGTTGATCGCCTTATCGGTCAGGGTGATGAGCTCACGGCTTGCCTGCAAGACCGCTCCAAGCTGTTTTGTTATCGTTTCCTTCATGTCGAACGGAGTTCAGGTTGTTATATAGAGATAATCGTAATGAACCAGAGGCTTCTGATCTTTCTGCCCCATGAGCGCAACTGTTTTTTCTGAGCCATACTGAGCCATTCCGTAGCCGATGATGGTTCCGTCGGTGGCGCACACCTTGATAATGTCGCCCTTCAGGAAGCGCCCTTCAACCGACACAATTCCCACCGGCAGCAGGCTGTTGGCTCGCTCTCCCGCCACCAGCGCCATTTCAGCGCCCATGTTGACGGTGACCGCCCCCTTCTCCATCCCTTCGCTGTTGGCAATCCATCGTTTCGGGCCGTGCGTCGGTTTTTGCGGCAAAAATGTTGTGCCCGTCTTTTCTCCCTCAAGAATCGAGAGGAGAATATCCGGCTTGCCTCCGTTGGCAATGTGGACAGTAATGCCAAGCTTTGAAAGCTTTTGCGCGATGTGGCATTTGGTCAGCATCCCGCCTCTGCCAAACTCCGATTTTCCCGGATTGATGTACTGGTGGAAATGTTTGGTTGAGGGATCAATGACCGGAATGATGGCGCCGTTGCCTGTTTTCATGTCGAAAAGACCGTCAACATGTGACAAAATAATATAGCCCTCAACATCCATCATGGAGGCGATAAGGCCGGAGAGTTCATCATTATCGGTAAACATCAGCTCCGTGACCGAAACAGCATCGTTCTCATTGACGACGGGGATGATGTTCTGCTGGAGCAGGGAGGTGAAGCAGGTCTGCATGTTGAGGTAGTGCAGGCGGTCGCTGAAATCACTCTTGGTGACCAGAATCTGTGCGGTGATGAGTCCGTGCTGCAAAAAGAGGTCATTATAGGTGCTGATCAGCTTGATCTGTCCGGTGGAGGAGAGCACCTGCCGGGCGGCAACGGGCGCGATGGTACCCGAGAGCTTGACAAGTGAACGTCCGGCCCCAACTGCTCCTGATGAGACAAGAATAACCTGGATTCCCTGTTTTTGCAGTGTGGCTATCTGGTTAGTAAGGCTGCTGAGGATCTCAAGGTCGAGTTCTCCGTTTTTTCCGGTAATGACGTTGGTGCCGACCTTGACGACAATTTTTTTATAAATGTGTTGCTGTTTCATAGGTTAGTGAAGCTGTTCCTGACCATAGTGTAACCCTGCAACGCCGATAATAATCAGCAGCAGGGAGATAAGTTTGATGGCA
>CAILRB010000063.1 GCA_903836465.1 uncultured Chlorobiaceae bacterium
ATCCGGTGCCGCCACTATCAACGAGGCTTGGGTAATACTACCTGTTATACTGGGTGTATACGTAATATTATAGTTGCCTGTAATGTTGGATCCACTCCCATCCTTCAACGTCAACCCTGAAACATTAACCGTCTTGTTCGTCCCCACATTTTTATCTACATACAATAAAGTGGCTGCTGTGTTGACTACATCACCCATTGCCAACGTACCTAAAGTAGCACTGTAAGCAACAGGAACATCTAACAAGGAATTATAGATCTTGGTTACATTATTCGGTGCCGTCACTATCAATTCTTTTTGTTGAACTGTCAATGTCCCTGTAACGTAAGTATAAGTATAACCAAGTAAGCTAGGACTGGCTGGTAATCCTGATGGTGTAAGTGTATGAGCACCAAAAAAATAGTTGCCCGAAGATGATTTAGACCCGTTCACATCTACACTCGCAATACCTGACATGGTATCATTGTTCTGCAGACCAGTAAAAGAATATTCCAGCTTAGGATTTGAACCATAAGTAATGGTTTCATCATTTGCAATAACAGTGACTCCTGTAGGGGTTTCGCGATAGATCTCATTCATACCCTGGTCAAGAGCCTTCGTGTAATTGGTACTAACTTCATCACTGTTATACCGAAAACGACCACTTCCACTACCGATCAAACTCGCCAATGCCGTACTACCAGGGATACTGCCAGTATAAAGCGTAGCAATGCCTCCAGAACCAACACTGATCATTCCACTCTTTAGGAAAATGTCGCCACCAGTTGCAATCCCAGCTTTCGTATTCTTTGCAGCATTCAGCGCAATAGCTGTTGAACTTGAATTTGAGGTAGCAATATTCCCGTCCACCGTCAGATCATTGGTCAACGTGGCGATATCAATAGCGCCAGTGGTATTTATCCCTGAAATGGTAAGTTCATTACTATCCACCAGAGAGACCGCGCCTGCTTTCGTAACACTCACTGTTGCAAAGTCATTATTCACATTGGTGAACGTCACATTGCCGCTGCCAGTGTTTAAGGTTAAGGTACTACCTCTTACTGCTGTTAATTTGCCAGCATCAACAGTTGCTGTTGCAGTGATATTGTTGTTTGATGTCGTCAGTGTTGTCGTTCCTACATAATTGAAAGCAGTACGTCCATTATAAGTCTGCGCTCCAATAGTTTTCACCGCTCCACTATTGATATTCAGCAGTAAAGCATTGCCAGTGGTGAATGAAGCCAACGGCACGCTGCCACCGACTACACCTCCAAGGTTAATAGTGCCACTGCCATTAAGCGAAAGAGAGAAATTACCATTAATGGAATTGTCCAGTGAGAGCGTTGTTGTTAATGCATCAGCGTTAATAAACGTGTCTCCAGCGAGAGTAATTGAGCCCTGATAAATATTATTACCGCTGACACTACACAATGCACCACCATTGCTCATTCCCGTACCCGAAAGAGAAAGTTGCTCAGCTCCGATAGTTACGTTTTTATCCAGTTCCAAGGCAGCTCCATTGGCAACTGTTACGCCGCCAGATACAGTACCAAGAGCTGAGTTATTTGATGCTCTTATCGTTCCACCATTGATTATCGTCGAGCCCGTATAGTTATTAGAACCCGAAAGCGTTAATGTTCCAACACCGAGCTTAGTAAATGAACCTCCGTCTGCCATGATACCACCATAGGTCAGCATCGTCCCGGCTGCTGTGTTTATCGTACCCGCACCAACCAGAGATATCCCGCGATTCGACGATAACGCAAACGTGTTAGTCGTCTGTAAAGTGCCACCTATAAATGTTAATTGACCCGCCGCAGCCGAAACGGGTGCAGTGCCTAAACCACTATCTGCTCCTATAGAAATCGTGCCAGCGTTTATCGTAGTAATACCGCTGTATGTATTCACTCCTGATAATGTCACCAATCCCGTACCATTCTTGAGTAAATGCGCAGTTCCACTTAGAATCGCAGAAATAGAAGTAGTATAGCCAGTTCCAGTATTAAAAATGTAAGCAGAATTACTCGTCAGTATACCACTTGTACCAATAATTGATCCATTATTATTCACAATCACCTGTCCAACAATGTCACTATATATGCCAATATTTAAAATGCTATTTGTATTTACAGTAACATTACTTTGATCGCTAATAATATTAGATGCGCCAAGTAACAAGGTACCAGAAGAAACTGTAGTACTACCAGTATAACTGCTGATTCCTGACAACTTCAACGAACCGATGCCATTTTTTATAACCGATCGATTTGCCCCGCTAATACTCCCGGCATAATCACTGCTTCCTCCAATATTGAAAGTTGTTGCGCCATTATTACCAGTGATATTACCTAACCCTGTAACGCCGCCAATAACAGTGATAAAATCTAAATCAAGCTTACTATTGGTATCTGAACCCGAATCAATGATATCACTTGTGAGGTTTATATGATCGTAAGCATTTAAGGTTAATTTAACGTTAGAAATACTCGTAATGTTGATATTTGTATCAATACTTATTATGCCCTCTTGGTTACCTGTCCCAATACCCAACGTTTGGACTGTAACATTTGTGCCAGAATTTAATTGATTTTCAATATCATGAACCCAAATATTAGAACTAGTGCCATTTGGGATCCAAAATGGATCACTACTGGTAGTATCCCAAGAACCATTATTATTAATAATATTACTACTAATCGTCACATTATAAGGATCAAGCAGCCACAACCCTGCGGTACCAGTAGGGCTTGAGGCCGAAACCGAAATGCCCGCCACATCCAGCCAATGCCCTGAAGTCTCAATCCGTCCACCATCGCCGCCATTCGTCCCGCCCATTGCCTCAAATGTTCCATAAGCTCTTGTAACCGAGAGTGGATTGGTCACGTCCGACCATGCCACAACCGTACCGCCGTTACCAGTATCGGTAGCATTAGCCTCAAGTAATGCACCTGATTCAACGATGGTGCCTGTTGCCTGGTGAATGGAGGTATCCTTCCCCTGCCAGTTGCCGCCAACCAGCACCTCACCGCCACCCGTTAATCCGGAAGCAGTCAGATGCGCACCATCTTTCACGAGAACACGGTCGCCAGTTGCAACCACCTGACCTCCCTTGCCGTCGGTCGAAGAGGCATCCAGCGTACCAGAGACCGTCGTCATTCCGCCAACGGCATCAAGCAGTATGCGACCTTCTTTCTGCTCCATGCTGCGTGCCTGTACAATACCGCTGTTGTTTACCGCCGATTGCGTCAGCACATCTGCGGCCCTGGCGGTCATCACGACCAGACCTCCATCCCCTTTGATCAGGCCTTTGTTCTCAACCAGTGCATCGACAGCACCTTCATCAACGGTAAACGTAATCAGTCCGTCTCCCTTGAGATCAAGCGAAACCTGGTTCCCTGCGCCAAGAGCGACACTGCCGCCATTCGCGCTAATGGCGCCCTCGTTGGTAACTTTCGTACCAATAAGCGCTACGACGCCATCCTGAAAAATATTGATACTGCCCTGGTTGAGTATCTCTCCCGCAGTACCGGAATTGTTAAACTTGTATCTGCCTGCAAGAAAGTCGCTGTCGCGCAAGTCCAGCGACGATGCGACAAGTGCACCGACATCAACACGCGCATTTTTACCAAAAATAATGCCGGATTGGTTAAGCAGGAATACCTTGCCGTTAGCCGAAAGAGATCCAAGAATCTGAGTAGGATTCTGGTCAGCAATATGGTTAAGCACTGTTGCCGAGACGTTGGGCTGTATAAATTGGACACTTGCATCCTTGCCAATGTTGAAGCTGCTCCAGTTGGCAATCATCTGCTGGCTCGACTGGTTCACCGTCATGCTGGTACCGCTGGCGCCAATAGTACCTGCGCCTGCAGTTATCTGCCCGCCGGTAGGTAACGCGCCAGAATCAATGGCGTATGCTGGCACCCCGGCAGCAAATAGTGAAGTGAGAACAGCAATGCTCAGGAGCGAAGATTTGGGAACGCCTCCATTCGACTTAACTTTTTCTGAAACAACAAGCCACTTCTCTTTGGTGGTTGACCAGATGACGTTGAATATCCTGTTCATTTTTTTCTCGGCAAATAGTTGTGAAGAATTCAGCGATGATGCCAAAAACACGTGTAGTAAACATCAAACAATTAAAAATACATCAGCCCCTGGAGCCAGTAGCGACTCTTGTCGTCATGTCCATCTGAATTTGATCCACTTGTGCTCCGACCGGGGTTCTCGCCAATCACATGAGCCCAACTGCCTTGAAAAATAAATTTCCTTGAGATGTCATAGCGAATCCCGATGCCAGCACCCTGAAGCCAGTAGTCGTTACGATTGGTCGCAGTAATAACATCTCCGGGGTACCGCTCCTTGTTGAGCGTAATGTGACCAGCATCAAAAAAAACACTTGCCTGCAAATCTCCCCAATTGGCGGGAGCAGGAATCTTATAGCTGAAATCAGTTTTAATAAGAACGCCTTCATCACCGGAACCTTCTCCCAGCGGATAAGCACGAACCGTACTTGGGCCTCCAAGGAAGAACTTTTCGCTGCTGTCAAGATTGTTTAACGCCTTCTGGGAAGAAAGAGAAATGTCAAACGTGACCCGCTCCAACACTCGCTGCAACCGTGAAAGAATAAGATTGAATCGAGTATAACCGCCCTCTGTTTTGGTAAGACTTATATCTTTGATAGTGTTGGATTCATGCAGCTTGCCTGTGGTGACACCAAGTTTCCATGACGTATACCCGCTATAAAGAAAGGTATCCTGGAAATCGCCCCTGGCACTGAACGTAACCCGGTTGATCTTCCTGTCGCGAAAATCCTGATTGGAGGCGGTATCGGTAAGTGTCTTGTAGTCATAATTGACTGCTGTCGTTATATTGCGCTTGCGGCTACGGATAACGGGGTAGCTCAGACCGGCATCAACGATATAACTCTTGCCTTCAAAGGCGGAAAACTCTTCAAGCAAGTCGTAATGCATTCCTGTAAAGCTCAAATTCCCGGTCAATCCTGGATTGACACAGAGAGGGAAAATATAGTCAATGCCCCCCTGAACCAGACCTTCAGAACGATTCAACGACAGAGAGATCTCATCGCCATACCGAAACGGATCGTTCACTGAGAGAATTGTATTCCCGACCCAACTTCCAGTATATCGATTGCCCTGATTGTCGCCCCAGACAACACCGGTAAACAATGCTCCTTCTTTTACACGATAATCCAATTTGGAACTTCCAGATTCACTACCGGGAGCCAAACTGGCTTGAGCAGCTATCCCGGGAAGATCATTCATGAGAAGGACAGAGCGTTCAATATCTTTTTCGTTAAGAGGATCACCTGGTCGACAAGATTTCTCTGCAATCCGCTGCAGGAGATTTTTACAGATTCGTACCGATGAATCTCCTGTTATCGAAGGAGTACCAACACTTTTGCCCTGGCTAATAGTAATTTCAATGATCCCGGAGGTTGCGTCCTGTGCAGGAAGATACACATAGGCCAGTAACCAGCCCTTTTCTTTCAGATAGAGCGTTACCTTGTCTGCTATTGTCTCCAAATCACGAAGCGAAAGACTCTTGCCAAGATATTCTGCAACCAGAGGCTGGAGATCCTCGTCAGACGCCAAGCCCTTAAATCCAGAAAATTTGAACCCCTTGACCGATACCCGCACAAGATCGCCAACCTTGGAACGTTGCTTTCCCTTAGAGGGCTTTGACAACTCCTGTTGCTGCGAATCGGATTTCGATCGATCCTGAAGCAGCGCTGGTCGGGGCCGTTGCTGAAGAAGAATACTGCCAGCATCGGGTATGGTTTGGGCCTCCAGGCATACACTCCAAAACACACTACCCAATACAACAAATGTTACAATCCTTGGAAACATGCCGTCTTTCTCCCGTTCGAGTTAATACTTCCTGTTATAAAACCATCTGAACCGATCAATTTGTGGAATCAAGAGTACAATAAAGCTGCTATGCGATTATAATCTTCTGACAGAAATGAAGTTGCATGACCCAGACAATACAAAAACAATACTTCGACACAAGCAGACAAACTTCAACGTATATATCTTTTTCATTCAACACTTTTCTATACCAGATTAACTGTTAATATACATCCCCTCACTATCTTAATCAAAAAAAAGTAATTATCTTTATTTTGGAGGGGATAGTCCAAAAAGGATAAGACCTTCGGATCTGCCTGAAAGAGGCATTGTTCAAATAAAAAACCGAAAGTGATGCGAGCCGGAAGACACCGCTCCGGCAATCCAGACAAACACTTCAGTCACTTCGCTTCCTGCTCCGAGCACATCACCAGTAACTCCCCCGATTTTTCGATAACTCAACACTCCGGTCAACAATCCTGCTGCAAGTGCGGCTGGTATCACGGCTAAAAGCGCATAACAATCAGCATGAAAAAGAATCAGAAGAAAACAAAGCGTTAAAACAGAAGTAACCACGATATGGAAACGGCCAGCACCGTTTACGAAGGAGTGAGCTGTGCCGACTTCGCTGCGGGCGTAAGGCAGAGATGAGGCAAGAAGAACCTGCACCCAACGGGCAAGCAGTACACCAGCAACAATGACCTCAAAAGTCCCGAACTGAAGAAGCTTAAGGATGGCAACCCATTTGAGCAGCATCATACCGGAAAGAGCGATAGCCCCAAATGAACCAACATTCGGATCCTTCATAATCCTCAGTGCGGCCTCCTTTGTTCGGCCTCCCCAGAATCCATCAGCCATATCGGCAAGACCATCGGCATGCATTCCTCTGGTCAAGGCAATACCACCAAGAACCACAATTGCTGCCGACAGCTCTTTCCAGGCGAATAGATGACCAAAAGCAGCCTGCAGAAAACCAAGCAAAAGCCCAACCACCGGAAACCAGAATAATGAGTTACTGAAGGTTTCAGTATCCTTGCCAGGAACAGGAAGCACCGTCAAGGTTCTCAACGCTGTGACAAGGCTTCTCAGCATTCGTTACTCTCCGCTTTTTGCACTGACTCTTGCAACGCTGAACGTCGCCATTTCATTATAAATTTTCACTGACCCCTCAATTACCTGCATGGCAAGCGCTGCGCCCGTTCCCTCCCCAAGGCGAAGATCAAGATCAAGAATTGGCCTGGCACCAAGCTTCTGCATGACCGAGCGGTGACCCTGTTCGTTGGAAAGATGGCTGAAAAAGAGATAATCATCTACAGCCGGGCAGAGCTTGATGGCTGCCACTGCTCCAGAAGAGGAGATAAAGCCATCGACCACCACAGGAAGCCTGCATGCGGCTGCACCAAGAATAAAGCCGGTTATGGCTGCAATTTCATAACCACCAAGGGCCGCAAGGGTGCCAAAAGACGTTGTGCAACGAGAAGCATTAACCTCAAGGGCTCTCTTGATCACCGATATTTTATGTTGCAGACGTTCATCATCAATACCGGTACCCCTGCCGGTAATGCTCTCAACCGGCACATCAAGCAGCACTGAATAAAGCGCCGTTGCTGGTGTTGTATTGGCAATTCCCATCTCGCCTGTTCCAAGAAGATGGTAGCCGGCATCATAAGCTTCAGCCGCAAGTTCCGCCCCATAAAGCAAGGCCTTCAGCGTATCATCCTCACTCATGGCTGGACCTGCCGCCATGTTGGCACTTCCCGGCTTCACCTTTCTTTTCACAAGACCTGGCAGATCAGGAAAATCATGATTCACACCCATATCCACAACATCAAGATCAGCGCCAACATGACGAGTCAGCACATTAATGGCAGCTCCACCGCTGAGCATGTTGTATACCATCTGGGGTGTCACCTCTGCCGGAAATGCCGAAACACCTTCAGCAGCGACCCCGTGGTCCGCAGCAAAACAGCATATTTTCTTTTTGGACAACACAGGGTTCAACGCTCCAGTTGCCAGAACATATTTCAGGGCAATCTCTTCAAGTCGCCCCAAACTTCCCTGAGGTTTGGTAAGATCATCAAGATGAGCCTGCGCCGCCCCGATAAGCAAGCGATCAGCAGGTTGAACACGATTCAAAAGCTGTTGCAGCTCTCTATACATAAATTCTTTATTAATAAATTATCGACTACTCCATCCCACAATCGTGAACCAGTTCTTCCTGAACAGCTTGTCCAACACTTCATGAAAATCAAGAAAAACGGCAATGCTTTTTCGGGGAAGAATATAACGATTAGAAGGAAAGCTCACTCACACAAAATAAGCAGGGATTTATTGATTTGATGCATTCCTTAACCATTTTCTTTAAAAGCAGTAACATTTTTTTTATTCGACAGGTATTTATTTTCATTTCGTTTGAGCATCATAGCCATATACAAAACAATCAGGAGGTTGATGAAGACAAAAATGATCTTGAGCCATGAAATACCTTTGGTAAGTTCGTAAAGTTCAATTGGCAGATAAATACTGCCGCTCACCAGGGCAAACCATTCCGCCCATCGCCTTGCGAACCAAAGACCATAAGCCTCAACAAACCGCATGGAAGAATACAACAATGCGAAAAGTGCAAAAAGAAGCATACGGCCGTCAGACAGACTCCCCGCAGCTTCAATAAAAATCCTGGGAATGTGTTTTGCTGGATTAAGATGCATATGACCGACCAGTTGTTCAGCAACACTCTGAATATTCTGATGTATGAGAGAAAAAAAAGCTAAACCGACAAGAAGTACCAAAAGACCCTTGCACGCTTCAAATACTGCAACAACTTTCAGAGTGCGAGTCATCTTATCATAAAAAATCATGTTGTATTCTGTAACAATAAGTTAATTGGAAATCACAAGTAGATCAATTAGATAGTTTAACACTGTTGTAACACTTTGAACCATTGTTACAATTATCTCCTATATTATATTTCAACTTTACGATGAAAGCTTGTTCCCTTAAAATGGTATAAACTTTTTGTGATTTCCCTGATAAATAAATAGCACAATCAAAAATATGGAACCGAGCTCAAAAAAATCGAAACACGCTTTGCAAGGCGATGTCCCTGATAATTATTACCGCTTCCATCTTCCACATCTTCACCTCGGCTCTGTTTTCGGAGACGATTGGTTCTCTTTAAAAGCAGAGGCTTTCGCCCGCTTTTTTGGAACACCGGTTTTTCTCATCGGTCAAACCGCAATCGTGGCTATCTGGATTTTACTGAACGCTCTTGGATATACCAGGTTTGATGTCTACCCGTTTATCCTGCTCAATCTCGCCTTCAGTCTTCAGGCAGCCTATGCCGCCCCGCTTATTTTGCTGGCACAGACACGACAAGCAGACCGTGACAAAGCACACGCCGATGCCGACGCACAACATCGGGAAGCCCTGGCCATAGCAAGCGAAGACCGGCAAAAGTTGGCCTCACAACAGGCTGATCAAATCATGGAGCTGCTTCAACAGAATACTGAAATGACCAAACTCATAAAAGAGCTAAGCCAGCATATTGATGTTCTAACGCAGGATATGCACAACAAGAGAGGCGCATAGACGACCATGCTCCCGTGCATCAGAACATGGAGTGTTCTCCGAGTTCCTGTCCTGACAAACCCTCTTTGAGCACTCGCTTGTAGAAATCCCGCAAGGTATCGTTGCCATAGGATGGCGTCATATCGGCGTCATATCTCCCCGTTTGCGGATTGAGCACCAGCATGGACTCCGAGCAGTAATATTTGCCAATTCGGGCGAACTCAGCCTTGTCTTCCAGTTTCGGAAAAATCTTTGCGAACAGACTCACCACCGGAATGATCACATCAAACATCTGTATCGGCATTTTCTTGAACTTGGGCGGACGACCGAGAAGCTCAAAGAGCATCTCACCCTGTTCGACAGGAGTAATCGCCTTGCCGGGCCCTCCAACAGGCAGAATTTTGTTCTGCATGGCAGGATCTTCAAGGCAGTTGACCATATAACGTGCCAGATCCGACTCACTGATCGGCTTGCAGGCGGTTAACTTGCCATCACCAAACATAACATAAGGCTTCCCGTTTTTCACCGACTCAACCTGACCGGCAATAGACTTGAAAAAAGCCGTCGGGCGCACAATGGACCAGGTCAACCCTGATGCCTTCAGCTCATCCTCAAATTTCAGCTTTGCTCGCTGGAACTCCAGCAGGGGTTTCTGGACACAAATAGCGGAGAGCAGCACAAAGTGCATCGCACCAGCCTCCTTGCCCGCGTCCAGCGCATTGCGTGTAGCCTGATAGTCGATCTTCCATGAATCCTTCACTCCACCATTGCGGGAAGTAAGACAGGAGACCACCACATCGAAATGCTCCCCCCGTATTCCGTTTTTCATCAGTGAATTCATGCTGCTCACATCACCGAAGCGCACCTGGGAACCTTTCAACTGGGCGCAAACCTCATCAGCAGTAGTTGCCGAACCAATACCCGATCGTTCACGGACAAAACTTACCACATCATATCCTCTGCCAACCAGTTCACGGACAACAAACTTGCCGATATATCCGGTAGCACCGACAACAAAAACACGTTTCTTCACTGAAGAGATAGTTACAGTTTTCAATACTGAAGGTTTTCATCCCCTTTCGACCGGAGATCGACAGCTTTTCATAAGTAGCAATAGTAAAAAAGGAAACAGCGGAAAATACAGGACTTTTCAGAAAGAACCAACGAAGGAAAAGTTGACGCGAAGAACTCAAAGAGTGATGCCTGGAATTTGGAATAAAACCTTACATTGACCGCGACAACGTTCTGGCGTTACAGGAATACAGAGTTTATACTGCCGCGATTACTCTCTCTTTCCTGAAGCGGTACCATGAGTTGTTCTGCAATAAAACATAAAACTGTTATGTCCAGAAATCCTTACATCCTTGATGACCAGGAGCCTACTCTATGCGAATCTGTTTTTGTATTTATGGACATTCTTGGCTACACCGATCTGATGCTGCAATCGCAGAGTGTCAATCTGGAAGAGTCAGCGCTTCGCGATCTGCACAGTGCATTGTCAGCAAGCCGCACGCGTCTTGAGTCTCAAACGTTATTTTCCATTAGCAGGAAAGATTTCTATGCACTCAAATCCTTCACCGACAACATAGTCATTGGCTGGCCGGTGCATTCAGATGCTCAGGCCGAGTTCGGTATAGCCTTTCCGCGTCTTGCTGAATATCAATTCAACATGGCGATTCGAGGTTACTTTGTCAGAGGAGCCATATCAGTGGCTCCAGCCTACGTTGATGAAGTTGTCGTTTTTGGCGATGCACTGGCTCAAGCCTACAAAGGTGAAAGCATTCTTGCACGTGACCCTCGAATCATTTTCACCGATTCAGCCGTCCGCGCAGTTGAACGGCACCTGAAATACTATTCCCAGGCGGTAAACGCACCCCACGTACGGGATATTCTCAAAGATGCAGACGGACAGTGGTTTTTAAACTATCTGGAATCGGTACTGATAGCAGAAGACAAACTTGGGCCGCTCTACAACGAATTTATGCAGCACAAGATTGCTGTTGAAAAAAAACTTTCCGAACACACCTCCAATCCTGAAATCTGGGCAAAGTACGCCTGGGTTGCCGGTTACCATAACTACTTCTGCGACCTGCACACCAACCACTTCGATGACGAACATCGTGTCAATATCGAACTCTTCAAGTCTACCCCATCGCTCATAACAGGTGAAGATGACATTACTACAGAATCGGGATTATAATTCGATGAGCACTATGCAGCAGAATAGAAGAATTGTTTAAACGCTGAAACCATATTTCTTCGATCCATTTTGTTATATTTGACAGTAAATTTGTATGATTGAAAGATCAACAACTTTTCAAAAGTCACACCAACGAAAGAATCCTTGCCGTTTTTTGCAAATACAACTTTTCTTTTCATTTAAACACACATACAACTATGGCAAACGAAAACAGCGGCGTCTTTTCCGATCTCTTTATTGCGTTCGGCACTTTGGCTCAAAATATAGCTGACACCTTGGGTAATGGCGTTACTACAGCCACTTCGGTCGTCCAGACATGCCTTGATCTCTGTGCAACAATTGTCACCACCACGGCAAACACGGCCATTCAGCTCATTCAGGGCGTTTCAACTGCCGTTACATCAGCTATCACCCCGAAAAAGTAATCACACACCTCTTGTTGATCAAAGCCTCTTGCTCTGTACCGGGCAAGAGGCTTGGCTATTCTGCCTGCATCTTTATGGAAAAGCGCCGTTGAGCGCTATTATCGGGAATTTATGAAGTTCGTTCCCGCTGGCCCATGCTGAAAGAGATTGGGCATAGGAGCATGTTTTTTTTGGTTCAAGAGCTGAGTGCGACACTTTGCGACAAGATTTATTATTATTGTTTAGGATTTGACAGATCGGCGACATTGAGAGCGTTCTGAGAGCGCATTTATTTCGGATCAACAAATCCGGCAGATTTTATAATCATGACAAAGCGCTTGAACAGCATCTTTTTAATGATGGATGGCGCATTACTCAAAAGGCAGCGACAACTTGTGATGGCCTGGGCTGAGATTCATCAGTTTGAACTTTCGACCGATTGGGATTTGTTACAGGATGGCAACCTGATTTCCCGCAGAAAATGTAGCCATGACCGCTACAATTCAATAAAATAATGAGGGTTATGTAAAAATAGCCCTTGTTTTTTGCCTCAAACATAGTTACATTAATAACTATACATAAAGGAGGCAACTATGGCTTTTCG
>CAILRB010000064.1 GCA_903836465.1 uncultured Chlorobiaceae bacterium
CAAAACGCTGAATGAAATCGGTCAGGAATTTGGAGTACACCCCGTTCAGGTCGGCAAGTGGAAGAAAGAACTGCAGGAACAGGCATCGAGCTTGTTTGATGCCAAACGGGGTCCAAAACCAGTTGAACCGTCTGCTGATCCAGAAAAACTTTATACTGAAATCGGCCGGTTAAAGGTTGAACTTGACTGGCTTAAAAAAAAGTCTGGGCTGTGCCTATGAGTGTGCGTAGATGCTGGATTAGCGACAAAGAGCCATTGCCGGTGGCAAAGCAATGCATACTTGCGTCCGTTAATCGTTCGACGGTATATTTGCCTTCTATCGTTTTGTTTCCAGATGCAGGAGAGTTGCTGTTGCTTGAACTGATCGATAAGGAGTACACCAGGCATCCATTTTATGGCAGCCGTAAAATCATGCACTATCTGCGAAACGAGGGTTACAAGATCAACCGGAAACGGGTGCAGCGGCTTATGAAAATGTTGGGGCTGGCCGGTATGGCGCCGGGCCCCAACACCAGCAAGCCGCATCCAGAGAACAAGATCTACCCCTATCTGTTGCGGGGAGTTGATGTCATTAGACCCAATCAGGTCTGGTCGACTGACATTACCTATATTCGGCTTCAAAAGGGCTTTATGTATCTGGTGGAAGTCATTGACTGGTATTCTCGGAAAGTACTCTCCTGGAGGTTATCGAACTCGATGGAAAGCACCTTTTGTGTTGACTGTCTACAAGAAGCGTTACGGAAGTACGGGACACCGGAAATTTTCAACACTGATCAGGGTGCCCAGTTTACAAGTGCCGCCTTTATAGGAGCACTCACGGCGCACCCATCCATCAGTATCAGCATGGATGGACGTGGCAGGGCACTGGACAACATCTTTGTCGAACGGCTCTGGAGGAGTGTCAAACATGAGGATATTTATCTGAAAGGTTACTCCACTGCAGCAGAATTACAGTGCGGATTAAAGGAATATTTTGTATTGTTTAACGTCGAGAGGCCGCATCAGTCGTTGGGCTACAGTACACCGGATAAGGTTTACCGAGCCGCTGACGGAGGCGGAGCAAGAATAGTTGACAAGTATAATAAGATGAACAATCAGACAGAAGAGTTAAAGGTAAAAGAGGGGCAGCGCCTTTCCGCTGCATGAATAGGTCAGGTTACCAACTTAAACTCAGCCACTTTTTGTCTACCGGCTGGGGTCCACTTTACTGCCACCTATAATTAATGACAAAGATGTGTAATGATTTAACGGATGATAGAAAAGCTGAGATCGCATTCAATACAGCGCTTGAGGCCAGAAAACTGGAACTTCAGCTCTTTTGGACGCGGTCTTTATTTTTCTGGGGATTCATTGCTGTTACTTTTGCTGCGTATGGTAAGCTTCATCAGGATTTATCTAACCTCTCTGTAATAGCAGCCTGCTTTGGGTTGGTATGCTCTTTCGCTTGGTCACTCAGTAATCGAGGTAACAAATTTTGGTATGAGTCATGGGAAACAAAAGTCAAAGACATCGAGAAACGAGTTACTGGCAAAATTATGTTCGCAGGGCCAGCAGAGGTTTCGCCTGATAAAAAAATCGTTAGCGACTTGAAATGGTGGAAAAATATTGTTCCGGCCTTGGGTCGTAAGGAAATACGTTACCGTTTTTTTGAGGGAAAGAGATTTTCTGTTAGCAGACTTGCGATAGCTATGAGTGACTATACAGTATTTATCTGGTTATTTCTTATAGCTATGGAGATATATAAACTGTTGAATCAATCTCCATTGGACAAATCCTTTATAATTTCAGTGGTTCTCTTCTTAATATTCTCGCTTGCCTTTTGCCGCATCATGTATCGTTCTTCTCTACCAGAGCCAGAAAAAAAAGATGAATAAAAAGAGTATGAAATATTTTGACTATAACCGTGAAGAACGGGATTTATGTGCACACCTCTTCAGACTTTTACTTGAAGATCAACCACATTGGGGGCCGCTTCGGAGGTTCCTTGGCATGGAAGCCATAAGTGCTCCCCGAATTTATTGCGAGGTAGCACTTATCCGTGACACCTATCATGTACGGAAGTCAAAGGCGCAAGATTTTCTGTCCCAGTTGTGCAAGCAAATCGCAGTTCAAGAAGAGGTTGATGCTGATGCCTATATAAAATTCGCTGATTTACCGGATAAGATTCGAGACCCGAAAATAACACATCCGAAACAAATCAAATATAAGCTCGAAGAAGCTGGAAAGCTCATAAGTGAAGCAGATCGAAAAGTATATGGCAGTCTTCAAGGCATGTTTAATGCGAAGCCTGATTTAGCTATATGCTCAGGGAATAAGCTCTTCATTTATGAGGCAAAGTACACTTCGTCTTTCGATGAGGCACAGATGCGGAGAACCATGAACATAAGCAAGATTTGGGCTGAAACTGAAATCCTCTATACTGACCTTGGATTTGATGAACCACCAGACGTTGAAGCGTATAAGCTTGGACTAAAACGCTTTAACCCGGATATATCATGGGAGCAGGTTTACGAGATTGCTCAAGAACATTGGGGTGCTGATGATTTTTCAACAAGAGTTTTTTCAAAAGTTTTGAGGTGAGGGGCTGTTCTGGAAAAAGAGTTTAACGTCTTTTAAAACTATCACTTTCGATGCGAAAAAATTTATCTAATATTCTTGTGACTTTTGATAAAATCCTTCAAGAACCGGATAGTTTTACGATCGATAAAATTTGTAATGACCTAAGTGATCGACAATTTCAAATGCTCATGAAGGCATACGAGACCGCAGTTGAAACCAGAAAGTTTGAAATTGAACTTTTCTGGAAGCGGTCTTTTTTTTATAGAGGGATAGTCACACATAATTAACCGTCAGTTTGATGTGTTTCCATCATGATGTTCTTGCGCAACTATAGCAGATACCTACAGGAACAACTCACAACGATCATGCTCATTCATTCATGAGACTTTCCAGAATACATTCCGATCCCGTACTTGACTTCTACACGGCGGATCTGGCGACTTCTCTGGAGCTGCCACTGTTTGGGACGGGGGTTTCGGCTGGGTTTCCTTCCCCTGCCGAAGATTATGTGGAGCTTGCCCTTGACCTGAACAAGGAACTGGTCAAACATCCGGCTGCCACCTTTTATGCACGGGTGAAGGGTAGTTCGATGATTGATGCAGGTCATGGATGGAATTAACGAACGCTATGGGCGCGGCGCGGTGAGACTTGCTTCTGAAAATATTGAGGGCTGGAAACCGAATCAGGAAAGGCTTTCACCATACTATACGACGAGGTGGAGTGATATTATAACAGTGAAGGGTTAAAAGAGTGATTTGGCAATAGATTCTCGTCTTGCTGAAAACCTTCCGCAACAGAATCACGGAAGCCTTGCAATAACCACTGTTCTTAATTGTTTTACTACCAGTCAATCCATACTTATAAATTTCATTGCCGTAAGTCTTGATCGGTCTTAACAGAGTAATATAGTTGGAATAAGCAGTCAAACTTGCTATAGTACTTACTAATCGGTAGATTTACGCACAGTATGAATTAATTTTGTATTTCAGGATACACATAACCATAAGGAGTAATTAACATGCCTACCAAGAAAATTGGCAGAGATGCAGAAACAGGGAAATTCAAGCCAGTAAAAGATGCTCAAAAAGACAAAAAAGGCTCTATTGTTGAAACCATAAAAACACCTCCAAAGCAAACACCGCCAAAGAAAAAAAAATAAGCTCAGTATCAACAATTGCCTCCACCAGATGAGAGAAAACTGCCGTATTAACTCATGGGTGCAGGCATTGAAGAACGACAAGAGTGCGATTTTTACGGCCTCGTCACATGCTCAACGCGCAACGAATTACCTTCATAGTTTGCAGTCGAGCGGCGATCCCGCACCAAATTCTTGAGATTGGTTATAGGGGATATACTCCCTTCTTACCATGATAGGCATTCTTGATAGAAATTCGCTCTTTTTACAGAAAAAACTGTGACGCTATTACAAAAGTAGTTGTTGGTTATACTAAATATCCCTGCTATCTCATCAAGCATCTATACGATATGGAAGCCACTTATTCTTCTTACGATTACACAAAAAGTCTTGAGCGCATTTCCGAAATAGTTGCTGGTTCGGATTCTTGTTACGAAGATCACAAGGGCATCCCCTCAAGAGACAAGTTGACGTTCTTAAATGGCTACTATGTCGATGTAACTGTTCTTTTCATTGATATTCGAGGATCAAAATCGTTAAGCGAAAAACATACCCATCCGGTAATGGCTAAGATTTACCGTGCATATATCTCTGAGGTGGTGGCTGTGTTGAAAAACAATACAACTGTAAATGAAATTTTCATTGAAGGAGACGGTGTTTGGGCTGTTTTCAATACAAATTTGAAAAGTGAAGTAGACTCTGTTTTCGAGACGGCGGCACAACTTTCTTCCCTTGTAGACATAATTAACATCAAGCTATCAAAGAAAGGATATTCGACCATTGTGGTTGGAATTGGTATGGATTATGGGAAGTCACTTTATATCAAAGCAGGCTATAAAGGAAGCAGTATTAATGAGGTTGTTTGGATTGGAAAAGTAGTAGGATCAGCAGCTAACTTAAGCTCTAATGGAAATAAAATCTGGACAGACAAAGAACTGATGGTCTCTGAAGTTTTGTACTGCAATCTTAAAGAGGAGTATAAAGCCTTTTTAGAATGGAATCAAAATCGACAATGTTATCATGGAAATGTGATAAATATTATGATGAATGATTGGGTGATAAAAAATGCTTGATAAATTAGATTTCATTTCTGCGGCAATTTTAGACACTCAAACAACGATACGCGCAATTGACGTAAAAGTGGCAGCTCTTCTTGTTGGTATTCTGGCACCCTTACCGAATATTAACCGCATTTTTTCTCACTTAAATCATTTTGGAGTTCAATCACCTCGATGGCTTTTCTGTGGTGTAGTTGTTTTATTTCTTCTGTCATGGTTGCTGGCGTTGCTGGCGTTAGTGCGTGCAATTGGTGGCATCGATAATCCAGATCAGCACATAATTAACACAAGCAACTGTAGGGGTATATTTTATGCCGGAGGGCTCTACACATTGGGTATAGTGGATGTATTTCTCAATCGAAATATTATCAAAGCATCCAAAGATCTTCAATTGTTTGCAGCACAACTTCCTGCTAATGAAACAGAAATTGAAACGGAACTTGTGTTTGAGCAAATGAAGTTGGCGTACATCAGAGATGTAAAACTAAATCGACTCCACTGGGGACTCCGATTCTCTTTGCTATGGCTTGTGTTGGGCATCGGTATATTCCTGTCATCAAAATACATTATCTTTTAGGGACTAATCTATAGTAGGGGCATTACTGGCCATCACCCGAAGTTGTACAATCAGCTCAACGGTGGTTCTTGCCTCTCCTTTAGAACCTTGTTCAAGTACTTCGGTTTGGCATATCGGGCGACAACAGTTGAGCAAGCTGCTTCATAAGGCAAGATAGTGATCAAGGCTTAATATAAGCGTTCAGCCCTATGGTTATAGGTTTACCGTTAACCTCTGCGTTAGTGACAGTGTTCCCATGCGTGCTGGCGACGACGAGAGTTTTTCCTGATGCAGAAGGCGTGGGCTTCTCAAGGTCGATTTCGATACAGAGCTTGTTGTTTTTAATTTCGACGGTCATAGACATCGTTGGTGCTCCTTTGATTATAAATGTCAAATATACGGATATATTGCATAAATGAATTGAGCAAAGTAAACAGCAAATGAACCATCGAGCCCAACTCACTTCTTCCCTGACACATTAGCTGTTCGTAAACGACCGTTTATGAACAGCTCAAAAACCCGCCCGAATCAATGTTCATAAAATAGCCTTTTTATATATGGACATGTTCATATATATTTGATACGTTATCGAACAGTTTTGCCAAATAAATCAAACGGAAAACAGGATGGCAACCTTTGCGTATGGACGGGTAAGCACAAAAGACCAGACAACGTACAATCAGCGTCTTGAAATTGAGCGTGCAGGCTTCAAGGTTGACTACTGGTTTAATGATGAAGGAGTAAGCGGAAGCTCCCATGCCTCTCAGCGGCCACAGTTCAGTGCTCTGCTTGGTCAGATCAGAAACGGAGAAACCTTGATTGTCTCAAAACTTGACCGGCTTGGCCGTGATGCCCAAGATGTTCTCTCCACCATGAAAACTCTTGCAGAACGGGAGATTAAAGTATTCGTGATCCAGCTTGGTCAACTTGACCTCACTTCAACGGCAGGAAAACTCATGCTTACCATGTTGGCAGCAGTAGCCGAGATGGAACGGGATATCTTGGTTGAAAGGACACAAGCAGGGTTGGCCAGGGCTAAGCAACAGGGCAAAACATTGGGCCGACCACTCAAAACAACAGAGCAGCAGCGCTCACAGATCATTGAGATGAGTAAGAGCGGCCAGTCGGTCAGTGCCCTCTCCCGAAGTTTTGGCATATCGCGAGCCACTGTCCTGCGAATAACTTTAAATCAGGATATCCCGCAATAAGCAACAAGAAAAGGTGACTGGCACGTGGATCAGCATCTCTTACGAAACCTCTCGCCTTTAGGATGGGAGCACATCAACCTGACCGGCGATTATGTATTTATGGCGCAACCGATTTATGGGTAAATAGGAGCATTTCAGAGCGATCAGGCCGTTACCGTTTCCTTAACAAGGTATTTTTTCCGTTTTGTGAAGCGACCCCTGATAATACCGTAAACAAAAGCCGCATTTGGTATATTATAGCCTATGAAGACTACCCTATTATCATTGTAAGAATCAGTTATGCAGCTTGAGGATTGGAGTAAAATAGCTTGGCTTTTATTTATGTTTTCCGACATGCCAAGACTGATATTCAGAGGCGGACTCGTTTTGAAGAATTTGCCAAAACTTTTCTTTCAACAGGAGTTTGGACTCAGTGATTTGTTTTCTACAGCTCATCGCCATGAAAACCAATCATGTGGACGCATTGTTTTTCAGGCATTGCTGCAAAATCTTGGATATATACTCTGCATGATGGTGTTCTTGGTTGTCTTCCATGCAGTTTTTTTTGCTTTTCTTTTGATTACTTATATCCTCATTCTTGCAATAAGAGTTAGTATCCAAATAAAGCATAAGAACGCTTATGTGACTTCAAAAAATGGGCATAATATAAATGATTTGTTATTAAAACCCTTGAGGATGATTGTGCTACTCGTCGCGGTTTGGTGCTTTAATCAGCCAGTTTGGTTACTTGGTTTTGGAGTTCTGTTTGCGAAATGGGTTTTAACAATTCCTCATGATAGAATCTTTGATGTCCCAAATATATATCATGTGGCAGTTGTTCTTTTTTCAGCAGTACTTTTGTGTGTTCTCTATCCTTATGATATAGGTATGGTAAAGTCAGATGTGCTGATTTCATTCTTTTCTACGATAACGACGGTATATGCGACATTTGTTGGTTTGATAGCCATATTTTTCTCTATCATCCTTCAGGATAAAAAGACAGAGCCAGAATATTATCGATACTTTTCTGGTGGAATGATTATTAGTTTTACTACGGCATCAATAGTCATCTTTTTTGGGTTACTTGGTTTGATAATTGTGCCATCTGATCAGATTAACTTATCGACAGCCTATATTTTTAGTATGTCCAATCACTTCAACTGGATGAGATATCTATTATTTAGCATTGTGTACGCATTAAGTTTATTGGGACTTATGTCAACAGTCTTGATTGGCTATATCATGATTTTTAAAACCAGTAATCTTTTTGTGCCCTATTGGGGGTCTACTCACGAGCCGGAAAAATAGGGCGCTAAGCCGCGTTATTCAGAGCACTCAGGCTGTTCCTGTTTCCTGAAGCGCCCCCTAACAGGTAACAATAACTCTGTCACCCCATGTTTTCCGGTCATTATGACCATGACTAAAATTACGCCGTAGATAATTTGCCGCATGTTCGCAGCTATGTTGTCGGGCATACCGACAAAGCGGAGTGCTTCGGGCAGCAAAACTAAAAATGCTGAAGCAAAGAAACTGCCGGAGAGGTTGCCAAGGCCGCCAATGATGACGATGGAGAGAACGAAAATAGATTCATTCACGGTGAAGCTGGTCGGGTCAATGTAGGAGATGTAATGAGCATAGAACGTACCAGGAATGGCTGCCAACATGGCGCTCAACGTGAACGAGACTGTTTTGGAGAGATAAACATTTTTGCCGATGCTTTGGCTGTAGATTTCATCTTCGCTGATTGCTGTCAATGTTTTCCCAAAGCCTGATCGGGTGATATTGCGCAACACAAACCAAATGATAACAACAAAGAAAAGCGAAAATATTAGAAATGGGATTTTATTCTCGATGCTGAATCCGAACAGTTGAATGGAAGGAATACCCGGAATACCAAGCGGCCCTCTGGTCAACTCCATCCAGTTATTCATAATGGAGAAAAGAATAACCTGGATACCGAGAGTGCAAATGATGAAATAATCATCAACTGTCCGCAACGCAATAAGAGAGACAATAAAGGCTATAAAACCACTGATGAGCATTGCGAGTGGAATACTTGGCCAAAATGAAAAGCCGTAGTATGTGGAAAAGATTGCTGTTGTATATGCGCCGATGCCGTAGAATCCTGCATGGGTTAAGGAGATGAGTCCAGCAAAGCCCGCCGAGAGATTCAAGCTTTGTGAAAGCATGGTGTAAAAGCAGATCAGAATGAAGAGATGCAAAACATATTCCACTGCTACACCTCCACTTTTTTCAGCCGTTTGCCGCTAAAGCCAAGTGGCTTCCAGATCAAAAACAGGATGAGAATAATATAGGTAACGGCATCCATCCATTTTGTATCGAGGTAAAATGCCGCCATGTGCTGTGCTGTTGCTACCAAGAACGATCCTGCAAGTAACCCTCTTATGCTGCCAACACCTCCGATAATCATAGCAACAACGCCATACAGCAAAAGATTAAAGCCAAATGTTGGCGTCATGTTAGTATCCATTGCTGACAGGATTCCGGCAATTGCAGCTAAGGCGGAGCCAAGTGCAAAAGCAATGAGAATGATTTTGTTGGATGAAATGCCGTAAATATTGCAGAGTTCTGGATTGCTTGAAACCGCACGAATTGATTTACCTGTTGCGGTGAAATGCAAAAACAGGTTGACTCCAATAAATAAGATAACAGAAACACAAATTGTTATGATTTGAACAGTTGTTATGTACGCACCAAATATTTGATGGCCAACGGTTATTTCTGCTGTGTTAATGACTTTTGTATCGTCACCAAAGTAAAGCGAAATGATATTTTGTAAAACGATGTATAACCCGATTGATGCTATTAAATAAGCTAATGGTGGTAAGTTGCGTTGGCGCATCGGACGATACAATAACAATTCGCAAAGCATACCTATAAGCATTGCGCCAATGATAGCTAAAGCAAAGGAAACTAAATAAAAAACTGATAATTTACTTATGAATAAGTACGCCAAATAAGTTGCGGTAGTAATTATCACAGCATGAGATAAATCAAAAAATTTTACACAAGAATATTTAATATTTATTGATAAAGAAATTAATAATATTAAAAAAGATATAGCTATGATATTAAAAATCAATTGCATTATTTATCACTTATTTTTTTTCGAATTCCAATAGTTTTATTTTGTTTTATTAAACTTCGCATTGATGCACGCAAAGAATCATATTGCCGATAGTTATCTAAACGGTAAGAATTGATTTGCCAATTCAAACTATCAATTTTATTTCTAATAACAACCATATTGTTGAATTTACTATTCACAACACTTTCTGATTTTTTTAACCAGAATCCCTGATAAGAAGAATATCCAAGCAGGAAAAGACTTGCAAAAAGCAACAACACAACAAACCTAATTAAATCAATCCAACGTCTTGACTGTAATTCAATTAAATCATGATTATTGTTTCTATATTTATTTATTTCGCTATCAGATAACTCAATTTTAGAAAGAGAATATTGCAATTTGAGTTTTACAAAATCTCCTTTCTGGTTTGTAGTCCTCCATCCTTCATCAAAATTTTTTAATACAAAAAATATTTTTAAAAAAAACAATGTGGCAATAAACAGTGAAGACCATGACAAAAGCAATGGAACTATTAACCCAATAGACACAAGAGCATCGAGTTTTATAAGGATAGTAATTAAATAACTTGTTGTGATTGATAGTAAGGCATTGCGAATATAATCATATTGCAAAATATCTTTTTTAACGAATGATGCCCATTCGTCTGTAAAACTTTTCACATCAAAGAAAATATGCCATATATACTTAATAAGTGCTAATACAAATAGCCTAACAAAATTTAACCAGTATATACACCGCACAATGTGTCTGTTTATTTATTTATCTCATCAGTAAAACCATTAGCTAATTGTGTTTTTGAAACATCGTAGAGCTTTTTAAGTTTTTCGTAGCCAAAACGTTTACTTGAATCTAAAGTAATCATGGTATTAAATAAATCACGAGCATCTTGCCAATCATCTCTATTAACAGCGTTTAAACTATTCGTTGTTATATTTGAAGAAAGCTGAGCATTTATATGATCAATCATTAGCTTTTCCGAATAGGCATCATAGTGTCCCTTACATTCCTCAAGAAGTTTTGTATCACTATATCTTCTGATTGCTGATTGAACTATTTCCCCAATTGCTGCGCTTTTTTTTTGGAGGCAAAAAACAATAAAATGAAAAATCTGAACCGGATTAGATTCCATATAATTATAAAAAACACATAAATAATAAGGATTATCCCCCCAAAGAAACAAAGCTTTCTCTAAATCACATAATAATCTTTTTTCAGGGTCTTCCTCAATTAAATAATTTAATATATCCAGCGAAAGGACTCTTCCTTCTTGAGATTGATGGTTAGTTATACATGTAAGAAAAAAATTACTTGAAAGACTATTGGGAAATTCTATAGTTTTTAAAAAATCATAATTTCGTTCTATTTTTTGTTGTTTTTTGTATCCATGCTTTGAATTAATTATTTTTTCTGCGGACTCAAGCATTTGTAAGTACTCTCTATAAGTATCTAAATAAGTATCTTCCAATAATGGGTGCATATAATTAAGAACAGGAAAAGCATCAGCGGAGAAATATTCATAATTACCGATTCTTTTTATTAGATCTACTTTTCCAATTGCCACTTGATATGGATGATCTATTAGTTTTTTATCAAGCAATTCAAATAGTACTTGAGTGAATAATTCTTTATGATTTTCTTCTTTTTTCATATTTAAATAGCATTATTATAAATTAAGATTGATTCCAAATACGGCAGACCTCTTACTTTAGAAGTAACAATGTCATGCTTTAGCCTTAATTTAGATATATATCCAACAACGGTTTCTTTTAATACAAAGTTAGCCTTTATCTCTTCGGTATAAATTGTAAATTTAAATTTTTTGTAATTCAAAAGAAACAAATACGATTTTACTGTATAAGGCATTCTGATGTTTACAGGAAATCTCATTTTGTAAAAAGAAAAAAATATATTTTTACGTTTATTATCTATTCCAACTCCACGTTGTTCATAGATTTTTTTTGAATTAAAATATTTAACACCATCTCTAAAGTCTATTAATATTAACCCATTAGGATTTGTAATTTTAATAAGCTCATCAATAGCTTTTTTCTGCTCTTCAAAAGTCAAATGTCCTAAAGTATTTCCCCTAAACAAAATCAGATCATATTTATTGTTGCAGTATTTGCTAAGGTCTAAAACATTGCATGTAAAAAATAAAGATTTATTGATATTTTTTGGTCGTAGGCGATTTACTGTAAATTCAACCATTGTGGCACATATATCTGAACCATTGACAGAAAAACCATTTTTATAAAGTTGTTCTATATCGTTACCACTGCCACAGCAAGCGTCAAAAATAGCATTGATATGGTGTTTTAAAAAAAAAGGAGTTAAAGTGTCCAGTAAATGATTGGAATATTGCCGGTGATCTGAATAAATATAATCGTAATACTCTAAATTATATTGATAGTTATGCAATAACTTGTCTTTATTTGTACTACTTATTATCATCAAATGAGAATTTTTTTATAAATACCAAACTATCATTCAATATTTTTAATACTTCAACCTGCTTTAAGACACCACCATGGCCATCAAATGAAGTAACACCTGATAACCCTGCATAATTTTTTATTCCATTAATATATGTAATCAGACTATTTGTATTAGTCCCTTTTTTTCTAATAGCATACGCAATAATATTCATAGCATCATAAGCATGACAAACAGTTTCATCAGGCTCTATGCCATTGATTTTTTTATAACCAGCAACAAATTTTTTAGAAGACAAGCTTACATTCTTCAAATCAATATATGGTTTAGAAAAAACAACGCCATTTCTTGCAGTGCCCGCAATTTTCTTACAATCATCAGAATTGACTGTTAAATTAGCAAACCATTCAGGAAAATATCCTATCTCTTTGGATTGCTTTAAAATCAAGCCCATTTCTTTTGAAAGGGCTGTTAGATATATTGCTTTAATGTTTTTGCTTTTTAGTTTTTGAACTAAAAGCTTATAATCACTTGATTCGCCGTCAAAATAAATATTAGAAGAAACCGTGCCATTTTGTTTTTTAAATTCCGAAATAAAAGCCTCATTTAATGAAATAGTATAATCATTATTTTGTGTTAAAGTGGTTATCTCCCTAATACCACTACTATAAATAATATATGCCATAGCATATCCATCAAAATTATCAGAAGTCCAATTTCTAATAAAATTAGGTTTTATATTTGTCAGTTGAGGACTTGATGCACCAGGCGCAAAAAGAAGAGTTTGATTTGGCAAGTTATCTATCAGCACTTTAGTCGTGCTTGAATAAACATCACCTAAAATAATGGCAACATTATTGATATTTATCAACTTATTAAGTGCTGAAATTGCATCTTTAGGGTTTGATTTCGCATCTTCATAAATAACCTCTACTTTTTTACCATTAATTCCTCCATCAGCATTAATTTCATCCACAGCAAAGCGAATTCCTTCTATCGATTTTTTACCATAATCGCCAGCAACGCCTGTTGATGAAAATATAGCACCAATGATAATATTGTTATTTTGTTTCTGACTATTTGAGTTACAACCAAAAAAAACTGAGATAATTAGCAAAATAAGAATACTAATTTTTATAATTTTCATTATCTATTGATGTTTATTTATACAAAAATCGAATTTAATTCGTTAATATTAAAACCAGATTTCACTGCTGATTCTATAAATAGCTTGCCCAGCTTCATCCCGACCACTCTACTCGCAATATTTAAACACTCTTTCACACGATGCTCGACAATAAGTAAAGTAACTCCAAGCCGCTCATTTAGTGACTTCAAATTTCCAGCAATAAAATCAATATTCTGAGGCGATAATCCGGCAAACGGCTCATCAATTAAAATCATCTTAGGCTGATGTAATGTTGCCATTGCCAACGTAAGCAATTGGCGCTCACCACCGCTAAGCGTCATTGGCGTTCGCTTACGATTGGGCTCCAGTGTCTTAAAAACGGATAGCGTATCCTCTATTCTCTGTCGCAACAGCTTATTATCAAGCATCAAACCTGCCATCTCCAGATTCTCTTTCACCGTCAGCTCTTCAAAGAGATTATTCTTTTGCGGAATGTAAAGCAACCCTTTTTTCAATAATGCCGCAGTTGGCTTGCCGGTTATGTTCTCTCCATCAAACCATACCTGCCCATTATCCCACTGAGGCAACATTCCGTAAATGGCTTTCAGCAAGGTTGACTTCCCGCTGCCGTTGTTGCCCGCAAGTAAAACAATATCGCCTTTGTTCACTTCCAAAGAAACATTAAAAAGCACCTGCTTTTTGCCATAGCCTGTTGACAGGTTTTCAACTTTCAGCATAGCATTCTCATAGGTATGCCGCCATTACCTGCTTGTCTTGCCGAAGCGCATCCATAGTCTCAAAGGTGGAAAGGGTTCCTTCATGCAAAAAGAAAATCGTGTCGGCAACATCGGCAATAAAATCGGTGTTGTGCTCAATCAGCAAAATGGTTTTGCCCTGCTGTTTCAAGGTAAGAATAAGCTTGGCAATTTTATTACGATACTCTGGCTGGATTCCTGCTACAGCTTCATCAAGTAGCAGCAGCTTTGCGCCGTTGGCAACACAGCAGGCGAGCGTCAACAGCTTTTGCTGTCCGTAGGAGATTTCACCAGCCAACGAATTCTTCACATCATTGAGGTAATACTCTTTAGTAATATCATCCGCTATTTGACCTAACTGCTTATTTGCAGAACGGTAAAACTGTCCAGGCAGCATGGCATGGAGCCAATTATCCGTTGGATTGTGCTGCATTGCCAGGATAATATTCTCTTTTACCGTCAGTTTTGTAATGAGCCGCAAATCCTGAAAGGTTCTGCCAATGCCTTGCCTGTTGATGGTGTATGGCTGTTGGTGTGTCAGATTCTTTCCCTCGAACAAAATCTCTCCGTTTTGTGGCTTCATGAAGCCGGTAATCAGATTGAACAGCGTTGTTTTCCCCGCGCCATTGCCACCCATCAAGGCATAAATCTTCTTTTCCTCCAGCGACAATGAGAGGTCTTTGAGGATTTGCTTTTCAGGAACAAAGCCAAAAGTGAGATGTTTGAGTTCTATTATCACTGTTCAGGTACAAACGGATTGGTTGTTCCACAGACTGTATGAGTAACTCTCTTCCTTCATTTTACCCTCAGTGCCGGTTTTATTACCCCCCGCTTCTGTAAGTTTCTGAATCAGAAACCCGTATCCAGCAGATTTGGCTTAGCTTAAGCTAATTCGGTAATACCCTGTTTGTTTTTTACTTCAATAACTTACTATTTTACAAAACATTCAGGTCAATTTCAAAGCTTCTGGGATAACCTACTAACAGTCCTATCGAACGAACGATAGAGTATACAGGGAACAACATTTCACGCTCCTTGAAGTCGCAAAGGACTTCGAGCCATCACTCCTGATCTCGAATGATATGCGAACTAACAGATGGCGACCATTAAATGAAGCCTATTTGTGGAAATCTACACATTTGCACCCGTCAGACGCTTAAACAAACCCAACTCCACTCCAAAACAGAAACTTCAGTGTTATTCCAAGCACATTATGTGAAAGAATCCTGAGTGTAGACCGGTGTATGGCAAAATAAACAGCCAGTGGGGTGATAAGGTACTATACTGTGCCCTCCCCGAAGGTATAATTTCCTCACCTGAGCCTGCAAATAACCCCACTGCGGGATACACTGATAAGACTGGCAAGCGCGGTGACATCACAAAAGCGAAGAAACAACGAATTAAAAGAGCCTTATAAAGTCAGGATTTTTTGTTTCATGCAAGAATTGTTTTAACGCTCCATAATGGCACCATCCAAGTTCATCAACACATTCAACAATTCTCGGAAAAAGCCTTGTATGGAAGGAATTTGAGGCCATTCTATTGATATTGAAACCATATCGGCAATCGTCTTGTTACTTTGCATAATTTTGAGCCGATTGAAGCATTTGATATTCAGATAAATTCATCAACATAATGGTGTTATTCGAGCTAAAACGCTATCCACCGGCGGCACGGTTGCCAGTGGTGACGGCACAAAATTACGCTCTCATGCAGATCAGGCGGACAGCTCAATAAACAGAGGGTTGAAAAAGTTAGTCCAGAAGTCCAGACTACTATAGGAGCTGGACAACTGGACTATCAAAAACAGAGGGCTGAATTTTCAACCTTTAGGCAGATCAGACGGAGCCGGGCCGGGTTGGTGCCGTGTAGGTTATTTAGTCTCTCAAAAAAACAAATAATATATTGACGTTTCAGCAAAGGAATATTATCTACTTTTCCCTCTTTATTCTTAAATTCCCGACATGTTTCTAAAGTGTCGAAAGTAGGCAATAAAAGAGATTTTGAAGAGATTTGTAAAGTTTTTGTAAAGTTTACGCTTTTTAACTAAGCAAAGTCTCTGTATAAGTTGCTTTAATACAATCAAATACAGCTATTCTATTAAAAACCATTCATGAAATTACACGTTTTAAAATCAAAAATCCATAACGCTATAGTGACAAGCGGTGATCTCGAATATGAAGGAAGCATAACCATTGACAGTGAGCTTCTTGACATGGTCGATATGATTCCTAACGAGAAAGTTCTTGTGGTCAACAACAATAACGGTGAGCGATTTGAAACGTACATTATCAAAGGGGCCCATGGCTCCCGGGAAATTCAGCTCAACGGAGCTGCCGCACGATGCGCTCTGGTTGGTGATGAGATCATTATCATGACCTTTGCTGTCATGGATGTTACTGAGGCGCGAAACTTTAAGCCGATGGTTCTTATTGTCGACAGAGAAAACAATCCAAAAAGCAGACACCATGTAGGCGAGGCAGATGAGCCGTTATCATAATACTTTCTGATGCCCTTCACAGAATATCAAAGAAATCAATGGCACTTGCAGTAATTATCATGGCCGCAGGA
Source organism: uncultured Chlorobiaceae bacterium (assembly GCA_903836465.1). GTDB lineage: Bacteria > Bacteroidota > Chlorobiia > Chlorobiales > Chlorobiaceae > Chlorobium. Next base: position 16,496 of record CAILRB010000064.1, read on the forward strand.
AAAGGCACTCGAATGAAGTCAGACCTCCCAAAGGTGCTTCATAGAGCAAACGGACGTCCTCTTGTCGAATATGTTCTCGATACAGCCCTCTCTCTTGACCCTGAAAAAATTGTGTTAATTGTTGGACATCAGGCTGAGCTTGTCAAGAAGGCCACTGCCCGATACAGAATAATTGCCGCACTTCAGGAGCCACAGCTTGGAACCGGCCATGCCGTCATGCAGACTGAATCGCTGCTCAATGATTTTAACGGAGAGGTGCTTATTCTGTCTGGAGACGCTCCATTGGTCAATGCTGAGACACTACAGAAACTGATAGCATTTCACCGTTCCAGCCATGCTGCTGCTACAGTCCTCACTGCAGAACTTAATGATCCAACAGGATACGGAAGAGTTATTCGAGAGCTCAACAGTGACCATGTCCTGAAAATTGTGGAACAAAAAGATGCTTCCGAACAGGAACTTGTCGTCAGGGAGATCAATTCCGGTGTTTACGTGTTCGACAAGCGCATGCTTTTCGAGGCTCTTGGACAGATCAACACCAACAACGCTCAACAAGAGTACTATCTGACTGACGTTTTCGGTATCTGCTTTGAGTGCGGCCAAAAGGTTTGCGCTTTCAAAACCGACAATCCAGACGAGATTCTCGGCATTAACACCCCGGAACAACTTGTGGAAGCTGAACGGCTGCTAATAGCGAGCCGTAGGTACCCCAACTGAAGAATTCAGAGCTATTTTCTGGAACGGCGAGTTTTTTTTGTTTCAGTTGCTTCTACTGTTTTCTGTCGGCTGCCAATATCGAAAGAACCGGGAGTTGAAATATCTATATCTGCACTGTCTTGCTGTAGGCCCGTTTCATGCATGGAATAAAACTCCACAAGATTGCCGTCAGGATCCATGACAAAAAAAGCCCTGCCTTCCCGACGATGAGCTGGTTGGGTAACAATATGGACTCCCTTATTATCAAGGTAGCGTGCGGCAGCGTCTACTTCAGCATCTGAAGCAAGCCTGAAACCAAAATGATCAACCCTGATATCCCTTGCCTCAGGAGATCCTGGTGTTTCAGCTTTCACAAGAACCAGCATATCCGAATTGAGACGAAGAAAGGAAATATTTGCTCCAACCCGGTGGTCAATTTTGATGCCAAGAATATCACTATAAAATTCTTCGGCTATTCGCAGGTCATTAACGCGAAGGGTAATCTGGTTAATCCCCGTCAGTTTCATCATCTTCTTCTGTTTGAACAACCTTTTTTTCTACTGGTTTCTCCAGCGTATAATCGTATTTATGCTCAAAATACTCGGCAACTGCCTTGTGTGAAGACTTTTCACGAACTTCAAATTCAAGACTTATCGCGATCTGTTCCGGAAAAATTTTGTCCGATTCAGATTCGCTGCTGGGATTGCGGATCATCTCCTTGTAGGGAAGAAGCTTGTCTTCAAGCTCTGCCCGCTCTTCATCATGTAATCTTTTTGCTTTTTTTGAAATGGCAACCACCGTTTCATACAAATTCGAATGCGCACTTCTTAATTTATTCAGGTCAACTGGTTTAACCGACATTGCACTTTATTTTACGTGTTTGAAAGAAATTTGCTGATTATTGACGTCACCCTGATAACCGCCTCGTCAAGTTTATCGTTGACTACCACCTCATCAAACTGATCTGCATATCCCAACTCCAATCGGGCCCGCTCAAGACGCTCGTTGAGAGTATCTTCGTCTTCACTCTCCCTGCCTTTAAGTCTCTCTTTTAAAGCCTCCATGCTCGGCGGTTCTATAAACAGCAATAAAGAAGTTTCAGGAAAAAGCTTTTTCACGTTGAGCGCGCCTTTCACATCAAGATCAAGCAAAATATTGGTGCCTGAGTCAATAACATTATATGTTTTATCAAGCAGTGTACCGTAATAGTTTCCAAAAAAAAACTCATGTTCGATAAAGCCGCCTGTGAGGATTTTTGTTTCAAAATCCTCTCTGTCGAGAAAATAATAGTTTACACCATCTTGCTCTCCAGCCCTTTTCGACCGGGTAGTAGCTGATACAGAAAATCTGATATTTTGCAGACGTTCAAGCACCATTTTCGCTATGGTCGACTTTCCCGTGCCTGATGGAGCTGAAAAAACAACCAGTTTTCCCTGCTGCTGCCTCTCTTCAACCATGGAATTACTCTATATTTTGCAGTTGTTCCCTTATTTTCTCAAGATCTTCCTTGATCTGAACAATCTTCTGGGAAATATCTGCATTCTGGGATTTTGAAGCAATCGTGTTTGCTTCGCGCAACTGTTCCTGAAGCAGAAAATTCAGTTTTCTGCCGGTACCGCTTTCATCATTGCTTAACTCTTCAAGAAAAAACTTGTTATGACTGGCAAACCGCGTCAACTCCTCCGTAATATCAAGCTTATCGGCCGCAAGAATCAGTTCCATTTCAAGACGATCCCGGCTATAGGTCAAATCCCTGCCTGCAATAGCCTCCACTTTAGCTGCAAGTCTTTTTCTTACCGCTTCAAGATTATCAGACGCAAGAGTAGTGATGAGTCCAAGGGTACACTCTATTTCAGCAATTCTTTTACTAAAATCAACTGAAAGTTCCTCGCCTTCTCTCTGTCGCATTGCCTTAAGACGAACAATCGCTTCTTGCAAAAGAGTTTTGACCAATGGCCAAAGCTGATCGACATTGTCAAGTGATGACGTTCCATTATCAAATATATCAGGAAACCTGAGGATATGCTCAAGAAGAATAGGGGTATCAAGAGAAGATTCCCTCTTGAGGGTGTCAAGCAACTCTTTATAGGCTTTTACTTTCGCGGCATTGACGCTTAAAGAGATAGACTGCTCTTCGCCAACCTGAATCTGAATAAACGCAGAAATTTTCCCCCGCTGAAAATGGGCGCGGATCAGTTCCCTCACTTCGAGTTCAAAAGAGAGTAGCTGACGGGGAAGTTTGACACTGATTTCTGCGAACCGGTTGTTCACTGAGCGCAACTCTACTAAAGTCCTCACACCACTTCCGACTGACTCTGCGCTGCCATATCCGGTCATACTTTCCAACATAGTTTTTCCCCTGGTGCATTCTTTGTTAAAAAGATAACCTGCAGGGCGTAACCCTGCAGAAATCAGGCAATAAAAACTCGGATTGACTCCTCTTATTTACGAAGATCAAGTTCTCCAATCACCTTGCGATAACGATCAATATCAACGTTTTTAATGTAATTCAACATTTTTTTACGTTTTGCAACCAGCATAAGTAATCCACGACGGGAATGCTTATCCTTCTGGTGCAACTGTAAATGGCCGGTAAGATCACTGATTCTGCGGGTGTACAATGCAACCTGCACCTCGGACTTTCCCGTATTCTTTTCTGAAGCGCCAAACTGCTTGATAACTTCCGCTTTAAATTCTTTTGTCAGGCTCATATCTCTTCGTTTGTTATGTTAAATCGGTTGACCTTGAATATAATATTATTAGCAATACATCTCTACCGTTTTTTTATCTTTTTCAAGCTGGATTTTCAGCTCTTCAAGAGTCGAAAATTTCTTTTCCTCCCTGATAAATTTGAGCAGACTGAACCTGACAAGAGACCCATAAAGAGTACCACTATAGCCTATAAGGTGCGCCTCAACTGTCTTAATCCCTTCGGTAGAGACCGTTGGCCGAACGCCAATATTCATCATAGCAAGAAAGGAAACGCCATTGATTTCCGTTTGAGCCAGATAAACCCCCGCGCGAGGCAGCAGTTTATTTGAATCGGACAACCTCATGTTCACTGTTGGAAATCCAATATCCCGTCCGCGCTTGTCACCATGAACAACGGTGCCGGTAAGTAAATAGGGAGACCCGAGAAATTCATTTGCCTCCTCAATCTTGCCGCTTTCAAGTAAAGTTCTTATCCGTGTACTTGAAAAATGTTCATCACCAATCAGCACCTCGTCGATAACCTCTACATTAAAATCAAGCTCACGTCCAAGAGTTTCAAGCGTATGGCAGCCCCCACTCCTGTCGCGACCAAACGCATGGTCATACCCAACAATAACGCTTTGTGCGCCAAGCAGTCCGACCAGAACATTTCTGATAAAATCGTCCGAACTTCGTGAAGCAAAATCAGCGGTAAAACGCACAAGAAAAAGAAGATCAACGCCTTCCCCGGCAAGAAGATCAATTTTTTCATCAAGTGTGGTCAACAGCCCAAGTGAAGCGGAACCCGCTTCTTTGAGAACCCTTCTTGGATGCGGCTCAAAGGTAACAACAACACTTCTCAAACGGCGGCTTTCTGCAACAGCAACCATCCTTGCTATAATCATCCTGTGCCCTTTATGGACACCGTCGTATGAACCTACGGTCACTACTGAGGGAATCGGCAAAAACTCAAGCGGTACGAGAGAACCGTAGCTGTAGACATGGTTATTATCATATTCAACAATACGCATACTTTTCCTTTTATCTTCCGTCACCCGGAGATGCACTTGATGCCTGCTGCAAAATGACTTCAATGGTATCGGATACTGTCCTTGATGAACGGAGTTGCCATGTACCTATGGAAACCCTCCTGAGAGATGCCAGATAGCCTCCGACACCAAGAGCCGTTCCAAGCTCATGCGCTATAACCCTGATATAAGCTCCCTTTGAAACATGCAGAATAAAATAAACCATCGGAAGTTCAATATGAGTAATCTCAAAGCGATGAATAACGATCTCTTTTGCTTTTCGTTCCTCAATCACCACTCCCTTGCGCGCATGTTCGTAGAGCCGTTTTCCATTATGCCATGCTGCAGAATGCATCGGAGGCTGCTGCTGGTGCATCCCGACAAATCCGGCAGCAACTGAACGGATTGTATTCTCTGTCAGATGAGCTGTACTGCAGTGACCGTATTCAGAAGTTTCACTATCGTGGCTTTCCGTCATAACGCCGAGCTTGATAGCTCCGTCATAGACCTTGTCAAGCACTTCAAGGCTGGCAATTTCTTTTGTTTTCCGGCCAGTAGCAAGAATAAGCAATCCTGTTGCTTTAGGATCAAGCGTTCCGCAATGGCCCACTTTGCGCTTTAACCCACTCTGCTTATAGGTATTCCTGATTTTTGCCACGACATCGAATGACGTCCAGTCAAGAGGCTTGTCAATCAGGAGAAAATCGCCTTCATCAAGAAGCTGTTCCCTGTCACGCTGTTCATCCATGCAAACTGTTTAAAAAAAAAGCGCTCTGTTAATCGGGTTCAATCGAACCTTTTCTCACCTCATTCAAAAGCTGCTCAATCCTGTTTGCACGCTCATAGAGGTGATCCTCATGAAATTCGAGTTCAGGAATACGCCTGAACTGGTGACGAATTCTCGATGAAAGAATTTTTCTGATACTTTTTGTTTTATCCTTCAATTCGGCCATTGCTGTGGCCTGTTCTTTAAGCGTACCAATAATAGAAACATAAATCCTTGCGATGCTTAGGTCTACCGTAACCTTGACATCGACAACGGTAATAATCGGACCGCTGCGGGAAAGTTCCTTTTGAAGAATTGCGCCCAGTTCCTGCTGCAGCAATGATGCAACTCTCTCAGTACGTATCGACATGTGTCAACAATAAGCTGTTCAAAGTTTACGTTTTTTCTCAACGATTTTATAAGCCTCGACAATGTCGCCAACCTTGATATCATCATAGTTCTTCAGGCTCATACCACACTCATAGCCTGCATCAACCTCCTTGACATCGTCCTTGAAGCGCCTCAGCGCTGCAAGCTGGCCTTCATAGATCTGAACACCGTCACGAAGCAGACGGACTTTGGAATCCCGGAAAAGCTTACCCTCCAGCACATAACATCCGCCGACATTGCCAATTTTCGGCACTTTAAAAATCTGGCGGATCTCAAGAGAACCAAGACTCTCTTCATGAAGTTCAGGAGAGAGCATTCCTTCGAGCGCTTTTTCTACATCTTCAAGAACATGATAAATGACACTGTAAAAGCGTACGTCAAGATCTTCCTTTTCTGCAAGTTTTTTTGCATTGACATTCGGACGCACCCTGAAGCCGATAATAATGGCATCGGAAGCCGCAGCAAGCAAAACGTCAGTTTCAGTAATCTGCCCGACACCCTGGTGAATGATCTGTACCTTGACCTCATCATTCTGAATTTTCATCAATCCATCTGCCAGCGCCTGAATAGAGCCATCGGTATCCGCCTTGATAATGACGCTCAGCTCTTTCATCAGCCCTTCCTTGATCTGGCGGGCAATACTGTCAAGCTTGACACGGGTGCTGCGGCGGAAATCATGCTCCCGACGGATAACCTGACGTTTCTGCGCCAAGTCGCGTGCCTCCCTGTCGGTCACCATAACGGTCAGCGCATCTCCTGATTGCGGAAGATCCTCAAACCCAAGCACTCTGACCGGCTGAGAAGGATTGGCAACAAGAATTCTCTTCCCTCTTTCATCCATAAGAGCACGAACCTTGCCCATGGTATTGCCTGCAACAAAAGGATCACCCACTTTGAGAATTCCACGTTGCACAAGAACTGTGGAAATAACACCCTTTCCTTTGTCAAGCTCTGATTCTACAATAATGCCGCTTGCTGGTATATCCCTTGAATAATTGCCTTTCAGCTCCCGCATTTCAGCTTCGGTCAACACTTTTTCCATGAGTTCAGCAATGCCGATACCCTTCTTTGCAGAGATCTCCTGGCACTGATAAACACCACCCCACTCTTCAACAAGAACTCCCGCTTCGGACAACTGAGTTTTTATCTTCTCGGGATTAGCTTCCACCTTGTCAATTTTATTAAGAGCAACAACAATAGGAACACCGGCCGCCTTGGCATGATTGATTGCCTCAATAGTCTGGGGCATAACACTATCATCAGCCGCAACAACAAGAATAACAATATCGGTCACTTGTGCACCCCTTGCCCGCATAGCAGTAAATGCTTCATGGCCAGGTGTATCAAGGAAAGTGATTTTTCTGTTACCATCCACAGTGACTTCGTAAGCGCCAATATGCTGGGTAATACCACCAGACTCACCAGCAACAACTTTGCTGTTTCGAATATGATCAAGCAGAGAGGTCTTGCCATGATCAACATGGCCCATGATAGTGACTACCGGCGGGCGAGTCTGTAAATCAGATTCGTCATCTTCAGTCACAACAACAGCCGTAGCCTCAATTTCTGAAATAAACTCTGCTTCAAAGCCGAATTCAAGAGCAATCAGCTCAATTGACTCTTTGTCAAGCCGCTGATTGATTGTTACAAATTTGCCAAGGGCAAAACACTTCTGGATAATATCCTTTGCCGTAATTCCCATAAGCTCCGCCAGCTCATGCGGTGAAGCATACTCGGTAACCCTGACAATCATCCGCTGCGATTCACGAAACGCCTCATCTTCCTCATGTTCACGCTCACGCTCATTTCGGCGCATTTTGCGGAATTTCTGACGCGAACCAGTCCCACTGCGATCATCAATAACACTGATCGTTTTTTGAATATTCGCAGCGATTACCTTGTCATCAACTTCCGGCTTCTTTTTCTTCTTTCCTTTTTTCTTTTTGATCGAAGAACTCTCTGCAACTAAAGGCTTTGGCTTCGCTTCAACAATAGCTTTGACCGGCTTCTTTGCAGCAACCACTTTCTCTTCTTCATGGGGTTGTTCTGGAAGCTTTGTTTCAAACTCGTCTTTCAACGCATCAGCCTGCTCCTGAAAATTCTTTTTCCGGTTTTTTTTATTCCTGCCAGCTTGCATATCAAGGGTTCCAAGTACCGTAAGGCCACCCATCATCTGAGGAGCATCAAAAGAAACCAGATGTTCGTTAACCGAAGGTTCCTCTTTTATTTGCTCTAATTCGACTATTTCTATAATCTCAGGCACTTCCGGTTCTGCAAGAAGCTCAGGTGGTTCAGGTGACTCGGGTAACTCTGGAGATTCCTCAGAAGGGATTTCCTGCTGTAACGGAGATTCTGGAAGATCCCCTGTGACTACGTCAGAAACAACATCTGTTTTATCTTCACGGACAACCGGTGCTGGAGCCGGGGAAGACACAAGAGTTGGAGAAACTACCGAGACTGACGGAGCTGCAGGGACTGGCGGAGTTGCAAGAGTTACCGGCGTTACCGGAGTTACAGTGACTGGTGGAGGACTGAGAGTTTCACTGAGATGCTGCTCTTTTTCATAGGTTTTCCTTGACTGTTCTTCCAGCCTCGACAAGCGTCTCTCCTTCTCTGCCCTTATTTTTTTAGTCTCATCGACCATTTTCTTTTCAACACTGAAATGGCCAAAAATCAAACTGTGTATCTCTTCACTCACCATAGAGGATGTAGAGGCCACCCTGACTCCTTCCTGCTTGACAAAAAGTAATACTTCCTGCGGGCTTACCTGCAGTTCTCTTGCTATATCACTTATCCGATATTTCTTTTCCCTGTCCTCAAGCTCCATTACATCCTCCTCTGGATTTATAAACTCTTTACTACTTTAGCAATGCCTGGTCTCTGCCCGATGCTCATGATTCATCAGCCGTCATTTCATCCGACTCCGTGTCTGAAGTCTCTTCATCAAAAAGGCCCTTCAAATCTGCCTCGGTGAACTGCTCCTTCACCGTTTTATAGATATTTTCAGCAATCTTCTTCCAATAGCGCTTTTCATCGTCGGTCACTTTTCGTTCCCTCGGTTTTACGCTGCTTTTATAACTTTTACCAAAAACCGTCTGTTCTTCGGTTTTTGAGGATCCCAGAAGAGAGAGTTCAATCTCATCCACTCCGGCTTTAAGTACTTTTTTAGCCGTGTCAAGACCACCATCCAAAAGCTGGTAAATCATATCATCACCAAACTCTTCACGAAACTCGATAATATCAATATCCGTAGGATCTTCTGTCGATTTATCGATAACATCCCGATACACATCTATCTCATAGCCGGTAAGCTTTTCCGCCAAATGGATATTATTGCCATTTTTACCGATTGCATATTTTATCTGGTCAGGCTTAAGCATTACCCTTGCTTTCCGGGTTTTCATATCCGCATGAACAGTCAGAGGATCTATTTTGGCTGGCTGCATCGCCCTTGAAATATAAATCTGCGGCTCATCTGCGTAGTAGATGACATCAATATTTTCGTTGTTCAGCTCCTTAACAATACTCTGGATACGTTTTCCCCGGTATCCGACAGTAGCTCCAACAGGATCAATCCTTGCACTGGTTGATTCGACGGCAACTTTTGCCCGTTCACCAGGCACTCGTGCAATGGCCTTGATGACAATAAGACCATCCAGAATTTCCGGAACCTCATGCTCAAAAAGTTTGTATAAAAACCGGTCATCTACTCTCGATACAATGACCTTCATGCCGCCATCAGCTTTTTCACGTTCAACCATACTGCCGTCATCAAGCCTCACTTTTGCTTTTTCCCTTTCGATACGCTTGACATAGAGCTTCATCCTCGGAGTTCTGCGGGGATTATCCTTTTTCATCATTTCCGACTTCGGCAAAACAAGCTCAACACGATGATCTTTCGACGTATTATAAGTGAAAATGACCTCATTTGCACGAATCTGGTAAACTTCACCGGCAACGATCTCGCCTACTTTTTCAAGGCATTCTTCATAAACAACCAGACGTTCAAGATCCCTTACTTTTTTCTGCACAGACTGTTTGATAATCTGTATTGATTTGCGAGTCAGATAGTCTTCAAGCCTTATCGGGCCTTCCTCATAATAATCACCTATTTCAAGGGAGTCGTCGATTTTTCTTACTTCTTTCAGGGAAATCTCAATACTTTCAATGTCTACTTCATCGACAATCTTTTTAAGAATATAGACCTCAAAATCGCCCCGCTCGGGGTTGATGAAAATGTTGGATTCAACTTCAGGATCATAATCCTTTATGAGCTGTTTCTGGATAATATCCTTGAGAAGATCGGCAATGTCCATTTTAACAGCCGCACTTTCAGTGCGTTTATCCAGAAAGATTTTGGACTGCTCAATTTCTCCAAATGCACTGGCAATCTGCAACCTCCTGTCCTGTCCCTCATCTTTTATCTTCTTTTTGACCATCTCTTTCTTAGATTGTACATTTTGTAAAAGAAAATTTCCACTACCCCTTTATAACCTGCTATAACTCCGCCTCAGGAACCGCACGGATTACCTTATTGAGGTAAAGTGTTATCCCTTCTGTTTTTGGCTGCTGCTTATTTCTTTTTTCTCTTTCCGGTATAATGACAATCCGAGCCTCACTCTCCTCAGAAAGAGATACCTCCTGAAGGTGACCACGCAGTTCGGCCTGCTCACCAAGAGAGTCGATATAGCTGATCTGCAAGAGCTTTCCAAGATGTCTTATGTACTGCCGGGAAATAATAATGGGTTCACCAAGACCAGGAGAGGAGACCATCAAGTCAAAATTTTCACCGATCAACTCCAAAAGTTCATCATCACCTTCAAGCTTTTCTCTGATCCGTCTGCTGAGATAAGCGCACTGATGAATGCGGATACCACTATCAGCATCCATCAATATCTCTATTTTCCTGCCACTTGCTTTTCCTTTTACCTTGAGATCAATAAGATAGACCCCTTCGCCCCGAGTACCCTCGGACTCTGCTATAACCTGGAGAACACAATTACTGATGCGCTCTTGCATGAACACCTCATACGAACTTTTATAGAAAACAAAAAAGTGGGGAACCCCCACTCCAGTTAAGATAATTCCACTCCCCGTTTCAAATCAAGCACGCCATTATACGAATAAATCTGTCAACAGCAAAATACCTTATGTAACATCCCTCTCTTTATCATTGAGATGACTTTCGATAACCTCAAAATCGGCCTCTTCGAGCTGCTCCCCTGAAGAAAATGAGGCAGGTGAATTGCCGGTACGATCAAATGTTTTATTGAAAGAAAAAACTTTTCCACGCAACAGACGCGCTACTAATCGCATCACCAAACGCATCATCAGAGAAAAGACAATAACAAGAAGAAGAAACTTCAGCATCGCAACAGAACGTTATCGTTGATCATTTCAGGGGTCATATTCTTGCACCTATATCCCTGACAGATTGCTTTGGCTTATCAAGTATGCAGTAATGCCCTGAACCGAGCCTCATTCACCCGGTATTTGAATGCCTGAACACCGTCAACGAAAATGACTGGAATTTTAAGGCCAAACTCGGCAAGAAGATCCTGATTATCGGAAATATCTATTTTCTCCAAATCGAAAGGCACTGATAGAGCAACTTTTTGCAGAATTTCAAGAGCCTCGTCACACAGGCAGCACTCTTTTTTTCCGTAAAGCGTTACTTTATGTCTTTTTATCGTCATACGTCAAGCAGTTCCCTGGCTGCAGGTTTATGCAGAATCTGAAGCACAGCCTCCAAAGAGAGTGTTGTCTGTACAGAAGTTGCCAAATTTTTCAGGGTATAGTTCCCTGTTGTATATTCTGCAGTACCAATAAACAACGCATAAGAGGATCTTATCCTGTTTGCTTCTCTCATCTGCGCTTTCATACTCCTTGCCGCCAAATCTATTTCGGTACTTATACCCGCCTTGCGCAATCGCCAGGCAATCTGATGAGCGTGATCAGTCAGATCCTGCTGCTGCACCACAACATAAACAAGCGGTCCCGGAGGATTTAGTGCAGCAAAAAGGCCCTGCTTTTCCATCGTTATCAACAGCCTCTCCATTCCAACAGCAAAGCCGGATGCAGGAACATCTGCAGAACTGCCAAGTTCACGGGCAAGACCATCGTAACGCCCTCCACCACCTATGGCATCCTGCGCTCCAAGCTCTGAACTTGTCACCTCAAACGCTGTATGACAATAGTAATCAAGCCCTCGGACAAGACGATAATCGATATCATAAGCAATAGAACGTTCAGAGAGGTAAAAAAGCACTTTTTCAAAATCCTGAAGAGAAGAATCATTGAGATAATCGTACAATCTCGGTGCTCCATCAACCAGCTCTTGCACTGCAGGATTTTTTGAATCAAGAATTCTTAGCGGATTTTTTTCGAGACGCTCTTTCGATGCATCGTCAAGAATTTCGTGAAAGGGAGCAAAATAGGCTTGCAAAGCCTCTCGGTATCGAGCCCGTTCGGCGGTGTCACCAAGGGTATTGATCCTGAGTTTCAGACCCTTTAAGCCCAGAGATTCAAAAACCTGCATCATAAACGTGATAACTTCTGCTACGGCTGCAGGGGTGGAGGTTCCAAGCAGTTCCGCCCCAAACTGTGAGAACTGACGCTGCCGTCCAGCCTGCGGCCTCTCCTTGCGAAACAGTTCTCCGATATAGAAGAGTTTGTGAAAAGGAGCGGAAGAAAACAGATTTTTCTGAAGTGCGGCTCTCATGACCCCGGCCGTCATCTCGGGACGCAAGGTTAGTGAGCGCCCTTTCGGGTCCGGTTGAAAAGAAAACATCTCTTTTCCAACAATATCTGTGGTTGAACCAATACCTCTCTGGAAAAGCTCCGTGTACTCGAATACCGGAGTTCGTATCTCGCTGAAACCATACAGCGATGCAAGAGTATGAACAATCCCTTCAACATATTTCCACTGCGTGGACTCTTCAGGAAAAATATCCCTTGTACCCTTGACTGCCTGATACTGCGACATAACTATATCTCCGGAAAATCCTTTTCCTCTTCCCTGAAAAGCTCAATAATCTCTTCTGGTGATTGAGCAAGAACGAGACGCTGACGAACATCTTCCCTGCCTGCCAGCCTTGTAATCCGACCAAGGAGCTTCAAATGCTCAGCAAGCATCTCCTCAGGAGTTGCAAGAAGAAAAACAATTTTTACCGGTTCATTATCAATTGAATCGAAATTAAGTTCATTCTTTAAAGTCGCAAAAGCCATAACCGGCTGGCTCACCCCCGCACTCTTGGCATGCGGAAGGGCTAATGTCTTACCTATACCCGTTGACATATCCTGTTCACGCTTAAGAACATCCTCCCGAAGCTTGCTGATATCCGTCACTCCTGGATGATCGTCCACAATGGAAATCATTTTTTCGATGACCTGGCTTTTCAAGGAAAGGTCAAGGTTTAAAACTATATATTTATTGGAAAGAAGACCTTCAATTTTCATTATGACAACCTCTGGCGATTAATACTCATGCCTGTGGATGAATGTGATACGGATGATCTGTATGTTGAAATTTCACAGGTAATATATAAAAACATTTAGCATCGCTACTGCAAACCCCGGCCGTCTTGCTCTCAATTCAGAGATGAAACGTAATAAAGTAAATAAATGGGGAAACAAACATGATCGTGTCAAACCGGTCAAGCACTCCTCCATGCCCAGGAATCAAACCGGAAGAGTCCTTTACGCCGGCATCTCTCTTTAACATGGATTCGATAAGGTCACCAGCCGGACTTGCCAGACCAATCAGCAATCCTGTCAGTATCACTGTCGTTAATGGCAACTGGGGAATAAAAAAGCTGTAACTCATTGATGCAATAATACTTCCTGCCAAACCAAACAAAAAACCTTCCCATGTTTTATGAGGGCTCAAGCGCTCAAATAATTTGCGATGAATAAATTTTCCACCGAGTGCGCTTCCTCCGAAATAGGCAAAAATATCAGCCGCCCAGACACAAAAAAACATAAGAAAAACCATGATCTCTCCTCTCCCGCCAGGGGCTTCGAGACGAAGCCTCAACAGAGAGCCGAAAGAGAGATTTACATAGAGCAAACCGGGCAAAAGAGCGCCAAGATTAAGCAGAGGAGAGCCCTCTTTTAAAAAAAGCTCCATAACCAGGAGAGCAAGAACAACCGCAAGTAACAACTCCCAAACTTCCGCCAGATGCATATAGAAATTCACCTGAAAAAGCAGCGTTATCAGCAACACAATCCAGAGCGCTGGAGGATGGGCCTTATGCCGTGCAAGACGATGGAACTCAAAAACAGCAAGAAGTGCCAGCAGTAAAAAGAAACCAAAAAACCATAAACCACCAACCTTGATCAGCCAGAGCAGAAAGGGTATTCCGGCAAGCGCCACAATGACCCTCTGTAATAAATTAACACTCAAGAGTTTACCCATACATCATATTTTAAACAACTCATCAGCCTTATTGTCAGCGCTACTGCTCATCTGGCGTTCAGCCCTCAGTAAAGAGGGGTGCCGAAAATAGCAAAAGAACCTTAATTAACAGAAGTGAACTACCAGCAACAAAAAACCACCACAAAGGAGTGTTGACAAAATTTTCAGGATGAGATCCCAATATTAAATCGCCTTCCCCTGAACATAACAGCAACAACAGTGCAGCAAGATTATTCGCAAGATGAATAAAAAAAGGGAACGCAATATTCCCTGTTCTGCTGTAAATATAGCCAATATAACACCCAAGTAAAGCAAGGGGTAGAAGATTTGCTGCACTCAGATGGAAAAAAGCAAAAACACAACCTGTCAAAAGAATGGCTCTGCCTGTCGACATGGAACGGTTATAATTCTGCTGAATATAGCCCCTGAAAAAAAGCTCTTCACAAACTGCGGGGGTAAGAGCAAAAACAAAGACAACCGACAAAAATTCAGGAAAGGTGCCCACCTGCGCCAGCTCTTTGATAAATAAGTCCATCACATCACGCTGACGAACCACCTCTGCTCCTGCGTTGCCAAGAGAAGGCCACAGATAGATATCCTGAAGCGCAGTCACGGTATACAACAGCGGTTGAAGCAGAAAAATTCCACTGACGGCAAAAGCAACAGGACCAAAATCAACACGCCTGCGTATTCCTAAAAAAGCGAGGCTCTCCGGGGAAAAAGGATTTTTCTTGCCAGTATGCCAACCAGCAAGGAGCAAAACTGGCAGGGCAAGTACAAGAATTTGCCCGACAGACTGAATCATGCGAAGCAGAGGAAGCATACCCCTGACGGGATGTAACAGTGCCGAACTCGCCTGGTGACCTGCTCCAACAAGAGAGAAAAGAGCCGCGCCTGCAATCGGGTAAAGCACCATAATGCTGATCAAAACGAGGGTATTTGTAAAAAAAGAAGGGCGCTTTGCAGCAAAATGGTCGGAAAAGGAAAAAGTCTGCATTGAAAATTATGCGTTACAATGAATCCATAAGAATGTGATACTTTGTCTCTTCCTAATACTTGGAAAACCACTATTGCCAAGCATGATTCAACATCAAGATAACACAAATAATTAAAGAAGTTACGGATGAATATCATGATTTTCGATGCCACACCACACTGGTCCGGTGGAGCAAACCGAATACTTTTATTCAGTAAAGAACTTAAAAAACGTGGTCATTGCGTAACCGTCTGTTGTTTGCCTGAAAGTGGTCTTGCGCTACGCCTTCCAGAAGAAAATATCCAGGTATATACCATTAATCCAAAATCTGATGTCAACCTCTTTGTAATGCCAAAAATTATACGGCTTATCAAGGAGAACAACATTGACATTATAGAAATCTGCTCTCCGAAATTTTATTGGGTCTCATCATTGGCAGCCAAAGTAACAGCCAGGAAAGTTATTTTGACTCGAAATGTTCCTTACAGGAAAAAGGGAGTAAAAAAGCTGATTAACCGCATTCTTTACTCTACACTGGTTGACAGAATTATTGCGATTTCAGATAAAATCAAACGAGAACTTATTGAAGATTTTTCTCTGCCAGAAAATAAAATCACCGTTATTTATGATGGGATAGACCTCCTCCGGTTCAAGCAAACAAAAGCAGAAAAATGCCGCAGTAACCCGGATCAATATGTCGCCGCAGTAATAAGCAGACTTGACGAAAATAAAGGGCTGGAATACTTTATCAATGCAATTCCGAAAATAGCTGAAATAATCACAAATATTCATTTCATTATTGTTGGTACGGGAAGTATTGAGCTGAAATTAAAAGAGTTAACAAAAAAACTGAAGATATCGGACAGAGTACAGTTTACCGGATTCAGAAAAGATATCCCTGAAATACTCTCAGAAGTGGATATCTCAATAATGCCTTCACCAGCAGAAGGCATGTCAATGAGTGCGCTTGAATCTATGGCATCAGGCATACCAGTAGTGGCAACATCAGGCTGTGGATTAGTTGATGTGATTGTGAACAACACATCAGGCAATATTGTAAAACCTTATAACAGCAACGAATTGGCTGATGGTGTCATAAGATTGTTACAATCTGATTATAGACAGGCCGGAAAAGCAGCTCGTAACATTGTAGAAGAAAAATTTGCGCTACAAAAAGTCGTAAGCAGGTACGAGTTGCTGATTGCAGAAGTAATAAAATAAGAAATTCTCATTACTGGAATATGAAAAAGCATAACTGGTTATTTCGCAAGCGCTTTGCAAAAACCCTCCAGGTCATCGCCAAACGGAGAAGAACAAAGCCGTTTCTTCAGAAAGCGCCAGACAGCATCGTCATTCTTGCTCGCGAATGCTATGGTGACTGTATTTTGCTCACCCCGCTTATCGGTACCCTCAGAAGGGAGTACCCGGAGCTTTCAATCTATATCATCGCCTTCAGTCAGATTATCTTAAATTTTTTCAGCGCCGACCCTAATATTACCGCCGTGTATCATGCCAAAAAGAACATGAGGCGATATTACAACGATCTTCTTTCAAAAAAATTTGACCTGCTTTTCAACCCCAAAGATCACCCTTCTGTCCATTTTCTTGTGCAGTCCATGCTCATCCGTGCCCGGCACAAAATAAGCCACTTTAGTCCCTATCACGAAGGTCTGTTCGACTACCTCATCAAACTTGAGCCGGATACCCATGAGTCATTAAAAAACCTTTCACTTCTGAACATTCTCGGTACCAAAACATTTGAGCGTCCATGCAGACCATATTTGCCTGTCATGCCTGTTTCGGCGGAAACGGCATCTTTCATAGAGACGCTTCAGCAAGACAAATTCGTCGGCATCAATATCAGTGCAGGCCACAGTGGAGGGCACCGAACACTGCAACAATGGTCTGAACTCATTCAAGCTTTCCCTGACACACCTTTTATCATCTTTTCAACTCCTCAAGATCTTGAAGAAAAAAGACAACTCGAACAACCACATACCAACGTCATACCGTCACCTTCAACCAAAAATATTTATGAGGTCGGCGAAATTGTCAAAAAGCTCAAGCTCCTTGTCACCCCAGACACCTCTCTGGTTCATATAGCAGCATGCTCCGACACTCCGCTGATAGCCCTCTATAGAGAATATCCCGTTGATCGTAAACAGTTCGGGCCACTGAGCACCATACAAAAAGTTATAATATCGCAAACACCTGACATTATTGATATTGAACCTGCCGAAGTTTCAACAGCATTACATGAAATGCTGAACAAGCTTTCGTAACAGGCAATTTCTGACCTGACCACAAAAATCGTCAACATCGAATACATTGTCTCAATCATCTCCAGAGTCATGACTATACCTTCATTGCTGATCAGCCTTCTCATCATTGCTCTGGTACCACTCGTCATAGCCCGCTACAGAAAGCATTGCAAAAAAAAGGTTTTGCGGCGAAGCAAGGAAACATGGGCTATCGGCATCTACGAAGGAGTATCACCTCTTGAGCTGTTGCCATCCAAAAACATTACAAATCCTGTGATCACAGCAAAAGAGGTCACCGATATTTCTGCCCGTTTTGTCGCAGATCCATTTATGATACAGAGTGAGGCTGGCTACCATCTTTTTTTTGAAGTCTTAAACGACAAAAGAAATATCGGTGAAATTGCCTGGGCCTTCAGCCATAACGGATTACAATGGAAGTATCGAAAGGTCATTCTGAAAGAGCGTTTTCACCTCTCCTATCCCTATGTCTTTATGGCAGAAGGCGACTATTATATGATCCCTGAATGTATGGGATCAGGCGGCATTCAACTCTATCGGGCAAAGCATTTTCCTGATGAGTGGCAGCATAGCGCAACCCTTGTCAAAGGCAAAAAAGGCTTAGCCGCAACGGTTGATCCATCAATTATTTACTACCAAAACCGCTGGTACCTTTTCAGTTACGCGCCTAAGTCAAAAAACCTTCACCTTTTCATTGCTGAAACCTTGACCGGGCCTTGGAAAGAACATCCGAAAAGTCCTGTCGTCTCCAACAGTCCCCAATTCGCTCGCCCTGGAGGACGAGTAATTCTTTACAATGGAGCCATCTATCGATATGCACAAGATGAGATCCCAAACTACGGCACCAAAGTCTGGACATTCAGAATAACTGAACTTACAGAAAACAGTTATAACGAAGAGCTGGCATCGAATAAACCAGTAGTGGAACCAGGGAATGAGTGGTGGAACCTGACAGGCATGCATACCGTCGATCCGCATCAGAGAGCAACTGGCGAGTGGTGGGCGCTGGTTGATGGCTTCTCAATAAAGCAGCAAACCGTGAAAGGTTATCATCACCCATCGGAACACTGACAACGTTGCAATTTTTACGAGCTGCATAACTTTTCCATTGCCTCTGCGACAGTTTTTGGGGTAATATTTTCAAGACAGCGGTAGTGCTGGTAACGGCAAGTTTTATCAAAACATGGGGCACATGGCTCAGGCACATTGAGCGCAATACTTTTTTTACCGATGGGATGCGTCCATACAGGACTGGTAGAACCAAAAAGACCAATAACCGGCGTTCCAATATAAGCGGCAAGATGCATCAAACCGGAATCGTTTGAGATGACTGCTCGAGCACTTGCCATGATAGCGGCAACCTCTGTCAGCGAAGTCTTGCCGGTCAAATCCTGCACCCGTTCAGGAGCCGTCCGCACAATCTCCTGCGCTGGTTCACCATCCTCACGCGATCCGAGTATCACAATGTTATAGCGCTCCTGCAACAACGCGAGTTCAGAAAAATGACGCCATTTCTTGGCTGGCCCGTATGCCGCACCTGGACAGTAAACAATCGATCCGGTATAATTCGCATCAGGCAGAATAGTTACCCCATTCCACTCTTCAGGAGGCAGATATGGAGTATCGAGAATTTCAGCATATTCATGGGTGATATGGTGCAACTTTTTATTATTAAGATTAACAACATCTCTTGGCAATGGATCGGTCAAGAGAAATCGCCTCATTTCCCGAGATAACCCCCTTCTGACAGACACACCGGTTTTCATAGCAAACCATGCAGAAGAGAAGGAAAAAGGGAGGAGGTACATAGTCTGGAACCTCCCCATGCGCACGGCTTCCACAGTACGTTTTCGTTTGTCCGCATCACTTCGGCCATACTCGATCACCGGTAACTCACACAACATTCTCACCAAACTACTCATCTGCCCGGGAACCAGAAGCGTTGTCTGTGTGCGGCGACTTTCAGGCAATCGCATAACAACGGAAAGGGCCAGGAGCATGTCTCCTATCCAGTTTGGCAATAAAACAATGGAAGAGTTCATAAACACAGGATGTATGGTTGACCGGTACCCCGAAGCTGTAAAAGCGCTCCGACAAAAGCGTGTGTGCGAATATATAGCGTAAAGCGGATTTCAGTGAAGTCGATATATCCTGATTTTCCTGTGATCACGGCTGTATTGCGATGAAATGTTTTTTACTCAGTTCCAGCCCGAACCAGCGTTCGAGGCGTAACATGAACCGATGCTTTTTCTCCCGACGAGTGAGCACATGACTGGAATTTGCCTGAAAAACTCCCGGTTCTGTCGGAAGCCATTCGCGTATAATTGCGGGATGAGAACCGGTAAACAGACGGATAATCTGCTGGTCGATCTCTCCGTAGTCAATCTGTTTATGATTCTTGTTCCAATACTTCTGCACATGCTCCGATTTTCGGTTCATCTCCTCCTCGCTCCGCACCCACCCATAGTGGAAGATTGATGCGCCGGTATGGGCAGCATTCGGATAACGGGCAATCTTGCTTTTGCTGGTGAGCACGTGCCAATACAACCCATCTGGGGCATAAGAGCGTATCGAATTTCGAATAATTCTCGCCTCACGACGATACCAGGCCGGTGAATCAAGATAACTGTTTGCATTGCCATAGAAATGATAATAGTCGAACGTCAGCGCTTCAACGCGCTCATCCGGAAGATGTTTCCGGCAGGCATTGACAATATTTTGCAGATCCTCCTCATGCACTATTTCATCTCCTTCCAGATAGAACGCCCAATCGCCGGTACAGTTGAATTGTGCAATCATTTTCTGCTGACCGTACACATAACCGCCGACCCGCATCTTGTCGTTCCAGTGCGACTGGATAATCCGTATCTTCGGATCACCGATCTCCTTGATTATCTGGAGAGTTTCATCATCACTGTCACCAACGTTGACGACGAATTCATCGACAATCGGCAGCACGGAACAAATTGATTCTCTGAATGGAAAACCAAGTATCATTCCATTTTTGATAAAGGTAAAAGCACTGATCTTCATAATTATTTGCTTAAAAGATACTTATCGATGCCATTCCGGCATGTGGTCAGCTTGCCGGCAATAGCCTGTTCGAGTATCCGGTCATTATCGGCAAGCGACCTCCTCGGATTCTCACGATGCCCGAGATGACATGCAAGAGCGCTGAACCTGACATTACGCCGTAAAATCCCGTTATTGATAAGCCGAACGGCAAATTCACTATCTTCCCGACCCCACCCGACAAAATCCTCATTGAAGCCGTTGACACTGATACAGTCATTCCTGAAAAACGACATGTTACAACCTCTTATGCCATGGAGAGATCGAGTCTTCAACGCAAGAAGTCTTGAAAGAAACAATAAATGAAGAGTATTCTTCCGGTTTTCAATCCCCCGTCCAAAAAAAGAAAACGAAATATTTTTCGTTTTGAGCCGTTGTGGAGTATTCTCCTGCGAGAGCAGCACTCTCGATCCCTGGATAAACGTACCTTCAATCGCAAGCTGTCTGTGGTCACGGATAAAGTCACGATGCAAAAGCATATCTCCGTCGATAAGGACAATATAATTGCCCCTTGCCACTGCAATCGCCCTGTTCCGTGATGCTGCCAACCGATATCCCAAGTCTTCCTGCCATACATGAACCACCGGTATCTTCGCTGCCGCATGGTACGTTTCAACAAGCCTTGCCGTGTCATTGTTGCTGCCATCGTCAGCAACAATGATTTCGCAGGGCGTCTCGGACTGCGCAAGTGCGCTGCGAAGAACAAGATCAAGCGCTTCAGGCGAATTGTAGGTCGTGATAACGAGGCTACAGGCGATGCTCTCTGTCGGCTTCATAAAGCTTGATGTATTTATAAAAAACGCCGTTCGCATTTGACACCGATATCAGCAACCCCTCATAACCGAATCGCCAACCATTTTTGAGCAGGTAAGATTTCAAAAAAGTAAGCATTCCGTACAGCATAGCCTTGAGGGGTGAAGCTTTTTTTCGACCATGATACTCTTCAGCCCAGAGCGTGGAATAATGCTGCATTTTCTGTAGAAGCTGCGATGCATGGTCGTAAGGATAATGCTTCAGCCTGCCCGACAACAGTTCTGTTTTCAGGTTGCCAGTCATAGTGAGCCCTTCGTGAACCAGCTTGTCATCATATCGGGTGCTCTTTCGGTTAAAGAGCCGTTCAACCCGATCATTATCCCAGCCACAGCCACGAATCAGCCGTCGATGATAATAGTTGTCACGCTCCATGATGTAAACCATGTTGCAATCAAGCTTGAGGCTCAGAATTTCACGTGCCAGCTCTGGTGTTACAATTTCGTCGCTGTCGACCGACAAAATCCAGTCGTTCGAGGCGTTATCAACCGCAATGTTCTTCATCGGGCCAAACCCGATGAACGGGTGCTCGTGCAGTGTAACGTTTGTGAAACCCGAAGCAATGGCTATGGTGTTGTCAGTCGAGCCATTATCGACAATCACCACCTCAGAAAACGCTTGAAGAGCGCTCAAACACTCAAAAAGATACGCTCCTGAATTATGGGTAAGGATGGTTACCGAGATGTTGTCAGCCACTCTCTGATTTCGTTAAAAATGACATCAGGATCGATATGATAAAGGCACTCACTTGCACCATGATGGTCGTCGCAACCCGCCTTGCCGCAGGCCACACACGGCATATCTGCCTGAAAGATAGTGACATTCCCATAAGTCTGTATTGATCTGTTCGTGCGGGAGCCACTACGTAACTCATTGCACCATGGCGACCACATACTGAGAATGGTTGGTCCATAAATTGCGAAAATGCGGCGGTTCTGCGAAGCGGCAATGTGCATGGTCAGCGTATCTGCCCCAATATAGGCAATCGATCGGTCACTGAGCGCAATCAGTTCTTCAATGCTGGTCAAACCGATGAAATCGTGAACATTGGCAAACTTCGGAAGCCTCCCTTTAATCTCCATATCGAGCGCGCTCTTTGAGCCTGTAATGACCATTGGCACAGAAAGGCTATTGAGTCGTTCGAGCAGCTCATTCCGGAGTTTTTCTGGATACACCTTGTAATCGTACTGTGCCCCGGGATGAACAATGATAAATTCACGGATACCTCTCTCAGCCAGCATTTTGCCGACGCTTTTGGCTGCCGTCTCAGAATAATAAGAACGAACCGTCAATTTGCCGGAGGCAATACCCAACAAATCGAGAGCTGTCGTATTGTTCTCAATAATGTGTCTGCCGGAATCGAAATCGTAATACGCCGAAAGCAGCAAACGCTTCCACCAAGATTTTTTCCTTTCGTGCTCCACCGCACTGATAGCCTTGCGGCCAGCGGCCAGCGCAAACAGCACAGATCTGTCGCTCGCCGTAAGGTTGATGCTTAAATCGTAACGACGAAGAATCTTCTTGAGCAGGTCTGTCGTCTGGGTTCCCCGCCCTCTCCCGTTGCCATTGTAAGTAAACTGATGAATGTCAACGATATGCGGCAGTGTTCGGGCAATCGGCAGAGTGTCGCTATTGACCAAAAGATCAATACGCGGTCTGCCATAAGCCTGAAAAAGCCCTTCGATCAGCGGCGAACTTAGAAAAACGTCGCCGTTCGATCGTTGTACAATAATGAGGATGCTGCGCGGAGTAGATTGGCTCATAAATTATAAATGTTTTCTCCACTTACCATTCGTTTATACTGAGCCAAACAATTTGAACCACACAAAGCCGAAGTAATAATGAGCCAAAGTACAATCCCGACAATACTTTGGAGAACCGGAACAACACGCTCAGTTCTGCCATATATTTTTGCTGACAGTCGAGTATCACAAACAATACAAATTTTCAGATGCGCTCTGTTGACAGCTTATGCATCAATTTTTTGACAGAGAAAAAAATTCGCCATTTTTTCTCACGAAACCATGATTTGAAAAAAACCGACAAAAGACCTCTCCTGGCAGAATAGAACATCAGCCTTAAAAACCGGTAGTTTTTTATCCAGACTTTTCGCATCAATAAAGCTTCGGTACGTTTGCTTTTTATCTGTAATTGCAAATCAATGTTACCAATTCTTTTCAGATCAGCCAATCGCTGGGAAAGTACCGCCAAATATCCTTCCTGAGCACCAAGTTTTCTGCTGAAAAATTCATCAAATGACTGGTTACTGCGACCGGATCTCGCTGTTATGCCAGATTCAGACCTGTATAAAATCAGCGGCTTATCCATAAATTCGAGACCTCCGATCAAGGCACTTCGAAATCCCAAAACAAGATCCTCTATGCACTTGCTATATGTTATCGAACCAAATATTTCTTCAATATTTCTGGTAAACGCGCTTGTAGCACCAATAATCAGCGCGCCACTGACTGCCATGCCCCGAATATCAAGACCACCGGAAATCACCGGTGGTAACCGCATTCCTATCCTGTTTCCATCATTATCAATCAGATAAACTGAGGAGTGAATCAAAGAAGCTTTACCTCCGGAAGACAAATAACGCTCGACCAACGTTTCTGTCCTTTCAGGAAGCGAAATATCGTCACCTGCAGCATAAATAATAAGCTCACCATAAGAAAGTGAGGTTATCATGTTGATGTGCCCGATAAGTCCAAGATTCTCCCGGTTCCGATTAATAACAACCTTATGCTGGCCATCGTATTTTTCGCACATCTCCTTGATGATCCCGAATGTCCCGTCCGTCGAACAGTCGTCGGATATGACGATTTCCAGAGGCGAATACGTCTGGCTGAAAGCTCCCTCAATTGCCTCCCGCACATACCGTTCCTGATTATACGTGATCAGAAAAAAGGTTGCCAGCATCCTGCTGTCACTAAATCCATGCGACATCGGCATAGCATTCGTTATGGTTCTCAATAAAAGCAAGGAACAACCTGATATTTCAATGCGTCTCCCACTCCCCATTCCTGCGTAACATATGAAGCGAATAACCCGATCTTAATCTTTCCTGATTTATCCACTTCCTGAACTCAAACCACAACAGGACGTTATCTCTTTTTCTTGTCCACCATTTTGAACCAACCCTGGTGCGAAAATATTTTCTGTCTCCAAGAGATTTCATGCCAGTCTTTTTTTTAATCGCTTTCTGGGTAATCGAACCGAAATGGTGAAACACCGAATCGCCGACAATTCCTACAGGGATATCTGCACTCCTGCACCTAAACTGAAATTCAGCATCTTCATAGCCACCAAGACGCCTGTCGGTATCCGGAAAACCAATTTTTTCGAGCACACTTCGATGCACGGCAAAACATACCCCATGCAACCGGTTCTTGCGAATCATTCCGGACATTTTACACTTGTAATCCCTCGAAAACGTACTGAAATCATAATCATTCTCCCCTTCGAGTAGTGCCGGACTGACCACACCTAACTTTTCTCGCTCAGCCGCATCCAGCAGGGAGCCAATGGCATCTGGACCAGAAAGCACGTCGTTGTTGAGCAACACTATCCATTCAGCATCAGGGCTAAGCACCACCCCCTGTGTCCAGGCACAACCACAACCGAGATTTGTCCGATTGCGGTGCTGTTTAAGCTCAGGATGTTCCTCCAGCCATTGTTGTGTATCATCGATGCTTGCGTTGTCAATAATCAGGATATCTTCAGGCTTGACATGCTGAGCCAGCAGGCTTTCCACACACTGCACCGTGTACTGAAGTTGGTTAAAAACCGGAATGACAACAACGTAGCGATTATAGTTATTTGGCATGATAATTAATAATAAACTCTTGACTGGATCGAAAAACAGTGTGGATGATTGAGATCAACATCATCCACACGTTTGCCCGTCGCCACCGTTTTTCCAGCGGTTGTGCAGCCAAAACCATTCTTCAGGCCAACGTTTGATGTACTCCTCAAGCACACGAGTATAGCGTGAAGCAAGAGTTGAGATATCCTCCTTGCAGAAGGTCAGATCCGAAGTATTGATTTCCTGCATTTCGATCTTGTATTTGCCGTTGGTGATGGACCTGCACATACCAACGAAAAGCGGCACCTGTGCCTTGAGTGCAAAAAATGCCGCACCGTTGAAAATCGTCGCCCTCCTGCCGAGAAACTCCCCGAAATAGGTCGCAGTTGGGTCCGATTGATCTGCAAGAATAGCCAGAACTCCTCCTTCGGAGAGCAGCCTCAAACCCTTCCTTAGCGACAAGTTATCATAAACGACGCTGTTTCCCCTCAGGGTACGCAGCTCGTTCATCCTCTGATCGACAAGGTCGTTGCTCAGACGCTTGACGATCATGGTTACCGGCTTGACCATGATGCCAAATGCCAAGGCCATAAGTTCCCAGTTACCGAAATGACCGGATACCATGACCGACCCTGTCTGCCCGTTCCGTGTTCTGCGCATGAATTCACTCACATCCACATCCATATCAACAAGAACTGCGGCATCTTCACGGTTCCTGATAAGCGGAAAGCGCAGTACATCAATCAAGGTGACGGCCACATTCCTGTAAACGCCCATGGCGATCCTACAGATTTCGGCCGGAGACTTTTCTGGAAAGGAAATGCCAATGTTCGTATAGACCAGTTCGCGCCGAAGGCCAACCACATGGTGCAAAAAATCTCCAAGCAGACACGCTACACGACGAGCCAAGCGCCGACTCATCAAGCGGGCAAGAACACCTAGCAGACTTACTACACTAAATATCGTGGCATCCAAAGCAGATTTAATTTGCTGCCGTTTTTTCTCTCCGAGCCGTTCTATAAAGTGGCTCATAAAAACCGAAAACAGTAAGTGTTGGTACCTTTCATACTTATTTGCAAATAATGCGCCACCAGATTGCTGGCAATGGCAAGACGAACAAGTTAAAAATTAAAACTGCCAAAGCTATCCTCTCAATGCTTGAAGCTGGGGTCACAAACGGTTACAACCAAGTGCACCAAGAGCCGATAACTTGACAAAAGTACGAAACATACTATAGAAAAGGAAAATCCTTCACTCGAAGAACAAGCAAAAACACAACCGCTTTCAATTCTACTGTCGCCCCTTGTACAGAATGTCATTCTAAGGAGACAAACAGAACACACTATTCTGAATAAAGCCAAGTTTAGAATTATTGCATTATATTGATAAACAATTATCAATCAACCCATATACGAATTTTTGTAACGCGTACATGAAGTTACTGCTGAGAATTCTCCGATACCTCGCTCCATCGAAAGGCAAAATCGTCCTGGTCGTCTTTGTAAGCATGATCACTTCCCTTTTTAGCGTCGTCTCTATCTACTCCATCCTCCCTCTGTTAAACGAGGTTTTTTCTACAGGCTCAACCGTTCAGACCAGTACTCGAAATGAGCCACCATCAAATACGAAGGCGCAAGCTGTGACACAGCAAAATGCACTAATGCAAGTAGTAAAAGAAAAGACAACGCCTGAACAAAAAAAAGTTACGAGCTCCGCAAACCTTAAAAACACTGAGCGCCTGAAAGCATGGGCACTTGAGAAATTTAAGGAGATGTTCAGCGCGCCCACGCGGGAACTGGCGCTGTTGAAAATTTGCCTGTTCCTCATCTCCACATTTGCCATAAAAAACCTGTTCATTTACCTCAACGGACAGATCATCTTCCGAATACAGACCAAAACGGCCAAAAAGCTCCGGGACGACGTTTTCAGAAGCATTATCGAGATGCATCTCGACTACTTCAATAAAAACCGTGTCGGGAATCTCATGAATTACGTTTACAATGATGTAGAGAACGTCAACAACAGCATTAGTTCAACCTTCGTCAACTTCCTGCAGAACCCCTTTTCAGTCTTTGTCTACATGGGCGTACTGCTCGCCCTCAACTGGAAACTGACACTCTTTTCTGCTCTGACCTCGCTGAGTATTCTCTTCGTTATCCGCATGATTGGTAAAAACGTCAAAGGCCTTGCCCTGAGCTTTCAGACAAGGATGGGCGACATGAACTCCGTGCTTCAGGAAAAATTCAACGGCATCAAAGTTATCAAATCAACCGCCTTCGAAGAGATAGAGCTGGACAGGTTCAAGACGTTCACCAAAGACTTTCGGAAACTAGGGATCAAAATCGCGCAGCTCAGGAACCTGATCAGTCCTCTCAATGAGACACTTCTAATCGGGGCAATCGCAATGGTACTTTGGTTCGGAGGCATTCAAGTGTTTCATGGCGAAATGACGGCCAATGAACTTCTTGTCTTTGCATTTACCCTCTATTCCACCATGGGCCCAATCAAATCACTTGGCGAAGCCAATACTTCAATGCAGATGGGTCTGATCTCTGTTGAACGGTTATTTGAACTTCTCGACACTCAACCGGCCATTATCAATGGATCCCTTGCTATCAACAGCTTTTCGAACACTATCAGGTTTGAAGATGTCTGCTTCAAATACAACAAAGAGCAACCCGACGCACCCAACATTCTTGATCACGTATCTTTCGAAATCAAAAAAGGTGAAATGGTCGCCTTGATAGGCCAGTCAGGATCCGGCAAATCCACTGCGGTCGATCTCTTAATGCGGTTCTACGATGTCGATTCTGGTCGCATCACCATCGACGGTATAGACATTCGTAAATTCGATTACAAACAGCTCAGGAAAATGATCGGGGTGGTAAGTCAGGAAGTAATCCTTTTCAATGACTCGATTGAACAGAATATCGCCTATGGGGTTCATGATGAGATCAACAGTACCCGTATTGAACAAGCAGCCAGACTTGCAAACGCTCACGGGTTCATCATGGAAAAACCACATCAATACGAAACAATGATCGGAGACCGGGGCATACAGCTTTCAGGTGGTCAGCGTCAGCGTATAGCAATAGCCCGTGCCATGGTCAAAAACCCTGAGCTTCTGATTTTTGACGAAGCGACCAGTGCACTCGACAATGAATCTGAAAAAGTGGTGCAACAAGCCATAGATCATGCTATGGAAAACAGGACTTCTCTTGTTGTCGCCCACAGACTGTCGACCATCAAAAACGCCGACAAAATCATTGTCATGGAAAGAGGAATGGTTGTTGAAGCAGGAAACCATAAAGAACTGCTTGAACGGAACGGGATTTACAAAATGCTGTATGACATCCAATTCGCAGGTAAGCCAGCACAAACTGTCATCTGAATTTAGATTTTCGCTAAAAATAACGCACATTCCGAACTGCTGAATTTAAAATAACCTGTTTGTGGATTCTGAAATGATAATCTTATACGTTCGGCAATGTTAGTTTTCACTTATGGAATCGTCTGAAAAGCATACTTTTAAAGGGAAATTCAGACAATATTTGCTCTGATCCGAGGTACTTCTCCCATGAAAAAAACAAAATATCTTGTTCTTTCAGGAAATTTTTTCAACCGGTCATTACTGTTGCAAGCTAACAGGAACCAAACAAACGATACCTCTGCAGTTAAGATCGGAAAACAAGAATAAGCCAATAACCCTATTGTCACGTCAAGACTAAAATGACGGATAAAGCCTCTTCAAATCGGGATAGGGGACGGCCAGAAATCCTGTCCGTTCCCACCGGGTCGCAGGCCCGGTCTCCCGGTACCTGCTCCCACACAACGTAGCGTGCAGATTTCCCGCACTACGCTCTTCAGAAGATGGCTCACAGAATTGCAAG
>CAILRB010000065.1 GCA_903836465.1 uncultured Chlorobiaceae bacterium
ACTAAATGGTATCTTTGCCACATGCGTGGAGACTTGACAATCCGGAAGGTTAAGACCGCCTCAGGGGCAACCGCAGTTCAGGTGGTCCGCAATGAGGGAAAGAAGCGTGCCATCATCAAGCACGTAGGTAGTGCTCATAGCAAGAGCGAGTGCGATCTGTTGATGGCAGAGGCAGTGAAGTATGCCGAAGCCCATCGCAGACAGCCGTATCTGTTCCCGGAGACACCCACCTCAACAAACTCTCCACAACACCTGGATCTCTCTCACGCCGAACTTGTCGATGTAACGCATCAGTTTGCCCGCACTGCGCTGCTTGCTTGCGCCAGGATGTGTGGATTGGGAGCCATGCCTGAGCTGTATCTTGATTTTGCCATCATGCGCATCATTGAGCCCGTCTCCAAGCTGCGCACTCTCGAGCTTCTGCAGCGGTATTTCAATGTGCGTTATGCTGAACGGACCGTTTATCGGTTGTTGCCAAAGCTCCTTGAGTATCAGAAGGAGATCGAGACTGCCGCCATTCAGACGGCTCGCGATGTACTGCAGGAGACCTTCAGCCTTGTGTTGTACGATGTCACCACGCTGTATTTCGAGTCTTTCAAAGAATACGACTTTCAGAAACCGGGCTTCTCCAAGGACAACAAACCCCAGCAGCCGCAAATCGTTATTGGCCTGATCACCACCCGATTGGGTTTTCCGGTAATGCACGAAGTGTTTGAGGGCAACACCTTCGAAGGAAAAACAATGCTCGATATCGTACATCGTCTCCAGGAGCGGGTCGGGAACTCCAAGCCGGTTATTGTGGCGGATGCGGGTATGCTCTCGAAAGCCAACATGCAGCAGTTAGAGGCTGACGGGTATAGCTACATCGTGGGAGCGCGATTGGCGAGCACCGCAAGCTCCTTCATTGATACGATTCACAAAGAGCTACCCCGCACTGACCAGGCATCAAGGCGCTTCAGCTATTCGAACGCTGTCAAGAACGCCTCGATCATCTGTGAGTTCTCCGAAGCACGCTACAAAAAAGACAAACGCGAGTTTGACAAGCAGATAAAGCGGGCCCTTCAACTGCTTGAACGGAATGAATCAGGGCGGCGGGCCAAGTTTGTCAAGAAGTCTGGAGAGAAAGACAAGCCGTTCATCTTTGATAATGCCCTTCAGGCAAAGGCAGAGAAGCTTCTGGGCATTAAGGGCTATGTCACCAACATTCCGGAGTTAGAGTTGTCCAGTGCTGACGTAGTCGCCTACTATCGAGATCTCTGGCATGTAGAGCAGGCGTTTCGGATGAGCAAGTCAGACCTGAAAGCCAGACCCATCTTCCATTATACGCAGGAAGCCATCAGAGCCCATATGCTCGTTTGCTTCATGGCCTTGATGATGGGCAAATACCTTGAGATCAAAACGGGCCGGTCGTTACGGCAGATTCGGGACGAACTGTGGCAAGTGCAGGAGGCAAATATCCATGATGAGCGAACCGGAGAAGTACACGCCGTGCGCATGAACACCAGCAAATTGGCGAACAGCACACTTATTCAACTCTTGAACCCTGAGTTTCCGCACTAATTGGCAGAAGTCGGGAAAGGGCCCGACTCAAGAGAGTTAAGCGACTCTTTTGCCGAAGTGCGCGACTGGATTGCCCGGCTCTCCGGCGCAGCCAAACAGTACCGGATTGTCTGGCGCAGCATCAACCACCGCATTCTGGGAGCCAATGAACTTCCGGCAGAAATCTGGATTGACACGCTGGACGATGCCCTCGGGCTGATTGGCAAGCGGCAGGAAGCCCGGCAGTTTACCGCCATGGTCAAGCTCACCCGCGACGGGCAGCCCATGCTTCTCCCCTGGCTGGCAAAACGCCCCCTGCGTGCCCTTGAACTTGCCGAAGAGTGGCCCCGTATCCTCTCTATTGTCGCCTGGCGTCTCACCCATCCTCAACCGGCCATCTACCTGCGCCAGATTGACCTGCCCGGCGTGCACAGCAAATTCATCGAAGGGCACCGTGGCGTGCTTGGGGAACTCTTCGATCTCGTCCTTTCGCCGGAGGAGATTGATGCAACGGCGGTTGGCG
Organism: uncultured Chlorobiaceae bacterium; assembly: GCA_903836465.1. Taxonomy (GTDB): domain Bacteria; phylum Bacteroidota; class Chlorobiia; order Chlorobiales; family Chlorobiaceae; genus Chlorobium. The sequence continues at coordinate 2,063 of CAILRB010000065.1, forward strand.
TTGGAGGATTCTGCCGCCGTTACGGCTTTCAGGACAAACCCCTGCGGGTGCGCTTTCGCATCCTTGATCCGGCACTGGCACTGTTCTCGACGGAGAGCGATCAGGATATCACGGTGACGCAGGCAACCTTTGCCCGGCTGGAGCTGCCTGTTACCAGGGTCTTCATCACCGAAAACGAAATCAACTTTCTCGCTTTTCCCGATGCTCCCGAGGCGATGGTGATTTTCGGAGCCGGTTATGGGTTCGAGAATTTGGCCTCAGTCGAGTGGCTGCGTGACCGCGTTATCCACTACTGGGGCGACATCGACACCCACGGCTTCGCCATCCTCAATCAGTTGCGCGGGTACTTTCCCCAAGCGGCTTCCCTTCTGATGGACAGTGAAACATTGATGGAGCATCAACCGCTCTGGGGCGTTGAACCATCTCCCGAAACCGGTGCACTCACGCGACTGACCGCTGAAGAGAGTGCGCTGTACGATCAGTTGCGGCGCGATGAGCTGGGCAGTCACCTACGGCTGGAGCAGGAGAGGATTGGGTTTGAGTGGCTGGTTGGGGCACTGGGGAAGGTTTGAGCGAGGATTATTGTTTGCAAAGAACAACTCATACGACGAACAAACAATACAGTTTAATTCCGCGATTTCTACTTATCATCTAAAAGAAGTACCATGCCGTATAATTGTGTTTTTTTATTCCTTAGACCTCAAATGTATTACAATGCGTTATTTCAATGTCAACACCCCAATAGGCATCACAACCAAAAGGCTCAACAAGAAATGTTGTCCGAGAACAAGGCCTCCACACATTACCAAAAATTTTTAATGTATAATTCAGAAAAAGATGACGTTGTTTTCTTATACGAATCTAAAGTCGGAATTGTGGCATTAGGTGAAGTTGGTAAAGGAGAAGTGATGATAAAAAAATGTCGAAACGACGATCAGTATGAGGACGGTAATGAATATTACAGAAACTTGAACAATTTCAAGATATTAAGGGCACCTCTAAAAATTGACTTTTGATACATTATCAAAATGTGGAATACCCATACTATCATCCCAAAGGATAGCCCTTTGACCTATTTCTGATGTAGAAATACCTTATTTGTTTTGGACTGGACGCAGTTATCCTA
>CAILRB010000066.1 GCA_903836465.1 uncultured Chlorobiaceae bacterium
ACGGTATACGAGAAGGGTATCAAGCTCTATGGTAAGGAAAAAAAGAATCTGGAAAAAAGACTGATGCGCTCACCAAGCCTTCATTGGTGGGATATAAGCATCAGGCCTAAAATGGTATTTTTATAATGACGGCGTCCCTTATTCTGAGCGGCAACTTTTGCATACTCTGCACGACGGGAATTGTTGATGCTGGTAATCAGTTCCTGGGCATCTGTCGGGGCTCCCGGAGGAATGGCAAGAAGACCGTTGTCAACCTCACCTGCAAGTCCACTTTTGCGAGCTGTTTCAAGGTCAAGTGCAAAAGCTGTAGAGACTGTGCCAGCAATCATCATCACCGCTACCGTAATTTTTAGAGCAATTTGTTGTATGGTTCTCATCTTGTGTTCCTCCTGGTTAGAATAAACCTTTTTTGTTGTCAAGCAGGGAGTCAAGTTCACGGTCTACCTTGATCCTGATTTCGTGATCAATCTTGATGTTCATGTTGATGACAATAGGTTTGTCGGGCGCTTCAATCTTCACTGTAGGGCTGCATCCCGTCATGAGTACCCCCGTTGTGATCGAAAGAAACGTCATTACCTTTATAATGTTTTTTCTCTTCATAATGGTTCGTTTATTTCTTTTGAGAAGTGTTCATTTGTGGTTAAAATATTTCATGGCAATGGTAACCTCCATCTGATCGGTATTGAGAGTAAACACGGAATCGTCGTATTTTGGCCCGCCCATCCCGATTTTAGGATTGTTTGAAACTCCAACGCCCTCTTTGGGTATGCCGAAAAAGTTTGTGTCCAGTTTTCCGTTACTGTTTTCGTCATGGATGATGCTGACTGCGTAGGTGCCATACGGAATATTATTAAAGACAACCTTATCCTCTGTGCTGGTGATTTTTTTTAGTTGATTGGCATAAGCGTGTTCATGCTTGCCAGGAAACCCTTTTTTTGAATTGTAGAGTGAAACACCAAGGATGCCGTCCGGTTTAATTATATCGGTGATGTGAACAATTATGCAGCCAAACTGGTTAGGAGTGACTGAAGTCGCGGGAGATTCCTCTGCCAGCAGTTTGCTGGTTACTGTCAAGAGAAACACAAAAAAAAGAATGAAATTTTTTTTCATATAAGTTACCGTTATGTTATTAATTATCGAGAAAAGATAAGCCTTTTCCTGGTTTTTCAAGTTAGATTTTGGTTAGAAGCAGATCTCTCTTATGAGCCTGATTAAGCACTCATCTGTTGCTGGAAGAATGGTTATCAAGGCACTTGTTTGAATAAGTATCTTTATTGAATGGATTGTATTTTATTGATATGACTTTTGTAAAAAAAAGTGTAAAATGGTTTACAATATCGCTCTATTATGATGCTGCTGATTGTTTATAATTGCTTCTGTGCGTTTCGGGTTCCACCTTGACGTGGCACTTTCCTCCTTGTTGTCTTAACATTAGTCGATACTACATAATAGAAGTGAATCCATGATGAAAAAAAGCACCCCCGATGCTGGGAATTATTCTGAATTAAAGCGCCTTATTGAAGAGCGACTGCCAAAGCGTTTACTTAAGAAAACAGATGGTTCTATTTCAATCAATGAAATGCATTCGATTATCCATGAATTATCTGTTCGTCAGATTACACTTGAAATGCAGCAGGAGGAACTGCTTCAATCGAGCGAGGATCTGGAAAAGGGACTGGAGCGCTATACTGAGCTTTATGACTTTGCGCCTCTGGGCCATTTTACCCTTGCATTTGACGGCACAATACTCGACGTCAATCTGACCGGGACGAAATTGCTTGGTATGGATCGAGCCTTATTGATAGGGTGTCGTTTTGAAACGTTTGTTGTCCGTGAAGATGTAAAGGTTTTTAATGCATTGATAGAGCAGGTTTTTAATCAACGAGAGCCCGGGTATTGTGAGGTTAGCCTTTTGAATGATCAGGAACCCTCAGTACATCGGCTTACGGTTCATATTGATGCGGTCGTTACCAGTGATAGTCAGGAATGTTGGGTGGTTCTTTCTGATATTACCCGTCAGAAGCAGATCGAACAGGAGAATGCCGCATTGCAGCAAAGTATGGTTCAGGCCCAGAAGATGGAGTCAATTGAGAGACTTGCAGGTAATGTTGCGCATGATTTTAACAATATGCTGCAGGTCATGCTTGGTAAAATTGACCTTCTGATGGCTACGGAGGAACTCAAAAGCAGTACCAGGGAGACTTTTTCTGAGTTGCGGAATGCCGTGCTGCAATCCACAGGACTTACTTATCAATTACTTACTATTGCCCGAAAACAGAGCATCAATCCAAGGACTGTTGATTTCAATGCTGCAATTGCCAAGATGCTCACGATGCTGAGATTCGTTATAGGCGAGCATATCACACTGATTTATACACCGGGAGATAATCTTTGGCCGGTGAAGATGGATGTATCGCAACTTGAACAGATTTTGGCCAATCTTGCAACAAATTCAAAGGAAGCTATTCAGAACACCGGAACTCTCTCTATCGAAACCCGTAATGTAACTGTTGATGAAGCATTCTGTAACGTTCATCCTTATACCATGCCCGGTGATTATGTTTTACTTGTTGTGCATGATGATGGATGTGGTATGGACAAGGAGACACTTGATTCTCTTTTCGAACCTTTTTTTACTACCAAATCCATAGAGTCAAGTACAGGTCTTGGCCTCGCAACGGTCTATGGTATTGTACGGCAGAACAAAGGCGCCATCAATGTTTTCAGCCAAAAAGGAACAGGAACAACATTCGAGATTTATTTACCACGAAGTGTCGGTGAAGAGAGTTCGATTCAATCAGCAGGAGTAAATGGAACGTCCGGTGTTGGCAATGAAACCATTTTGCTGGTCGAGGATGAGCAATCAGTAAGGGATGTGGCCCGAGCATTTCTGGAAAGTTTCGGCTATACTGTTTTGGTGGCTGAATCACCAGCAGAGGCACTTTCTCTTTCTGATCTCCATTCGGGTGCGATTCAACTGCTCATTACCGATATGATAATGCCGGGCATGAGCGGCAGGCATCTTGCCTTGCAGATGGCAAAGAGCCGGCCGGAGCTCAGAAACCTCTTTATTTCAGGGTACTCAAGCGACTCTTTTGAACTCGAAAAAGAGTCAGGTATTTACATGCCTTTTCTTGGCAAGCCTTTCTCCCGCATGGAACTTGGGCATAAAGTAAGAGAAATTCTTGATGGTGTTGTGTAACGCATTATAAATCGGCAGCGGGCATAGAGGAAACCTCTGCTGCGGTGAAGACCGGACCCTCTTTGCAGACATAGACCGAGCCGACATTGCAGCGCCCGCATTTACCAACCCCGCATTTCATGCGATTTTCGAGCGTTGTGTAGACATTTGTTTCATCAAAACCAAGCTTTTTGAGCGAGATCAGGGTAAATTTGATCATGATCGGAGGTCCACAGATAACGGCGATGCAATTTTCGGGAGAAGGAGCAACATCTTCAAGTACGGTAGGAACGAAGCCGACCTTGTTTTTCCAGTCTGGCGATTCTCCACCCGGATCGACGGTGAGGACGAGATCGACATCAGCGCGATCCTGCCACTCTTCCAGCTCGTGCTTGTAAACCAGATCAGCCACAGTGCGGGCACCGTAGACAATAGTCACCTTGCCGAATTTTTCACGTTGGTCAAGGCACGACCAGATAACGCTTCGTGTCGGCGGTAAAGCTATTCCACCCGACACAAAGAGGAGATTCTTGCCCTGGAAATTTTCAATGGGAAAGCGGTTCCCGTATGGACCACGAAAGGTGATGAGGTCGCCAATATCCGCATTCGCCAGAGCAGAAGTTACCCGTCCGGATTGGCGAAAGGTACATTCGATATACTCGTTGCGGGTTTCAGGACTGGCGACACAGAACGTACTCTCTCCTTCGCCGTACACACCGTACAGCCCAAACATTCCTGTACGGAAGGTTTTTTTGAACTGCTCATGGTCCTCCTGGTCCTGAAATTCAAGCCTCAAAGTTTTTACGCCTGGCGCTTCGTCGTGACGTCCGACGATTTTCATGATGGCAGGCTTGTAGATGTTTTTTTGCACGCTTTGGATATTTTCTGTCACGAATGTAATGTTGATATTTTTTGTAACGTCTCAGTAATACCCATGTCTACCGGGCATTGTCGCGAACATCGGCCACATCCGCTGCAACTGTTAACGCTGAACTTGCCGGGGAAATAATTGAATTTGTGCATGATGCGCTGGCGCCAACGTGCAGATTGAGTCGAACGTGGGTTATGGCCCGAAGTATGCATCGTAAAGAGGGCAAAAGAGCAGCTATCCCAGTTTTTTCTTCTGATGCCGCTATAGGTATCACCTTCATCCTGAATGTCAAAGCAATGGCAGGTCGGGCAGAGATAGGTACAGGAGCCGCAGCCGATACAACGCATTGAAATATCTTTCCAGAATTTGCTTTCAAAGTTTTCTGGATTCTGCAGCCATGCAACGCAAGTGTCAAGATCAAACATTTCAGGTACAACCGCCATCGGTGCTGCGGGTTCAGAGCCCTCCTGCAGGAATTCGGCTATCGTCAAAAACGCTTCGCGCCCCCGGTCGGTAAGCTCTTCTACTTGCCATCCCTTATTATTTTCAAGCGGTCGAAGCAGAATATCAGAGCCGTTGGTAGTGTCAGGTGCAAGTTTAAGTGACGTACATAAACAGAAATCATCTGATTTCGTGCAGGCAATGGTTACAATAACCGAATCATTGCGTCGCTGAAACCAGTATTCATCCTTGTAATCCCATCCGAAAAGGGGATCGTCAATAGACAATCCTGCTGCATCGCAAGGCCTGACACCAAAAATTAATCTTTTTCCCGAAGGAGGAGTGAAATCCTCGGTGTTGATTGCCTGCTGTTTTATCGTGTAACGCAGCATCGGTTCAGTTTGCGGAAAAAAGAGTTCCTTGAGTGAACGATCGGGCAACACAATCCCCAAATCAAAATCTGAAGCATGTTCAACTGCGGCATAACTCGAAAAAGTGTCTTTTGTTACAGGCCCGATCACAGAAAAGCCTGCAGATTGCCATCGTGTGACACAATTATCAAGTTTGTCGCTGAAAAGAATTCTTGTCATACGAGTGTGTTCCTTAGAGAATGAATGTCTCGGAATCTTCCTTTTTGAAACTTGCAAGCACTGGTTCCTGGGTGGTGCTCATACCGGCAAAATGATCGAATGACTCAAGCACCTCCGCTGCCATTCTGGCGTTGATAAGGCGAAGCGGAATATTGACGGGACATGATCGGTCGCAGTTGCCGCATCCAACGCAACGTCCGGCAAGGTGAAATGCCCGGACAATATTCCATTCGAAGTTTCCAAGAGTATGCGATGAGGTATTGACCCATTGAGGCTGATTGCTGTCGACAATACATCGGCGGCAGTAGCACATGGGGCAGGATTGTCGACAGGCATAGCATTTGATGCACCGGGAAAATTCCTCCTTCCAGAATGCAAATCGCTCCTGAGGGTTCATCTGCTCAATCTGGTATAAGAGTGGCTCGCTGCTTTTTTCAGGAGGGTTCTCTTTTATTGAGCTGATAAGTTCTGAAAATTCTCCAGCATGTTCGCCTGAGAGCGAGCTGACCTCTCTGCCAATCGAATCAAACCCGAAAATAATGATCTGGTCAACATTGAGCTGTGATTCTGCGGCAAGGATATTGAGAGAACGAATCCCCTCGGGTCGAAGAAAAATGGCGACACGTTTTTCATCACTCAGAAGCCCTTCGGTAACCAGATAACCCGATAAATTCGCGATGCAGTTGCTGTCGAGCACAAGCTGGTCAGCCTCTTCGAATGATCGGACAAAAAGCGGGCGGCGCCGGTCAGCAGTTGAGCCTGGACTATAGCCAATCACCATTTTTACTGAACCATCAGCAAGAAGTTTTTTGGCTTTGCTTCTGTATTTTTCCTGTGTAATCATTGCCTTGTTATTATTAAAGTGTCGCTGGAGCTTCAGTTTCCATGATCAACTCTTTGTATTGATCAAAAGGACCAAGCTTGCGGATATCTTCAGTGACGTTGTTAATAAGATCAGCAAATTTGCCACCTTCAGCCGCACTGATCCAGGAGAACTTTACCCGTTCTGGTGAGATGCCCATAAAGTCGAGAAGAGAACGAAAAACCATCCACCTCCGTCGTGCATGATAGTTTCCATGGGTAAAATGGCAGTCACCGGGGTGACATCCACTGATCAAAATACCGTCAGCGCCTTTCTGAAGAGCTTTAAGGATAAACATGGGGCTTATTCTGCCGGTACAGGGAAGACGGATAATACGCACATTCGGGGCATATTTCAGTCGGCTCGTCCCCGCAAGGTCAGCACCGGCATAGGTACAATAGGTGCAGACAAACGCAATGATTTTTGGTTCAAAAGTTTCACTCATCAGCGTACTCCAGAGGCAAAGTTCGGTTCATTCACGATAAAAATTAAGTTCATCAGAGAGCCATCACTTCAGCAAAGATTTGTTTTTCGGTAAAGCCTGCCAGGTCGATACTGTTCGATCGACAGAAGGTGACACAGGTGCCGCAGCCCTGACACAATCCTGGATTTACAGATGCCACCCGTTTGATGATTCGTCCGGAACGGTCGAGAATATCTTTTTGTTCAATGGCGTTGTATGGACAGGCAAGAACGCAGCCCCAGCATCCGGCACAAGTAGCTTCGTTGGTTGAGGCAACGACTGGTTCCCGTTCCAGTGTTTCCTTGCTGAAAAGAGCAAGGACCTTGCTTGCCGATGCTGATGCCTGCGCAATCGAGTCAGGAATATCTTTTGGTGACTGGCATGCACCGGCAAGGAAAACTCCCGCCGAAGATGACTCGACAGGCCTCAGCTTGAGATGAGCCTCGTTGTAGTAGCCGTATTCGTCGTAAGCTATGCCGATGGTTTTGGCAAACTCTTTTGCATTTGGCTGCGGGACCATAGCCGTAGCAAGAACGACCATGTCGGCGGGTATGGTAACGGGTCTGCCGAGAAGCGTATCAACACCCCGTACCATCAGTTTGCCATTTTCAAGCCATACCTTGCTGACCCTACCCCGGACATACGAAGCATCATCTTCCTCAATGGTTCTGCGGGTAAATTCATCATATCCTTTGCCGGCAGCCCGTATATCCATATAAAAAACATGAGATTTTCCGTGATGAACCTTATGGGCGTAAAGCATGGCATGTTTTGCGGTGTACATGCAGCATATTTTGGAGCAGTAGCGTACACCTTTTGAGGGGTCGCGCGATCCGGCACATTGGATAAACACTACTGTCTCCGGCTCCTTGCCATCTGAGGGGCGAAGAATCTTGCCTGATGTCGGACCGCTTGCTGTAGCAAGGCGCTCAAATTGAAGACCAGTAATGACGTCAGGATACTTCCCATAGCCATACTCTCCATACCCTGCAGTATTCTGGATCTGAAATCCGGTGGCAACAACAATAGCGCCTATATCAAGGTCAATGAATTCGTCCTGCATATCAAAATTAATTGCATTGATCTGACAGGACTTCATGCAGGTTTTGCACTTGCCGTTTTTGAAGTAAATGCAGCTCGCCTTGTCGATGACCGGGATATTTGGAACAGACTGGGCAAACGGGGTATAAATTGCGGTTCTTTTACCCAGGCCGCAGTCAAATTCACTCGATATTTTTTTAACAGGACATTTTACCATGCAATCGCCACAGCCAGTACAGACGTCTCTGTTGACGTAACGCGATTTCATCCGAATCTTTACCTTGAAATTACCGATGAAGCCATCAACATGCTCAACTTCAGCATAGGTCAACAGGCGAATCTTTGGGTGTTGAGCTACTTCGACCATTCGAGGAGTCAAAATACACTGTGAGCAGTCGAGTGTCGGAAACGTTTCGGATAACTGCGCCATGTGGCCGCCAAGAGAGGGCTCTCGCTCGACAAGAACAACTTCCTGGCCGGCATTGGCAATATCGAGGGCAGCCTGTATACCGGCAACACCTCCTCCTATGACCAAAGCCCGGCGGGTAACAGGAACCTCGATGGGCTGAAGTTTGTTATTACGCTTGACTTTTTCAATCATCGAACGAGTGATGTCCATGGCTTTTTCAGTAGCCATATCATTGTCGTTATGCACCCATGAACATTGTTCGCGAATGTTTGCTATTTCACAGAGATAGGGGTTCAGGCCCGCTTCAGCGCAGACCTTGCGGAAAGTAGCTTCATGCATTCTTGGGGAGCATGCGGCTATAATGACACCCGTAAGGTTATTGTCGCGAATGGCTTTTTTGACACTTTCCTGACCAGGTTCTGAGCAAAAATATTTGTATTCAACAGAGACAGCCACTCCAGGGTGTTCTCCTATAGCGGCAGCAAGTTTGGTACAATCAACCTTTGATGCAATATTTTCACCGCAGTGACATATAAATACTCCAATCTTTGCCATAATATCAATCGTTTAGTATAAAACTGCTGACTGGAACAGCTCACTGAAGGAGCCTGAAACAATGCGTCTTGTTAATTTCAAATATTTGACCGTATTCTAAAGTTTCGAGACAAAATCAAGTGCAGGAACAAAATGTTCTCCCACAGCGACTTCAGAAGGTGTTGCACCGCATGCAATGGCGACAAGCTCCGAAATATAGTAGACGGGCATCTGTTTGATGTCCCCGAACCGCTTTCTCATGCTGCCCTGACGCATGTCAAGATTTGCCTGACAAAGAGGACATGCGACAACAAAAGCATCCGCTCCATTGTCAGCAGCATTTTTCGCTATGGAGTGGGTAAGCTCTTCAACAAGCGGCTGTTGTGCAAGCGTGAGTCCTGCCCCACAACACTCAATCTTGAATGCCCAGTCGACGGGCGTGGCTCCAAGGGCGCTCATAATTGCCTCCATTTTGATCGGGTTTTCCGGATCATCAAAACCCATATCGTCCATCGGTCGAACCAGAAGGCAGCCATAATAGCAGGCAAGAGTAAGACCTGTTAGAGGTTTTTTTACCCTTTTTTTGATCTCCTCTGGATCCATTGCCTCAAGAAGTTGGGTAACGCCAATAAATTCAGCAGTGCAGGTTGGCTTTATACCGGTAATCGAAAGGACTTCCTCGCGAAGTTCAGGCGAAGCCATCAGCGCTTTTCTTGTGGTGACCTGGCGGTTCTGGCATGCCGCGCAGGGTGCCAGAACCAGTGTCAGCCCCTGTGCATCAGCAAGCGCCTGATTCCTTGCGGGCAAAAGCACTGCCAGTTTGTGATTGGTTGCATGTGCCGATGTTGCTCCACAGCAGTTCCAGTCCTCGATTTCCTGAAGTTTCAGGCCGAGAAGAGAACACATTTTTTTAACTGAAATATCATATTCTCGCGCAGTACCGCTCAGTGAGCAGCCAGGATAGTATCCGATGGTCATACCCGGCTTGATTGAATGAGGGGTCTTTGGAATAAAATCTTTTTGTGTCGGATGGCGTTTTGGTGCTGTCAAGTGAGAGTGATTTTCGGAAGCCACAAAGATTTTTTCAATCTGATCTTTTCCTTTTACGCCACCTTTTCCCGTCAGGGCATGTAATGGCTTGATCTTTCCGCTCATGATCATTTTCATGCCTGATTCTGAATCCTGAAGAAAAGATCTTGTGCGAAGCTTATAGCTGCTGACAAGTGAAAGTTCTTCCAGACGGCCATGTTTGCGTACGTTATTGAGGAATGAGACATGAAAAGCCGTAACCAGTTTCATGGCTTTGCTTTCTGATATCAAGCCCTTTTCGAGGGCAAGTGATCTGAGCGAGTCCATGGTTGCTGCGATATCCATGTTCTGAGGACATCGGGCAGTGCAGGTCATACAGCCGACACAGAACCAGAGTGCCTCGCTTTTTAAAGCCTCTTCAATATAGCCAGCCTGGACGAGACGCATGATCCGTGCGGGGGGGCTATCCATGAAAGCTCCAGACGGGCAGCCCGCCGTACATTTTCCACACTGGTAGCAGCAGTTGTAATCATTGCCGGTGGATTCCTCAAGCCGATGCTTGAGAGCATCAGTTACTGTCATTAGGATTTTTGACACGTGGTATATGCTTTTACTTGGAGCGGGAAGTGAAATGATACCTACAAATATGTTAATTAAAAAATTTCTAAAGTCAAATTAAAGGGCGTGATTCCTTATCAAATAAAGATATTGCATAACAGAAAATGCTGATACCCAAAAATCACTTTTAATAATGTAAGTTGTATACCTAAAATACGTTATAGAAAAAGTGCAACATTAGCATTACTAAAACTATAACAAACAACACTGATAATGACAAAAGCGTTCAATGCGATGATTAAAAATAATTGCGATTATAAAATATCCGGGCAATTAATTTTTCTTGATCATGTAAACGAGGATTGATCGGGAAAATATGGGGAAGCCCATTGATATGATGCTCTTTTTTCTTATGATAAAGACCATTTTCTTTTTCTTTATGATGAATGATTTTTTTGTTTCGAGATTATGTTCGATGAAATAGAGTTTGACAAGATCAAACGCCTTCCAAAGTATGTTTTTGCGGCGGTTAATGAGCTTAAAATGGCTGAACGGCGAGCAGGAGAGGATGTTATCGATTTTTCAATGGGTAATCCTGACGGACCAACACCCCAGCATATTGTTGATAAACTGATTGAAAGTATCAATAAACCCCGAACCCACGGCTATTCAGTCTCAAAAGGTATCTACAAGCTGCGTGGTGCGGTAGGTACCTGGTACAAGCGCAAGTACAACGTCGATCTTGATCTGGATCGCGAGGTTGTGGCGACGATGGGCTCAAAAGAGGGGTATGTACATCTTGTTCAGGCAATAACCAACCCTGGTGATCTTGCCATGGTGCCGGATCCCTGTTATCCCATCCATTCCCAGGCATTCATCCTTGCAGGCGGGAATGTTCATCGCCTGAAGCTTGAACTTAAGGACGATTTTACTCTTGACGAAGAGGGCTTTTTCCAGAACATTGAAAAAGCGCTCCGCGAATCATCGCCAAAGCCAAAGTATCTGGTGGTAAATTTTCCGAATAATCCCACAACTGCTACCGTTGAGCTTCCCTTTTACGAAAAACTGGTCGATATAGCCCGCCAGGAGCGGTTTTACATTATCAGTGATATTGCCTACGCTGAACTGACCTTTGATGGTTATGTGACCCCATCAATCCTTCAGGTGCCCGGAGCAAAGGATGTTGCCGTTGAGAGCTATACCTTGTCGAAAACCTACAATATGGCCGGGTGGCGTGTCGGCTTTATGGTTGGTAATGCCAAGCTGATCGGCGCCCTCGAAAAAATCAAAAGCTGGCTCGATTATGGAACCTTCACTCCGATACAGGTTGCCTCAACCATTGCGCTGACTGAAGATCAGAGCTGTGTTCAGGAGATCTGTGAAGTGTACCGCAAACGGCGTGATGTTATGGTTAAAAGTTTTATCAATGCCGGTTGGCCGGTGGTCTCACCCCGTGCAAGCATGTTTGTCTGGGCTCAGATTCCCGAACCATTCAGGCATCTGGGCAGTCTTGAGTTCAGCAAAAAGCTGCTGAGTGATGCAAAGGTAGCGGTCAGTCCGGGTATAGGCTTTGGTGCTTATGGAGATGACTGCGTGCGGATTGCCATGATTGAGAATGAGGAGCGTATCCGTCAGGCTGCTCGGAACATCAAAAAGTTTCTACGCTGATTACGGTACGAAGACAAGGCGGAAACCCACAAAGTTGAAACAGCCCACAGGATCGCAACTGCTTCGATAAGCTGACCGGCAGTCCCTGGCCCCGCTGTCCCAGCCTCCGCCTCGAAGCACATGGTTCGAACCTTTTGCCTGGTTATCAGGGTTTGTAACTATGCCTTTCGATCTGCATTCGTCATAAAAACTCCCTTCAAACCTGTCAAGGCACAACTCCCAGACATTGCCATGCATATTATAAAGACCCCAGGTATTTGGAGTAAAGCTGTCAACCGGGACAGTATTTTTTCTGAACATCCCTTTTTTATAATTATTGTAAGGGTAATCCCCATTATAGTTTGCCTGTTCCGTAGTAAGATTGTCTCCCGTAGTGAATGGCGTCGATGTAGCGCCACCTGCGCGACAGGCATACTCCCATTCTGCTTCAGTCGGAAGCCTGAATATCTTGCCTGATTTCTCTGACAGCCATCTGCAATAAGCATCAGCATCATTCCAGCTTACATATAATACAGGATGGTTATATTCCTCTGGTTGTCGTTCCTTACCTGACGGCCCATTCCGCCAGTTTAAGCTCTCTTTTTCTCTCGATTCTTTTCCATCCCAAATACCGCTGCAGTTTTCTTTTTCGGCGTCGGTCTGATACTTTGAATTTTCTATGAATTTTTTAAAATCAGCTACAGTAACAACATATTTACAAAAATAAAAATCAGAAAGCCTGACAAGATGTTTTGTTTCTCTTTCTTTTATTCTGTCAATTTCATTTTCAGGACTTCCCATTAAAAATTCACCGCCTTTTATCGGTACATAATTCATTGAGAGAAGTGATGTTGGAGCCATTATTTCCGAACAAAAATTTTTTGTCATATCCATGCCGAAAAATTCAAATCGTATTGCAAAATCAAAGTTGTTAGAAGAAAATTGGTTATTGATTTCTTTTGCCAACAAATATTCAAGAATTGATTTATGTGCAAATTTCCAATTCAAATTTGCGTCGCAGGTTAATAACGATTTCCCTGTTGCCTCATCAGGCGATAAGTCATAACCACACTCAGATGCTATTTCTATGGCCCTTTCTTTTGAAATATGTAAAACACCATCAGTTATCCATTTATTATAGATTTCAAGTGCTACATTTATTGAGAATTTTTGTAAAGCATCAATAAAAATTTTTCTATCACTTTCTTTTTTCCATTTTTTGCTTTCACGTTCCAGCCATTTTTCAATAAGTGTTTCAAAAATTTGAGAACTACTGGTATACACCTTTTCATCCTCTAACAGATAATCCATATAACTCATCAACATGGGACGAACCATAAGATTTTTGCTGTTTTTAACAATCTGCAAAGCAATTTCTTTTTTTCTTCCATGACGGTATTTCAGAATACTATAACCGTATTTTCGATCCAGATACTTATGCACATCGGTATCAGAAAACGGAAAGATGTAATATTTCTGAAATTTATGACGCCCTCGACCATCTCTTCTTATGCTCAGCTCATACAAGTCATCCTCTTGTTGCGGGAAATATTGTGTGCGACAGGTAATAACAACCTCCTTATACCTGCATGTATCAGTAACAATTTGACTCACTCGTTGCTCAAATGCGCTTTCATCTGAGACGGATTTGTCTTTTGAAAAGATAAACGGGTCTTCATCAAGACCATCCAGTAAAAGAATTGTATTTGAAATATCATCACAATTCATTTTTTTTATTCTCTCCAGAATATCATCAGGTTTATCAGCATTCAGACTTTGAAAACGGAGCAGTTTGATAGTATATCGCTTGCCAAACAGAAAATTTATATACGAATAATTTTGCAGATATAAATTAAGCATAAAGGCAGTTTTACCCATTCCAGAATCTGCCAGCACAAGATAATACTTGTTATGTTCAATATTTTCATTGAACGATCTCTTTAACATAAAGTCTATAAGATCATAGGGTTGACCGGTATGTTTGTATACTTCACTTGGATTATCATACCTGTTCGGTGATTTTTCCGCTGCGGTTGTCCTGATAAAAATTTTACTTAAATCTTTTATATAATCCATTTCAAATTCAGGCTTCAGATCCCTTGCTTTATTAATAATCCCATGCCATTCAATCAACTGTTTAAACTTTTTTCTGACAAAATAAACAAGTGAACCTCCTGAAGAAAAAACAATAATCAGCGAGAATAAATAAAAATAGTTTTCATCAATTCCCGTCAACTCCAGAAGTTTATTAAAAAAAGGTAATTTGGCAAGTTCTTCAAATATTTTATTCATTGCATAAATGTGATTATGATTGAATCATAATATTATTCTCAATAGTTTCAGATATTTGCAAATAGGTCAAAATCTGCATCTCGCTAACCACATTTACCGCAGACCTCTCTGCCAGATATCCTCAGAACAAAGTTGTGACAACATGATCATGCGAAATGAGCTGAACCTGAAAATTCATCTCCCTTGTCAGGGTATTGACATAAATATACTCATATTTCACAGAACGCAATAATTGTTCGATCAACATATTTTCAATCGCTGTACCTTTACAGTAAATTGAAATTTTGCTCTTTCCATCGTTGATTACAGCCGTAACATGCATCTCACTTGTAAACAGGTAACCCTCGTCGGAGTTCTGAACGTTGTCCACTCAGGACTCGCTCTCATGATAACGGTCAAAGATATGAACCGGCACAGGGGAAGTGATGCTGTTTCAGCAGGGTTTGACAGTCATAACGTTGAAAGATACTGGAGAGGTATTTTCACTTTGGCAGGCCTTGATAAGGTTATAGCCTGATGGAGTATGGTACAAACCAGTACCACTAACTTC
This sequence comes from uncultured Chlorobiaceae bacterium, assembly GCA_903836465.1. GTDB lineage: Bacteria > Bacteroidota > Chlorobiia > Chlorobiales > Chlorobiaceae > Chlorobium. Next base: position 14,469 of record CAILRB010000066.1, read on the forward strand.
TGAAAAAAGATTTGGGAAGAATGATGCTTATAAGATATAACCTGAAGAAAAATAGTATGTTATTGCTGTTAAGCTTTTCTTTGGCGCCGCTATTCTTCTCTTGCAAAAATCTCTTCAATAGCCTGCTGGATAGTGTCAACAACCATGCCTGAGGATACAAGACTTGCTATGTCGCTTGCAAGGTCACCAGCACGGCCATGAAACCATGCGGCTGCGGCTGCAGTATTGAAGAGATCTCCCCCTTTTGCTGCCAGAGCGGCAATCATGCCTGAGAGAACATCTCCTGACCCTGCGGTTCCAAGTGCTTCAGTGCCGCTCGTGTTGAGGAGTGTGGTTCCATCTTTTCCTGCAATAACCGTTGGGTTCCCTTTCAGAAGAATGGTTACTCCATAGTTGCCCGCAAATTGTTGTGCAGTTTCAACAGGATCGGCAGCAATCAGTTCAACCGGTATGTCAGAGAGACGGCTGAACTCTCCATAATGAGGGGTGAGCAGCGCGTTCTTGCATTTGCTTAAGGCTTCTGATAGTCCAGTGGATGAGATGGCATAGAGTGCATCGGCATCAAGAATCAGCTTCTTTTCGGTAATTTCGGAACAGGTCAGCAGCTTTCTTACCAGATTGATGGAGTTCTGGTCGCGTCCGAGACCGCATCCGATCAGAATTACATCGGCCCAACATGCTTTTTCAAGAATTGTGGCAATATCTCGCCCGATGACTACCGCTTCCGGTATGGCAAGGTGAATGGTATTCGCAAGAGAGATGGGCAGACAGACGCAGATGTATCCAGCGCCGGTTTTCATAGCAGCTCTGGCAGAAAGGATGACTGCACCAGCCATTGAGGCATTATCTGTTTGTGAACCGGCAATGATCAGTACTTTACCGTTGGTATGTTTTGCGCTTGCTGGATCTCTCAGGCTGAATTGTTCAGAGGCAAATGCCTGGTCGATCATCTGGCAAGAAGGGGAGTCGAGAAGAAAGCGGGGAATGGAGATCTCTGCAACGTGAACCTCTCCGCAACAGCCGGGTCCGTCATTCAGGTAAAAACCTCTTTTCAAAAAGGCCATGGTAACGGTAACATCTGCCATGACTGATGGTGCGGAAGAAAGGCCCGTGGTGGCATCAAGCCCGGAAGGAATGTCAATCGCGATAGTCAGGGCGCCCGTATTTTCGTGAAGAGTGTTGATAAGCTCTATGCCTTCACAGAGTGGGGAGGGAAGTTCTGTTCCTGGTTTGGTCAGGCGAAGTCCGGTGCCAGTAATGGCGTCGATGAGAACGTCGTAGCTTGTTTCTGCGACACAGGGCAACGCTTCATCGCTGCTTGTGAAGATACGCAGGTTTGTTGTGTGCTCTCTGTAGGTTTCGAGAATAGAGAGTCCATCGTGGTTGATTCCTTGCAGCTCTGTTTTGGGATAAAGGAGAACGAGATCGACTGAGGCTTCGAGATTGAGGAGATGGCGAGCGAGCACAAAGCCATCACCGCCGTTATTCCCTTTGCCGCAGACGACAAGAAAAGAGATACCGGAAAATGAATCCATTTGCAGGTGCTCCCTGATAATACGAAGGCATTCATGTCCGGCAAGCTCCATAAGGCGAGTTTCGCCGATATGGAGCAGCTCAATTGCCGCCATGTCGGCCTTTTGCATCTCGGGTGCGGTTACAACAGGCAGCATGATGGCTCCTTATTTTCTTTATCAGGATGGTTTAAAGTTCGTCAAGGTGCAGGGCATGTTCGAGTGAGTGATAGTAAGCATTTTTAAGCTCATCAATCGTGAAGGCAAGTATCTTTTTGCCGTTCAAGGCTATAGCTGCATCCTGTTCAATAACTTGTCCTATGACACAGAGCGGCACATTGTGTTTTGCTGCCGTCTCCATCACCTCGCGACTTTTGTCTGGAGCCATGCTGATCACGACTCTTCCCTGAGCTTCTGAAAAGAGTTGTTGCTGGATGCGAAAAGGGGAATTCTCTGCATATTCAAGATCAACGGTGAAGCCGAGGGGAGCTTCGGCATTCATAATGGCTTTTTCAGCAAGAGCGACAAAGAGGCCACCGTCTGAAATATCATGGGCGGAATGCAGAAGTTTTCTTTCGGCCATGGTTACAAGCAGTCGTTGAAGGTTTGTTTCGTGCTCAAGGTCGATTGATGGAGCCTCCTGGCCGGGAGTGCCGTACTGCATCACCAGGTATTCTGAACCGTCAAGCGAGAGTAGCGGATCTCCCAGAAGAATGATGGTGTCACCAGGGTGGGTGAAGGTTGATCCGACGAGATTGTCGATATCATCAAGCAGACCAATCATACCGATTGTAGGAGTTGGGTAGATGGCTGTGCGCACACCAGCAATGAAGGTTTCATTATAAAAACTGACGTTTCCACCGGTAACCGGAGTATTGAAAGCTCTGCATGCTTCACCCATGCCTTTGACCGACTCCCTGAACTGGAAGTAAACCTCCGGTTTATAGGGATTACCGAAATTAAGGCAGTTGGTTATGGCCAGAGGTTTGGCTCCGGAACAGGCAATATTTCTGGCGCATTCAGCAACGGCTATTTTGCCGCCCGCCAAAGGATTGAGATAGACGTAACGGGCGTTGCAGTCCGTTTTCATGGCGATACCTTTTTTCGTCCCCTTGATGCGGATCACTGCAGCATCGGTGTGGCCTACCGGAGTTACCGTATTGGTCTGTACCATGGAATCATACTGCCTGTAGACCCATTGTTTGCTGGCTATATTGGGACGTGCAAGCACTTCAAGGCTGATCGCCTTAAAGTCGAGGGTGTTGTCGTCAGCAAGCTCTGCAACCGGAGTCTCCGGTTTTTTTTCAATGGCTTCACGGATATAGACCGGTGCTCCACCTCCAAGCACAAGCGATTCGGCTGGAATTTCTACCACCACAGCACCATGGTGCAAAACTCTCAGATGGTTGTCTTCAGTGACTCGTCCGATGGTGACTGCCTGGACATCCCATTTTTTGTAAACATCAATAATTTTCTCCTCAAATCCTTTAGCGGCCACGATAAGCATCCTCTCCTGTGATTCGGAAAGCATGATTTCGTAGGCACTCATACCTGCTTCACGAATCGGCACAAGATCAAGATCAATCTCTATGCCCCCGGATCCTGTTTTTTCAATACCTCTGGCGCTCATTTCTGAAGTTGAACTGGTGATGCCGGCGGCGCCCATATCCTGCAAGCCAACCACAAAGCCGGTGGCAATGGCTTCAAGGGTAGCCTCAAGCAGCAGTTTTTCCGCAAAAGGATCTCCAACCTGGACACTTGGACGTTTGTCTTCCGAGGCTTCGCTGAGATCTTCAGAAGCGAATGTTGCACCGTGAATACCATCTCTTCCGGTTGATGAGCCGACAATCAACACAGGGTTGTCTTTACCGAGGGCTGTTGCGCTTACGGTTTTATGGTGTTCAACAATGCCGACAGACATGGCATTGACCAGGGGGTTGCCGGTGTAGCCCTCTTCAAAGTAGATTTCACCTCCAACGGTGGGGACGCCAAACGAATTTCCATAATCGCCGATTCCTCGCACAACACCATCAACCAGATAGCGGACATGTGGATCTTTTGGTGAGCCGAACCGGAGAGAGTTGAGTGAGGCAACCGGTCGTGCACCCATGGTGAAAATGTCGCGGTGAATTCCGCCAACCCCTGTTGCAGCTCCCTGATAGGGCTCAACGGCTGAAGGGTGGTTGTGTGACTCAATCTTGAAGGCTACAGCCAGATTGTCGCCGATATCGACGAGACCTGCGTTTTCCTCTCCTGCAGAGGTAAGCAGAGCGGCCCCTTCACGAGGCAGGGTTTTGAGCACTGCTATGGAGTTTTTATAGCTGCAGTGTTCAGACCACATGACAGAGAAAACCCCAAGCTCCGTAAACGAGGGTGTTCTTCCGAGAATGGTACAAATCTTGCTGTATTCCTCAGCATTCAGGCCATGTTCAGCAGCAAGGGCAATCGTGACTTCAACTTCAGTATGTTTCATTATGGAGCAGTATACGTTTCAAGATTTCATGGCTGCTGGCCGTGACAGTTTTTATATTTTTTTCCGCTTCCGCAAGGGCAGAGATCATTGCGTCCAGGCTTTTTATCGGCGATTATCGGCTGTTGCAGGCTCTTTTCATTCTCCTCATTTCCCTCATTCTCCTCAACGATTGAGTAAACACTTCCTGCTGCGGAGTGCTGGGCAACCAGTTTGTCCTGTCTGACAGCCGCTTTCCGCTGACGCTCTTCCATCTCGTGTGCCTCTTCAGGATCGACAGGAAAGAGTTTGAAGGCAAGTGAAAGGGTTTCAAGCTCAATGTCGCTCAGAAGATCAATAAAGAGCCGGAAGGCCTCCTGTTTGTACTCCAGAAGCGGATCTTTCTGGCCATAAGCGCGTAAATTTATTCCTTCACGAAGTGAATCAATCTCTCGGAGGTGCTCTCTCCAGCGAAGGTCGATGACGCTCAGTACAGCATATTTTTCAATCTGCCGCATAATATCTTCCGGTACAGCAGCCTCTTTTCGACGGTAGAAGGCGAGTGCGGTCTCATAAAGTTTTTCAGCGGTCACATCTATGCCTTCGCGCTCAAAAGTCTCCCGATCAGGTTTGAACTCAATGGAGAGTTCTCGCATCAACTGTTCCTCAATGCCATCGACATCAAAATCCTTGTGATATTTTTTGATGACCGTATCGCTGTAATCTTTCAGAAGGTCAAGAATATCGCTGGTGAGCCTCTCCTTGATGAGACCGTTTCTGCGCCGTGAATAGATTACCTCACGCTGCTGGCTCAGCACATCGTCATATTCCAGTAGGCGTTTACGGATAGAAAAGTTCTGTTCTTCAACTTTTTTCTGTGCGCGTTCAATAGATTTTGTAATCATGGAGTGTTCAATCACATCGCCCTCCTCATGGCCAAGGCGGTCCATAACCGAAATAACACGGTCGGAACCGAAGAGGCGCATCAGCTCATCCTCAAGGGAGACAAAAAAGACAGATTCTCCGGGATCTCCCTGACGTCCTGCGCGTCCGCGGAGCTGGCGGTCAATACGACGGGACTCGTGGCGTTCGGAACCGAGAATAAAAAGTCCTCCAAGTTCCCGTACACCAGGTCCAAGCTTGATATCAGTTCCTCGTCCCGCCATGTTGGTGGCAATGGTCACCGCTTCCTTTTGCCCGGCTTCGGCGACAATTTCCGCTTCTCGATCGTTTTGTCGGGCGTTAAGCACGTTGTGGGCGATCTTTTTAGCGCGCAGCATCCTTGAAAGGGTTTCAGAGACATCGACACTGGTTGTTCCGACGAGCACCGGCTGCCCCTTCTTCTGCAGCTCCTCAACCTTCATGACTATGGCATTATACTTTTCCCGGCGTGTTTTATAAACCAGATCGTCCATATCTTTCCGGATAATACTGGCATTGGTGGGAATAACAACAACATCAAGTTTGTAGATTTCATAAAACTCCGAAGCCTCGGTTTCCGCAGTACCGGTCATGCCGGAGAGCTTTTTGTAAAGGCGGAAAAAGTTCTGGATCGTGATGGTTGCCATGGTCTGCGTTTCACCCTCAATCTTTACATTTTCCTTGGCTTCTATTGCCTGGTGCAGACCATCGCTGTAGCGGCGACCGGGAAGGATTCGTCCGGTAAATTCATCGACAATCATCACCTGTCCGTTCTGTACGACGTATTCATCATCCCGTTCGAAAAGGGAGTAGGCTTTCAGAAGTTGACTGATATTGTGCAGTCGTTCTGAACGGTCGGCAAACAGACGGTAAACAGCATCTTTTTTCTGAACTTTGTCCGCAACAGCGACTGATGGATCACTTTCAATAGCCGCAACTTCTGAGCCAACATCAGGAAGCATGAAAATATCGCTATCCTGGTGGCTGAGTTTGCTGAGAAACTCCCGTCCCTTGTCGGTCAAATCAATAGTGCCACCCTTTTCATCAACAGCGAAATAGAGGGCATCATCAACTTCCTGCATTCGGCTTGAATTGTCTTTCAGGTACTCGTTCTCTGTACTCTGAACCAGCTTGGCCACTCCCGGCTGGGAGAGCATCTTGATATAACGGCTGTTCTTGGGCTGCCCGCGTTTGACACGAAACAGGGCCAGGCCGGCATTTTCATCGCCAGGCTTTGTTTTTATGAGTTTTTCAGCATCGGTCAGATATGATGCAACCAGATGCTGCTGAGCGCGTACCAACTGCTCAATCCAGGGCTTGATGTCCTGGAATTTGCTGTTGTCGGCATTGGGCACCGGTCCTGAAATGATAAGCGGTGTTCTGGCTTCATCGATCAGCACACTGTCGACCTCATCAACTATGGCGTAATAGAAGTTCCGCTGTACCATCTCTTCCGGGGTACCGGCCATATTATCACGCAGATAATCAAACCCGAACTCGTTGTTGGTGCCATAGGTTATATCGCAGGCATACTGATCCCTGCGCTCTTCAGGTCGCATGGTATTGAGAATAACCCCTACCGAAAGGTTGTGAAAGGCAAAGACAGGGTTCATCCATTCCTTGTCTCTCTGGGCAAGATAGTCATTAACGGTAACGACGTGAACGCCTCTTCCGGTCAAAGCATTGAGGAATACTGGCAGAGTTGAGACGAGGGTTTTTCCTTCACCGGTTGCCATTTCGGAAATTTTTCCCGAATGAAGTACAATGCCGCCAATAAGCTGAACATCATAAGGCACCATATTCCAGATCATCTCTCTTCCCACGACCTGGTACGTGTGCCCTTTAAGACGAACGCAAGTCTCTTTTACAAGGGCAAACGTTTCAGGCAGGATATCCTCAAGCGCTGAAGCAGTTGCCTTTTCATACTCTTCGGCCAGAGCGTCCAGCCGGGCATTTATTGTTTCGACCTCTTCAAGATTAATGTCAGGATTGTCAAGTTTCAGGGAGAGAGTTTTTTTCTCCTGTTCCATTGGTTCCAGAACGTTACGGACTTTCTGTTTCAATTCCAGCCCTTTTTGCCTCAACTGGTCGTCGCTGAGTGACACCAGACTTATCTGCAGTTCGTTGATACTGCTGATGAGAGGCTGGATTTTCTTGATATCTTTTTCGTGTTTTGATCCAAAGATCTTTTCAAAAATTTTCAACATGGGGGAGTGTTCGCTCTAAAATTTCAGTTTTTTGGGAAAAGCGATGCATTACGCGACTCTCTCTTCGCTCTAATCCAATAGTTTGTCAAGGTATTGAATTAGAGATTGATAAAAAAGCAGGAAGCACTGAAAAAAAGGCAGCGACTGGTGTGCACTCCTTTTCTCATCATTGAGAAGATACAGTGTTTGATGTGTCAATGAGTTACTCCGGCCAGTTCAGCAAAAAAATCTTTCAGGTGCCTTGTGCCATAAGCAGGAGCCACATGGTCAAATTTCAGTGCTTCAAGAGCGAATGAAAATAGGTCAGCCAGATTCCGGTTAAAGAGGCCGGTAACCATAAGCCCGCCTTCTGCAAGCCAGAAGGGGAGTGGAGTTATCCACGCAGTTTTGCCGCAGGCATTGAACGCCATCTCCATAGTCTCTTTGAAGGTGTATATGTCCGGGCCACCGACAGGTATTTCACGGCATTCACCCTCCACAGCATCGACACAGACCTTTGCAAGATCGGCGCCATGAACGGGGTTGATTTTTTTTTCTCCTTCACCGATCATGAAGATATGGCCGCTCTGGGCCATAGTAAAAAATCGACCCATGTCAGAAAAGTAACCGTTAGGCCTGATGACCGCCCATGAAATACCTGATTGTTTCAGAGCAGCAACAAAGAGCTCGTGCGCTTTGATTGAGGGAATATCAGCCATTTTATCCTGATTGAAGACCGAAACATAGATGAACCTTGAAACATTTTCACTGACAGCCTGATCGAGGATTCGTTTGTTGCCAAGGTAATCGACGTCGTTGCTGGTGTGTTCCGAGTGAGGAGCTGTAAGGCCGAGCGCAGAAAAAACAATGTCAATCTCTTTACATATTCCAGTAATGCTTTCGGGAGCAGTCACATCACCGGTTACAATTTCATCAATGATATCATGAATAGCAGGTTCGCCGTGAGCTCCGTGAGTTTTAATTTTTTCAGGATCCCGCACAAGAGCCCTGACCTGGTAGCCTCTCTCCTTGAATTCTTTGACAGCATACCGGCCAAGATATCCCGATGCTCCGGCGACCAGGACTTTTTTTATCAGTGTCATGAATGCTCCAGTTGAATTATTAAAACGAGTGCAGTTTTTTTACCTCTTTCCGCCAGCAATGGAAGAGAATATGGCCGCCGTAACCAGCCAGTTCCGGATTCAGAAAAGTGCGCGCTTCAGCATCAAGTATAAGATAATTCGCTGGAGTTAAAGAGCGAAAGGCTGTTCTGCTGTTGAACCATTTTCCAAGATACTGCCTGACATGGGTATCAATGGGGAAGGCATCAAATCGACCAAGACCGAAAAGGGCGATACAGTCGGCAATTTTAAATCCGATACCCGGGTTCAGGCAAAGCGTGTTGCGCAGCTCTGTAAGTGGAATGGCAGGATCGCAAAGAGACTGCAAGTCAATTTTCCCATCAGCTACACCCTGTGCTGCAAGTACGATATTTTTTGCCCTGTTTCGATTGTTGTTTGTGCAGGTGCTGAGCACAAGGGGATCGACTGCGGCAAGTCGCTCAGGAGTGGGGAATGTATGGAGAACAATCTCTTTACCTGACAAAGTTATTGATATTTTTTTCCCATAGTTTTTTTTCAACATTCCGATCTGTTTTCTGATCAAGTGCATACCAATACCCTGAGCACACATAAATGAGATCATGGTTTCATAGGGATCTTGTCTGAGTATTCGAAGAGAAAAATAGCTTGATATTAAGGAATAAATCTCAGAATTAAATCTCTTGAAATCATCTTGAAAAATAAGGTTCGCATCGATTTCAAATGAAAAATAACTCTTTATAAAATCAGTAATTAATTCAGAATCAATTACGATTGAATCAGATTGTATCTCAATTTTATAATCAGAAATTTGCTGTATAATAACAGGGATATTTTTAATTATAGAGAGATAATACTCTGCATCAGTAGACACAATATCCCATAAAAATGTTTGACCACTAAACAATGATTGCTTGACATCTATTTTTATTTCAGATGTGATATAATCCTTGATATTCAAATAAATATTATTAATTATTAATGTTTAAAACCTTAGTGTTGAGTCTTAATAAAATAACTTATTCTGACTTACTTAAAATTTTATATTAAAAGAGGTTATAGCTATTTGTATAAAATATTTATACTATCTAAAGGTTCTTATTCTTTTGAATTTTAATTAAAATTATCTAAATTAAATAAGAAATTTATATTTATTAATAAAAATATTATTGTTGGTATTAATAATCATTATTTATTTTTTAAAGTGATTTATAATAGATATATGAAAAATAATTAATTGCATAATTTTTTTTTAAATTCTGTTAATATTATCTGTAATTTTATTATTAATCTATCTTTCAATTTTCTTGAAAAAAGCCGTAATAATCTATTATTATTTTTTGTTTATTGATTGTGTTGATTTGCATTTAAAGCATTAAGTTATAATTATTTAATGGATTATAAATCATTATTTTCATTTTAGAGCAATGTTGTTTTGTTTTGTAGGAAAATAGATGGAGTGATTTATTATTAATCGTTTTTATTGATTGGTTTCTGCTTTTTTAGACACTAATTGACTTGCTGAAAAAAGGGAACAAGAGAAGATTGCAAAGATTCTTTGCCCTCAATCAGTTCAAAAGTAAGGTTATGAGCTTCGGAGATAAAGAGGGAGATAACCGCAACTTCAGCCACATCACTTCGCCTGATAGCTCCGGTCTCGATTTTGTCCCCCGTATCAAAAATCATGGAGTGCTTCAGCGGAGGGCCGTCAATCAGGCCGCCAGGACGGAGAATAGTATAGGAAAAACCGGGTTCTGAATAGAGTCTGCGGACCTCATTTTCACCCTCAAGCTTCATGGTGAGTACCTGACCGTATTTATTAAAGGGGTGGTCGGTTCTGGTTACGGCAAGAGAGCTTATGAGAATGAAGTGCTTGATTCCCTGTTCTTTTGCAAGTTGCGCAAGTCTTTTGACACCATCCCGGTCGATAGCCGATGGTGGCGGTGATGCCGGGTCAGTTACCTTACCGCCTATAGCGCAGATAACGGCATCGGCGTGGCGCAAGGCCGCACGGATCTCTTCCGGATGTTCAATGGATCCAATCGTCAGGTTGTCGATAATTTCAGGCCCGAAAAGTTCCAGTGCCTTTGCACCGGATCGGACAAACAGGTGATAGTCAATGTGGTGACTTTGCAGGCGGTTTATTATCCATACTCCAGTTTTGCCGGTAGCCCCGGCAACCAGTACTGTGCCTTTAAATGATGTCATGGTGAGTATCTGTATGGTGTTGTGCTTTCTTGAGTTCATAAAAAAAAGAGAGGGTAGTTCGATCAAGAGTCGCAGTTATCTCCTTCTTTGTTTTTGAGGTCAGGAGGGAGATAACTGAAGAGAAGAGAGTTACCGATGTATTGCAGTGATTACAAAAATGGTAACCACTTTTTGAAATCTTGTTCTAATTGAAGAGTGAAAATCTAACGTTACAAACCATGGTAAGATCAACCAATGCGTGCAGGAAGATGACGCTTCTGAGGTCGCGGTACCAGAAAAAACTCAAAGCCCAACTGCAGGCAATCAACATCTGAACCGGCATGAAAAAGGGTTTGTAGGGGCTTGTCTGAACCACATGTTCCGGAAGGATATTAATCCAGAAAAGGCCATGAATCAGACCGCTGTATATCATAAAAAAGAGAAAGCCGGAAATAAAAAGTGCCCAGGGGTTTTGAGTGATGCGACCAGCGAGTGTTGTACCGAGACGGAAGAGCGCATAAAACATGAAAGTTTCAGCAATGCCGTTGCCGATACTGAAGACCATGACGGTCAGTGGATCAAGATCCCGTCCGCCGTCGGTCGTGGAGTGGGAGTAAACCCACGCATTAATTGCAACAACCACAAGAGAGGCAACCAGCAGTAAAATTCGCCGGGTATCGAATTCCCGGTTGAAGGTCATGATATCTTTCCTGAAAAAGAGAATGCCGACAAGAAAGGCGATTGCCCAGTAAGCATAGATCATCATTGGTACCGACATGGTTCAGTAGGGTTAAGGGTTAAGATAGTGTCTCGATATTATGCTCAAATGCCTCTGCATGATAAGAGCTTCGTACAAAAGGAGCTGACTGAACATGACGGAACCCTGCAGCTTCAGCGATAATTTTGTACTGTTCAAATTCTTCAGGAGTGATGTAGCGTTCAACTGGCAGATGTTCGGGAGAGGGTTGCAGATACTGACCGATTGTTACCATATCGCAGCCATGACGGGTCAGGTCGTGAAGCGAAGCTGTAATTTCGACAGAAGTTTCACCCATTCCAACCATAAGGCCCGATTTTGTGGCCAGACCGTGTCTCTGTTTAGCCCGTTGCAAAAGCCGGAGCGATGCGACATAGCTTGCTTGCGGGCGTACTTTCGCGTAAAGGGAAGGCACTGTTTCAATATTGTGGTTCAGTACTTCAGGCGCTTCGGCCATCACCTGGTCAAGCGCATCCTCATTACCCTGAAAATCCGGAATGAGGCATTCAATACTGACAGAAGGGGTCAGTCTGCGTATGGCCCGTATAGTATCTATCCACTGTTCCGCACCTCCATCATAGAGGTCGTCACGGGTAACACTGGTCAGCACGGCGTGCTTCAGTTTCATCGACTGTATTGCCAAAGCGATATTGTGGGGTTCATGAGGATCAGGGGCAGGAGGATTTGCCGCCTTGCCGACGGCGCAGAACCGGCATGTTCTCGTACAGACATTGCCAAGCAGCAGGAAGGTTGCCGTGCCACGCGACCAGCACTCCTGAAGGTTGGGACACATTGCTGAACGGCAGACGGTATGCAGACTATGACGCCCCAGCAACTTTCTCATCGCAGCAAATGATGTCCCCGAGGCCATCCTGATTTTCAGCCATTCCGGTTTTTTCCCTGGACCATGTTCCATAAAGAGATGCGGCGTAACAGTTATTGAAGACCGAGTTTCCAATATAACAGCTTTCTGTTTTAAAAAATCAGGGGTACGGAGGTGATTTTGTGTATTTGAATCATCAAAACAGAAGCGATACATATTTTCACCAGTGCAGTTAACGGTTGCGACTGTTGAAAAAAAACAGATTTCCTCATTGTTGTGCGAAATCAGCACACATTTGCATACATAAAGCAAGATATGTCACTTTGTAAAGTTACCAAAGAATAGTAAATTTGCGCCAGATTGACTGGTAAGTATGAATGACTCTCTGTGAGTGAAATGCCTCTTCTCTCTCTCAATCGCAATGCCGGGTCTCGTCAACGTCCAACTCAACGGATATGGATTTTTTTTCCGTTCTCTACTACCGGTTTAAAAAAGTCTGGAAAGCGGTTCGCCTCTACCTGGTTATTGCAGGTCCTGGTCTTGTCGTTATGATTGCCGACAATGATGCTGGCGGTATTACTACTTATGCTGCTACAGGAGCTAAATATGGCTATCACCTGATATGGTTTCTGCTTTTGCTTATACCTGTAGCCTATTATGTTCAGGAGATGACCGTCAGGTTGGGTGCCGTGACAAAGCGGGGACATGCCGAAGCCATTTTTGAAAGTTTTGGTGCTTTCTGGGGGTGGTTTTCACTCCTTGATCTTATGATTGTGGACTGGTTGACACTGGTTACAGAATTTGTTGGAATGACTGCGGCATTAAGCATTTTCGGTGTACCAGCCTGGTTGACCGTGATCCTTGTCGTCCTGCTCATGAGTATTATTGTCCTGAACGGTCGATACTGGACATGGGAAAAGATCGCACTTGGCTTTTGTTTGCTGAACCTGATTTATATTCCGGCAGCATTCATGGTCAACCCCTCTCTCTCCGAAATCACCAGTCAGGGATTGATTCCCAATCTTCCCGGAGGTCTCAATAATGAACTCTTTTTTTTGCTGATGGCCAATATCGGTACAACAATTGCGCCCTGGATGCTCTTTTTCCAGCAAAGCTCAGTGGTTGACAAAGGTTTGCAGGAAAAAGATATTAAAATGGGCAAAATTGATACGTTTATCGGGGCCATTATCACGGTGGCCATTGCTATTTTTATTGTGATTGTAACCGGAACGCTCTTGAACGGCGCACCGATTGATGATGCCGCAACAGCCGCCAAACTGTTGATGAAAACAAACCATTATGTTGGGGCTTTCATGGCTGTTGGTTTGTTTGACGCTGGTCTGCTCGGGGCAATCTGCATATCGCTGGCGAGTTCTTGGGCATTTGGCGAAATTTTCGGCTGGGCGCATTCCCTCAACACCAAGGTGAAGGAAGCCCCCTGGTTCTATATCTCCTTTTTCTTTACCCTTGCTACAGCGGGTGTTGTTCCCTTGATACCGGGCGCTCCGCTTGTGCTTATCACTCTCTTTGTCCAGGTTGTTGCCGTAACGCTACTGCCAGCAGCACTGGTATTTTTGATCCTCCTGCTCAACGATAAAAAAACTATGGGGGAGTATGCCAATACAAGATTGCAGAACATTGTCAGTACACTGATTGTGGTGTCAATCATTATTCTCTCAACGATGTACGGTGTCAGCGCACTTTTTCCAAACCTTTTCCAGTAATTGAGGGTCTCAGGCCATGAGGACGATCAATCAGTTTTTCAGCAAGATCCGTGAAATCAACCAGCGCTATGCCAAGCCTACTGTAGAAATGTCTACCGGCGTCAAATTCTCTCTGGCAGTGCTCAGGATTTACCTTTTTCTGCTCGTGTTGTTGATGATCTATAAATTTATAACGGTTATCAAGGTTTTATAAAACGGAAACGCCAATGGTTACAGTACTGAATCGCGAATTTTTTCTGAGCGAGATTGTTGGTCGCCGGATTTATTTAAAATCAAATTCAATAGGCAAGCTCAAGGATCTTGTTATCCAGGAAAATGCGGGTAAAATTCCGGAAGTAACCCATTTGCTTGTTCATCGCCCTTATGGTGATCCCCGCCTGTTGATTCCCTGGGATAAAATTACCCTGATCTCCAACACCGAAATCATTTCTGAAATCACCACTACTGAAGGGTACGAACTGAATCCTCTTGATAATCACATCTTCCTGAAAGACTATATCATGGACAAAAAAATACTTGATATGGACGATCATGAGGTTGAGGTTGTGTACGACGTCAAGCTCTTGTTCCAGAACGAAAGGCTTTTTGTCAGTGAAGTTGATTTTAACCGTTTTCGTATTCTCCGCCGGATGGGCTTTAAAAAGCTTGCCAATTATCTTTCAAAATACAAAGAGGGCTCCAGTATTTCCTGGCTTTATGTGCAGCCCCTGCCTGAAACAATCGGGAGTTTTGAAGGCAACGTCAAGCTCAATGTTCTTAAGGAAAATATCAACGACATTCATCCAGTCGATCTTGCCGATATCCTTGAAGAGCTGGAAGGGAATCAGCGCATAGCGGTTTTCAATGAGCTCGAGCCTGAGTTGGCCTCGGATACCCTCGAAGAAGTGGAACCGAGAGTGCAGCGGGAACTGATACGATCAATGCAAAAAGAGAAAGCTGCCGGCTTGATCAATGAGATGAGCCCTGCACAGGTTGCCGGAATACTTTCTGTGCTGCCCGCCTCTGAAGCCGATGAGATTATAGAATTTGTCGATAGTGAAAACAAAGAGAGGGTACAGCAGCTCATTGATCAGACTGACGAAAATATTATGCTCTACTCCACGCAGCAGGTTATCAAGCGTCCGGTTGATACCATGGTTAAAGAGGTGATCGATAATTTTCGCGAAGTTGCCGGTGATATGGATGTCATTATGTACGTCTATGTAGTAAATGCAGACAATATCCTGCAGGGAGTTGTTGACATCAGGGAGTTGATCGCGGCTGAACCAGAGCAGACGCTTGGTGATATTATGACAGACAACATTATTTCACTGAATCAGGATGATACACTGCATGATGCCGTTGACATGTTTTTCCGTTATTCCTTCAGGGCGATTCCCATTACTGATGAAAGTGATTATCTGCTTGGAGTGGTCTCCTTTCATGATATCAAGGGAGTCAAGCCCAGGCTGGATTAACAGGTGAGAAAACTGCTGGCCATCTCTTAAGGAACAAGAAGACGATTTCTGGACAACAGGGAGCTACAAAAGATGGATTTTACACACCTTGACAACAGTGGCAACATTGCCATGGTCGATGTTTCCGGAAAGCCCGGTACGCTCAGGACCGCCAGAGCTTCGGGATATATTTTTATGCAGTCTGAAACCATCGAGCTGCTTTCCCGTGACGCTCTTCCAAAGGGAAATGTTCTGACGACGGCCAAGCTTGCCGGCATCATGGCAGCCAAAAATACGGCTCATCTTATTCCTCTTTGTCACCAGCTCAATCTTTCCTGGGCCGATATTGTTTTTGATGTCCAAAAGGAGCGCATAGCCATTGTTGCAACCGTTAAAACAAAAGAGTCAACCGGGGTGGAGATGGAGGCTTTGACTGCAGTGTCGGTTGCAGCGCTTACCATCTACGATATGTGCAAGGCGGTGGACAAAACCATGGAGATCGGATCAATAACACTGGAAAAGAAAACTGGTGGAAAATCTCATGATCCTGATGGTTACAGGCCGAAAACATCAATTCTTGTGCTGTCGGACTCGGTCTCTTCTGGTCGGGCGGTCGATCGCTCAGGCCAATTGCTGCGTGAAGGGTTTGAGGCCTCCGGATGTCCGGTTGGCGAGGTGAGGGTGATTGCCGACAATCAGGAAGAGATCATTTCGGTTATTGATGAATGGACTGGTAACGGTGTTGAACTTATTATTACGACAGGGGGGACTGGTCTTGGGCCGCGCGATGTTACCGTAGATACGCTGCTTCCCAAATTTTCACGGAGATTAACAGGAATTGAGCAGGCTTTGTTTAACTGGGGACAGGGAAAAATCAAGACAGCCATGCTTTCAAGGCTTGCTGCAGGTATGCTGGGATCGTCGATGGTGATCTGTTTGCCGGGAAGCGCGGGAGCGGTAAGCGATGCGCTCGAGGTGCTTGTGCCTGCAATTTTTCATGCTTTTGCCATGATAAAAGGAGAGGGACACTCATGATGATAACCGTTCAGGAGGCGCACACGCTCATCCGGCAGTCGCTTGCGCCGTTGGGCACTGAAGAGCTGCAGCTTGATCAGATTCAGGGAAAAGTGCTCGCCCGAGATATTACCGCACCTTTTTCGCTTCCGCGTTTTACCAATGCGGCAATGGACGGCTTTGCTCTCAAATGGGATGATATTGTTACAGCTACTGATGATTTTCCGGTGCGGTTGCAGGTGACCCAGTCCATTCCGGCTGGCACACTCTCCACCTTGCCGGTAACTTCCGGATGTTGTGCAGAAATAATGACTGGTGCTCCTATGCCGGAAGGAGCCGATACGGTTGTGGCATTTGAGCAGACCAGCGGTTTTGGTTCTGACTCTGTTGACGTCTTCAAAACACCGAAATATGGAGCAAACGTTCGTTATTGTGGTGAAGAAATAACCGGGGGAGAGATGCTTTTCCGCAAAGGGGAGTTGCTCTCTCCTTCCGAAATTGCCGTTCTTGCCTCATTCGGTTTTGCTTCAGTAGTAGTCCATCGAAAGCCGAAAGTTTCGATTGTTACGGTTGGAGATGAAGTTTGCATGCCCGGTGAAGAGGTTTCCGGTGCGCAGATCTATAACAGCAACCGCTTTATGCTTGAAGCCGCATGCCGTTCCGTAGGCGTTGAGCCTGCAGGACTCCATCATGCTCCCGACGACAGGGTGGCGTTACGCGAAGCGCTGGCGCTGGCGCTGGCTGAATGCGATGTCCTTATTACTGCGGGAGGCATCTCTACCGGAGAATATGACTTTGTCCAGCAGGAACTCTCGGCGCTTGGAGTGACCAAACAGTTCTGGAATGTTGCTCAAAAGCCTGGAAAACCCCTTTATTTTGGTTCTACCCCTGAAGGAAAGGCTGTTTTTTCCCTGCCTGGCAACCCGGTTTCGGCGCTGGTTTGTTTCGTAGAGTATTGCATTCCGGCACTTAATATTCTCCAGGAACACCCTGAAATTAATTCTTTCAAGGCTATTCTTGCTGAACTATTTCCCACCGATAAAAAGCGGCATCGTTTTCTTTCTGGAAAGGTGTGGTCTGAACACGGCAAGCTTCTGTGCAAGGTCTCTCCAAAAGTTGAATCTCACATGATCACGTCGCTTGCGGGCTCCAACTGTCTGGTTGAAGCCGAACCTTCTTCCGTACCACTCCCTGCGGGATCGGAAGTGACCTGTACCATGCTTCCCTGGGCGATGCTTTCATAAATACTATGCTTTTTCACCCTTTTGAAATAGCCTTCTGCGGTTATTCAGGCTCCGGAAAAACAACTCTTATCGAAGGAGTTGTACGTCTTCTTTCAGCTAAATATTCCATTGCCTATTACAAACATGGCTGCCATCAGTTTACTGTTGACCGCGAAGGCAAAGATTCCTGGATTGTTCGTCAGGCTGGAGCTGCTGCCGTCATGATTTCTGACCCCGAAAAAAAAGCGGTTATCACCGGTCACGATCTTTCGTCTCGACTGCTTGAGCAGTATGTTTTTTCCGACGCAGATCTGCTGCTTGTTGAAGGACTCAAGGAGCTTCCCCTGCCGAAATTGCTCTTAGTTGATGCCGAACACCGGATACTTGAACTTGTCAGCAAGGGAACCATCACCAATGTTGTGGCTCTGATTGTTCCTGACGACCCGTCATTCTATTCAGCATTCAGTCTTCCAATCCTGCACAGGGAGAGCATCAGTGATGTCGCAGCATTTCTTGAAACTTTTTTGCTGGCTCATTCTTTGAAAGAGAATACGCTCCATGGATTGATACTCGCTGGTGGAAGAAGTTCACGAATGGGAAGAGACAAGGCGCTTATCAAATACTATTCCGAAAATCAGCTTCTCCATACAGCAGCGCTTCTTCAGCTCCAGTGCCAGAAAGTGTTTGTATCCTGCAGGGAGGAACAGGCAGAAACATACTGCCGTTTCGGTATTCCGATTATTACCGACGCTTATCTTGGCATTGGACCCCTGGGAGGGCTGCTCTCCGCCCAGCAAGCCTGGCCAGATAACGGGTGGCTGGTTGCTGCATGTGATCTGCCATTTCTTGATGAAGCTATTGTCCGGAACCTCTGTTCCCACCGAAATCAGATGCGTTTCGCAACTGCCTTCAGGAATTCTCAATCGGGCAGTTTTGAACCGCTCTTTGCCTGTTATGAGCCGAAATCCCGCAGCAGACTTATCTTGCGGCATCTGGAGGGAAACAATTCCCTCGCAGCATTTCTTGACGAATCTCGCATTGAAGAGCTTACACTCCAAAACTGCGACGTCCTCAAGAATATCAACGATCCTGAAGGCAGATAAAGCGTACGCTATTTTATAGTAATGATATAAGCGCTCTGAAAGCTATAAATAATCGAGCAAAACGGTTGTTTTATTATGAGCATAAGTTTATAATTTAGACTATTATTTATACTAACTCTTGTTATTTTTCATACCATGAAAAGCGAAATGCTCGTAACATTCGGGGGCGGAAAGAAGGTGAATGCGGATTTTAATGGTTTTACCATTGAAACCGATCAGTCATCTTATGCCGGGGGCGAAGATTCTGCTCCAGAACCCTTTTCATTGTTTCTTGCCTCAATCGGCACCTGTGCAGGTATTTTTGTTTTATCCTTTTGCCAAAACCGGGGTATTCCGACAGATGACATTCGGATTGTGCAGACTCATTATTATAAAGAGACAGGTCGTGGAGTAGGAAAAATCGAAATTGCTATTGAACTGCCGCCCAGCTTTCCTGAAAAATACAAAGAGGCAGTTATCAGTGCGGCGAATCTCTGCGCGGTGAAAAAGCATATCCAGGAACCACCTGAATTTGTCGTAAAAACGGTTACCCGATAAATCCCGATGCTACAGAAATAACAATGCAATTCAAGAAGGTTGGCAGGCCTGTACATTGCCGCAGCATTCAGGATCTGCCGAAGTTTACCTGTTTCAAGCCGGATGGTGTTAAGCCTAAAAATTTGAACAGTATTCTGTTGACGTTTGACGAGCTGGAAGCCATCAGGCTGGCGGACAAGGAGGGCTTGTATCAGGCTGCTGCTGCAATGAAGATGAATGTATCCCGCCCAACCTTTGGTCGCATTCTCGAAGCCGCCCATAAAAAAGTAGCTGAAGCTCTTGTCGACGGGAAGCAGCTTTGCATCCAGGGCGGTGTTTTCAGATCTCTTTGTGACAACATTCCTTCCGACCGTCCAGAGAGTTGTAGTTGTCCTGAATGTGACATGGAGCTTCCTCACCTTAAGGGGGAGACTTGCAGGGAGATATGCTGCCCACATTGCGGCGCAGCCCTGCAACGCAAGGGAGGGGGCCTTTCCGGGCAGGAACCCTGATATTGATTTTTTAGCAGCATTGTAACTTTTTCATATTGACAATTATGGCTGATACCTGGAACAACCCTGATAAATTTAATCGCGAAGCATCGCAATGGGATGAGAATCCACGACGTCGCGCTCTTGCCCTGGCCGTTGCAAAGGCCATCATCGATGCGGTAAAGCCCGCAAAAACTATGCGTGCTCTGGAATTCGGATGTGGTACAGGTCTGGTCACATTTGAAATTGCGCCTCTGGTTGAGAGGCTTTCAGCAATTGATACATCCAGCGAAATGCTCACGGTGCTTCAGGAGAAAAAAAGTATATCTCAAGTAAAAAACATTGAGGTGAGCAGCATTGATCTGTCTTCATCTTCTGAGGCCGATGAACATGATCAAAGCTTTGAACTGATTTACAGCAGCATGACTCTGCACCATATCGCTGATACAGCAGGGTTTCTGAATCGGATAGCTAATCTTCTTTCTCCCGGGGGGATTATCGCCATTGCCGATCTTGACCTGGAAGACGGCTTATTTCATGATGATCCGTTTGAAAAGGTGCATCATGGGTTTGATCGGGAAAAACTCTCGGATCAACTGAAAGCCGCCGGGCTGCAGGTACAATCTTTTGAAACGATTTACAGGTTTGAAAAAATAAACAGGTCAGGTATAACGGCAGTATATCCGGTATTTCTGGTTACGGCGACGAGAGTTCATTAACTCTATTCAGGGGAGCAAGAGATCCGTAGAGCCGAAGAAAAAAAGGCGGGGATTCCCGCCTTTCAATAATCATCAAGAGTGGTAGCTACTTGCTCTGCTGAACAAGATAAGCGACAGCATTGCCAACCTGTGCGTCGGTAAGTTTAGGATTGCCGCCTTTTGCAGGCATCATCCCTTTTTTTCCAGTGAAGCCTTTGATTGATTTGCTGACCAGCAAAGCTTCACCCTGAGCGATACGTGGTGCCCATGCAGCCTTATCGCCGGTTTTAGGGGCTCCCATCATACCCGTTTTGTGGCAGGTCACACAGCTTGCATCGTATGTGGCTTTACCTGCAGAAGCATTATAGGCGGCATTGGCTGCGGCAGAGTTCATTGAAAAAACAAAGAGCGCACAAAAGGCGGCTGAAACGAAACGAGACATAGTCGGGATTCCTTTATGTTTTGTTTTATGGGAAGGGTAGATTACCTGAATTATACAAGGCCTTTATTTTAACATTTTGTCAGTATGAATCCAAATGGTTTTGACAAGGTATGATCTTCACTCAGCACCATCAGGATTTACACTATTACCTTCTCCACAGCCATCCCCGGCGTGATTTTTCCACCCTGTACAACACGGCAGAAAAGGCCCTCTTTCGGCATAATGCATTCCCCGGTTGCACTCTGTATGGCACATCCCGCATTGTGGCACTCCTTGCCGATCTGGGTAATTTCAAGAACGATATCATCTCCGATCAATAATGAGTCACCGATGGTGAGAACCGAAAGATCAATGCCTCTGGTCACAATATTTTCAGCGAACATACCATGATCCAGTTCCGGAAGTTTACGGCGCATTCTGTCAATGCTTTCTCCCGCAAGAATTGAGACTTGCCGATGCCAGTCTCCTGCATGAGCATCACCCTCTATTCCCCAGCTATGTCGAAGTGTGATTTCATCAACAGGCTTTTTAACAACGCCTTTTTCGACACTGATACAAATCGCTTCTATCAAACCCATAGAGTTAACTCCTTGATCGTTATTTCGTGTATGCCGGGTAACAGACAATACGCAGTATGTGATTAATAGCATCAGTAACGATACAATTTCTAATGTGTGGTGAATAAGCATCACCTTGCATCAGAGTATAATATGCAGTAATCTTTACCATTCCATATCAAGTGACTTCTGTACGCTTCTGATGAGTTGTTGACCGCTAAATGGTTTTTGGATGAAGTTTACCCCATCTTCAACCACACCGTGACTGGCAATGATATCAGAAGTGTAGCCGGACATAAAGAGTGTTTTTACTGTCGGGCAGATTGATTGTATTTTGTCGGCAAGTTGGCTGCCGTTCATCTCCGGCATGACAACATCAGTG
This sequence comes from uncultured Chlorobiaceae bacterium, assembly GCA_903836465.1. Lineage (GTDB taxonomy): Bacteria > Bacteroidota > Chlorobiia > Chlorobiales > Chlorobiaceae > Chlorobium. The sequence goes on from CAILRB010000066.1 coordinate 35,989, forward strand.
AGAAGCAGGTCGATAAGTCCCTTGTGGCTTGAGGCAATAGAGATCGCCTCTTTAGGTGTTGCGGCCGTAATTACCAGATAACCCTGCTGCTCAATAATTCGCTGACAGACGCTTAGAATATCTGGTTGGTCCTCACAGAGAAGTACTGTTTTTTTGTTCTCCAAGGATATCGTCTCCGATGCTTCATATTCTATATTCTTTTTATTTGGTATTTTGTGCAAGGGTAGGCTGATTTTGAATGTTGTACCTGTACCCCACTCACTTTCAAAGGTGATACAGCCGTTATTCTGTTTCACAATACCGTAGACAGTGGAGAGTCCGAGGCCAGTTCCTTTGCCAATTTCTTTGGTCGTAAAAAATGGTTCGAAAATATGTGAATGATGCTTTTTTTCAATACCTGATCCATTATCGGTGACGGCAAGAGTAATGTAATCACCCGGTATGATACAAAGATGTCTGGACGGGCAATCTTCTCTATTGACGCAGAGTCTGCCGGTCTGGATGGTAATTTTGCCGTCGCCGGTAATGGCATCACGGGCGTTGACACAGAGGTTGACAAGTATCTGGTCGAGCTGCGAGGGGTCAATCTTGACCAGATTTTGTTCTCTTGTTGGTATCCAATCCAGAGAAATATTTTCACCGATCAGCCTTTTCAGCATAGAGAGCATTCCTTCGACCGTCGCATTCAGATCAAGAGTTATTGGCAGAGCTATCTGCTTGCGAGCAAAGGCGAGAAGCTGCCTGGTCAGATTGGCAGAGCGCGTTGCTGCTCTTTGAATAGCATCAAGATCGCTGATGATTGATGAAGAAAGGTTCTTTTTTTCAAGAGCTATTTCGGCATGCCCGAGGATGACGCCAAGCATGTTGTTAAAGTCATGGGCTATACCACCGGCAAGCTGACCAACCATCTCCATTTTCTGGGAGTGCAGCAATTGAGCTTGAAGCTTTTCCCGTTCCTCCTCAAGTTGAATTTGTGCCTTATGGAGACGCAACATGGTGATCCCATTGGACAGGTTGTCTGCCAGTGAGGTGAGCAGGTTTTTTTCTTCTGCATCAAAGGCATTCGGTTTGGCGGAATATATAGTCAGGGTGCCAAACACTTCACTCTCAGTCTTAAGTGGCAAAGAAAGAAGTGACGAATAGCCATGACTTATTGCATCCATTCGCCAGGGTTCAAAAATCGGATCGTCAAGAATATTTTTTACAGCACTTGATCGGCCAGTACGGATTGCCGTTCCTACGGGTCCTCTCCCTTGTGGATTATCAGCCCAGGAGACCTTGATATTTTTAATGTAATCGCCAACGAAACCAGCCTCAGCAACAACAGATATGCTTTTTGCCTGGTCTTGTTCGGGATAACCAACCCATGTCATCCGGTAACCACCAGTTTCGACGATGATGTTGCAGATCTTTTGCAGAAGTTCCATTTCATCATCGGAGTGAATAAGAGCTTCGTTGCATTTGTTGGTAGCCTGGAGAGCACGTGCCAGTCTCCGCAACTCTTCCTCATCCCGCAGACGGTCAGTCACATCATTAATAATGACATGGATAACTGCTTTGCCATCCAGCTCTATTTTATTCCGGAAAATCTCGACATCCCGAATTGATCCATCGGCCCTCCGATGACAACCTGTAAATTTATTTTGCTTGCGGATAGGTACTGTTTTCAGGTTACTTATTATGGCATCAGGCGCCAGAGTATTGATATCCCTGGTGTACATCTGTTTGAGCTCTTCAACTGTCCATCCATACCAGTCTGATGCCTTCTGATTAACATCGAGAACCTTCCCTGTATCGGGATCAAGAATAGCCTGGATTGCTGAATGACTATTAAAAAGTGTCTTGAACCGCTCCTCACTTTTCCTGAGTTCCTGTTCAGACTCTTTACGTTCGGTGATGTCGTCAATTATTGCCGTGAAATAGCCCTTCTGTAAACTATAGACTGATATATCAAAGCATTTATGCAATGCTTCGAGGTTACATTCAAACCGATCAGGAATCCCGGTCTCAGCTACCCTTAAGTGTTTCTCGATAAACTCTGGTTGTGAATTCTTTATATCAGGGAATACCTCCGATGCCTTGAGTCCAATGACATTCTGGATGCCGGTAACCTTCTCATAACCAGCATTGACCTCTTGATGAATAAAATCAACCGGTCGGCCCTTTTCATCGCAAATGACCTTGCAATGGACGCAACCATATCGCATGTTTTGAAATACATGACAAGAGGTGTCATTATGATTGGAACTTTTTTGTTTAATTTTGTCGCTGTGCATGAGGGTGCAGTATAGCTTTAACTCCTCCATATAGAATAATATTATGGAAAAGCATTATTAATATAAACAATGAGCTGTTAGTTCCGTTTTTATTTTACTTTGCAAGCACAATTTTTTCGCTGCTTGCAGGAGCTTAAGCCAGGCTAACTGCAAAAATAAATGGCGCTCGATAAATATTACAAGATCAAAAAAAATTTGAAAGGAAATCGTACATAGTGCGTACTAATTAGGGAGAAGCAGATTGCTTCAGTTTTGAATGGTGTTTTGAGTGGTTTCAATTAAGCAATAAAATACAATAACTTATGAAAAAGAATCTTATCGCAGGTATTGTGGTTTCTCTTGCAATGACCGGTTTTTTTGGTGGCGTTTCTTTTGCCGCAGATGCAGCAGCACCAGCAGCAACACCTAAGGTTGAGGTAAAAGCTGAAAAGGCACCAGCAGCAAAGAAAAAGGCTCCTAAGAAGAAAGCTGCTAAAAAAGCTGAAGTAAAGAAAGAAGAAGCAAAGAAAGAAGCTGTAAAGTAAGCTAACCCTTCTTATTGATGCCGTATTGACTAAGTGTGGTGAATTGGTGAAAAAGGTGATGATAAGGAGTCTCTACGGTCTTCAATTGCTTTTCAGAAAAGCCCTTTTTAAGGGCTTTTCTGGTTATATATCATTTTTATTGTTGAAGTTACAACACTCTTATATAACCGGGAGAAATTGCCATGTTTGGATTGGGTGGACAGGAGCTGCTGCTGATTCTGTTTGTTGTCCTGTTGTTTTTCGGCCCTTCAAAACTTCCTGAACTTGCCCGCGGGCTGGGCAAAGGAATGAGGGAGTTTAAAAAAGCACAGGCTGATCTGGAAAATGAATTCAATAAAGTTGCAGAGAGTCCCGAGGCTGAAGATAAACCCGTTGAGCCAGTGGCTTCAAAAGAGGTGAAAAGCGTTCCTGAGAGTAAAAAATCGTGATGGCGAAATAACGGTTCTCCCTATATTGAGCATACCGTTACAGAAAAGGCTTGCGTCTCACCTCTTTTTTTATGCTCTCTTTGGACTATGTTTACTTTTCTTCATGCTGCCGATATCCATCTCGACAGTCCTTTAAAGGGGCTTGAAGAGTATCAGGACGCCCCGCTGGAGCAGATACGGCTGGCTGCCCGCAGGGCCTTTGACAATCTCATTCAGTTGGCACTTGATGAAAAAGTTGCTTTTGTGCTGCTTGCTGGCGACCTTTACGATGGAGACTGGAAGGATTATAATACTGGCATCTATTTTGTGAGCCGTATGGGCCGTCTCCGTGAGGCTGGTATTCCGGTGATTATGGTTTCAGGCAACCACGATGCTGCAAGCCAGATTACCCGGTCATTGAAACTTCCCGACAATGTCACGCTTTTCCCGCATCGGAAGGCAGGAACCCATCTTCTTGATCATTACGAAGTTGCCATACACGGACAGAGTTTTTCTGCCCGTTCGGTAATGGATGATCTGGTTCGTGACTTCCCTCAAGCTGATCCGTCGCTTTTCAATATCGGATTGCTGCACACCAGCCTGAACGGGAGAACAGGTCACGAGCCCTACGCCCCCTGCACCCTTGATGCGCTCAAGTCAAAAGGGTATCATTACTGGGCGCTTGGCCATATTCATCAACGCGAAGAGATTTGCCATGATCCATGGGTTGTTTTTCCCGGCAATATTCAGGGGCGCCATATTCGTGAAACCGGCCCCAGGGGGTGTACGCTGGTTTCGGTGGATGAGGCTTGCGTCCTAAAAGTTGAGCCTCGGGAGCTGGATGTTCTTCGCTGGGCAGTCTGCAGTGTCGATCCTGCTGGCTGCGACAGTCTCGACTCTCTCTCGGATCTCGTTCGCGATCATTTTGAAGAGGAGAGGGCAAAGACGGATGGACGTCCTCTTGCGTTACGTCTGATTGTGGATGGGATAACGCCCCTGCATGGTCAACTGCATGAGCGCGCCCTTCAGTGGAGTGAAGAGATTCGTGCTGTCGCTGCTATGCTCGGAGATGTCTGGATTGAAAAAGTGGTGATCAAGACTCGTAAAAGGGATGAACCGGCGGAAAATTTTACCGACGAATCACCAATTCGGGCCTTATTGAAAGCGGTTGAATCCTCTCCGTTGGAAGAGTCAAGCCTTGTCGCGCTTGTTCCTGAATTTGACAAACTTCGCAGTAAACTTCCCTCCGATCTGCTCGCTGACGGTGATCCGTTTCGTCCCGGTGAGGAGGAGCTTTCCATCCTGCGAGAAGAGGTGAAGGAGCTGCTGAAGGGCAGGATTGAGCGAGGGGCCTCATGAAAATCAATCGTCTCGAACTCAAAGCCTTTGGTCATTTTACTAATCAGGAGCTCGATTTTTCTTCACCTCTTCCCGGCCTGCACATTGTGTATGGCCCCAATGAAGCGGGCAAAAGCAGTGCGATGAGAGCCCTCCAGGCCTGGTTTTTCGGCTTTCCCGTGCGTACAGGTGATAATTTTCAGCACCAGAGTCCGCAGCTTCTGGTTGGCGGTAGCCTGGAGGCGAGTGATGGCCGCGAGTTGACCTTTTACCGCAGGAAAAGAAATCTCAAAGACCTTTTTGATCAGCATGACAACCCCATTGATCCTTCAGTGCTGGCACCTTGGCTGCATGGTGTTGAAAAGGAGCTGTTTACAGCGCTTTACGGCATCAATCATGAAACCCTGATTCAGGGGGGGCAAGGTATTCTTGACCAGGAGGGGGAGGTAGGCAAGGCGCTTTTTGCAGCAGGAGCCGGGCTTTCCTCTTTGAAACCCATCATGGATGAGCTTGAAGCCGAAGGGGAAAGCCTCTTCAAGCCGCAGGGTTCACGTCAATTGCTCAATGAGGCGATTGCCCGCCACAAAGAGCAGCAGACGCAATGTAAACAGGCAACACTTTCAGGTCGAGAGTGGGAGGAGCATCGGCAGGCTCTGGATGAGTCGCTCAAGAGGCTGGAGGAGAGCCAGGGTATCAGGCAGGAACGGGAGAAGGAGAAACGAAGGCTTGAGCGGCTGATGCAGGCGCTTCCGGATCTCTCTGATCGAAAAAATCTGTTTGAAAAACTGGTAAATCTTGGAGCAGTTGCTCTTCTTCCCCCGGACTTTACCGAATGTCGTACAACTCTTGAGCAGGCAGAGCGGACGGCCCGTCTTCATCATGAGCAGCTTCAGGCGCGCCTCCAGGTGCTTCGCGAAAAAATGGCAGGAGACTTGCTTCATCAAGAATTGCTTGATGAAGCGGGCACAATAGACGAGCTTCATCAGCGGCTTGGAGAGTATCGGAAAGGGAAGAGTGACCGCCCCTTGCGTGAGGGGCAGCGTATCAGCGCCCGCACGGCAGCGGCAGAGCTGCTTCGGCAGATCAAGCCCGTACTATCGCTCAGTGAGGTTGAAACCTTGCGCCCCGGTCTTTCCAAGCGAAAAACGGTGGTGACGCTTGGTTCTCGATATGAAGCCATTCTGCAAAATGGCCGCAACGCAAGGCAACAGGTGCAGGAGTCGGAAAAATCTCTGGAGAGAGCTGTTCATGACTGTCAGCAACTCGAGCCCGTTACTGACCCAGGCGAACTGACCCGAGCACTGCTCTCTGCCGAAAGGGCCGGGGATCTCGACCGGGAAATCGTGATTCTGGAACAGGAGCGCGACAAGGGAGAGCGTGAATGCCTTGCTGCGTTTCATCGTCTTGGTCTCTGGAACGGCCCACTGGAAGAAGTACTTCATCTGGCGCTTCCGCTGCTGGAGACGGTCAACCGTTTTGATGAAGAGTTCCGTGCACTGGATGCCGAACAACGACAGATTCTGACAGAGAAAGAGTCGTTGCAGCAGGAGCAAGCCCGAGTTGAGGAACTCCTGCATAACCTTGAGGTTGCAGGCGATGTGCCCGCCGAAGAGGAGCTGATGAAAAGTCGTACCCGGCGAGAAGAGGGGTGGCAGCTTCTTCGGCGCCAATGGATGCTGCAGGAGGATGTCACCGAAGAGAGCCGTAACTACAATGCCGGGCTTCCATTGCCGGATGCTTATGAGAAGATGATCGCTGTTGCTGACCGGATTGCGGACACTCTCTATCGGGAGGCTGATCTTGTTCAGCAACATGCGTCACTGAAGGCTGAAGCTGAAAAAATTGAAAAAAAGCTGGCCGTGCTTCTTGAAAAAGAATCGAGTGCCAGTGCCGATCTCGCCAAACTCTCCTCTCAATGGCAGAAACAGTGGGCCTCCTGCGCTCTTGTACCCCTCTCTCCACGAGAAATGAGCGCCTGGTTGCTCTCGTTTGATTATCTCCGACTGCAAGTTAGAGAGTCCGGGAGAAGAGCAGGAGAGCTGGCTGACAAGGTGGCGCGACGCAGTTCCTTGAGGAAAAGCCTTCTGAAAGAGATTGTCGCCATCGGCGGAAAGAGCACTTTCCCGGAAGAAGTCGTCGAGCCGATGCTTGACTATGCCCGATCGCTGCTGAACACCCTACAGGCCCTTCAGAAAGCACACGATTCGATGGAGGCGAGGATTCGCGATCTTGCCACGACCGTTGAAACGCCACGCGACACTATGCTCAAGGCTGAAGAAGAGCTTCGGCAGTGGCGACTCGACTGGCGTGAAGCGGTCACGCCGCTTGGTCTTGAAGGTAACGTTCTTCCATCAGAGGCTCTCGACTTTATTGATACCCTTCAGGCCTGTTTTGAACGTCTCAAAGAGGCTGATGAGTTCCGCAAAAGGATCGAAGGCATTGACCGTGATACACAGCTTTTCGAGGAGGACGTCAAGTGTCTGGTGCAGAGGATAGCCGCAGATCTTACGACCGTTGAGGCTCAACCAGCCGTCACGGAACTCAAGCGTCGCCTTGGTCAGGCCTTTCAGGAGCAGACTATCGTTCAGCGCAACAATGAAGAGCTGGAGGGTCTTGAACAAGAGCTGATCATGACCGGCACTGATCTGCGGAGCTGCGAAGAGCAACTGGAGGCCATGCGTCGCTCTGCCCATTGTAACACACGCGAGGAGCTGCTTGAGGCTGAACAGCGCTCCGCCACCTGCACGACACTCCAGAACCGGCTGCTTGAACTCGAAACACGCCTTACCCGCATTGCTGGGGGGACAGCGCTTGCCTCCCTCGAAGCACAGGCCGAAGCGGTTGATCCCGATGAACTTCCCGGTCGTATCGACTCTCTGAACAAGGAGATAACCAATCTGCTCGATCCGGAAATTCAGCAGTTGTCTGAAAGCATCGGGAGGAAAAGAAACGAGCTCGACCGGATGGACGGCAGCGGCAAAGCAGCAGAGCTTGCCGAAGCCGTGCAGCACTCCCTGACCAAAATCCGTCGTCTGACCGATCGCTATATCCGCATCAAGCTTGCTGAAAAAATTCTCCGCGACGAGACTGAGCGCTATCGAAACGAGAACGAAGCGCCTCTTCTGAAAATTGCATCACGCTATTTCAACGAGCTGACAATGGGTTCCTTCACTGCCCTCCGCACAGACAGTGACGACCATGGCAAACTTATCCTGATTGGTCTGCGGCCTGACGGCATTCGCCTGCATGTCGATGCCATGAGTTCCGGCACCCGCGACCAGCTCTATCTTGCCCTGCGCCTCGCCACCCTCGAATGGCGCATAGCATCAAGCGAGCCGATGCCCTTTATTGTTGACGATATTTTGATCAATTTCGACGACCGACGTTCACGAGCAACCATTGCCGCACTTGCTGAACTTGGCGAAAAAAGCCAGGTGATTCTTTTTACGCATCACCAGAGCATCGTAGATGTTGCAGGGGAGTCGGAGTTTGCCGGGCGAGTGTTTGTGCATCAGCTTGGGTGAACGCTGGCAAACCGACATCAATAATATCGCTCCAGTGTACTTCCAAAAACATGGTGTATATTGAGCGTCTGCGTATCGTTCCGATGAAGCAACCACTCCATTCAGCATGAAAACCGAGCAGCAAACTCGTATCGAATTGATTGACAAGCTGTTACTGCAAGCTGGCTGGAGTGTGAACGATCCCTCCCAGGTTGTGGAGGAGTTTGACATTCTTGTCGGTTTGCCCGAAGGAGTAGAGGAGCCTCGCACCCCGTACGAAGGGCATCAGTTCAGTGATTATGTGCTGCTTGGCAAGGATGGCAGGCCAATTGCCGTGGTTGAGGCAAAAAAAACAAGTCGCGATGCCGCCATTGGGCGTGAACAGGCGCGGCAGTATTGTGTTCATATTCAGAGGCAGTTGGGCGTTGAGATACCGTTCTGTTTTTATACCAATGGTCTTGAGATCTTTTTCTGGGATCTCGACAACTATCCGCCCCGAAAGGTTATCGGGTTTCCAACCCGTGACGATCTTGAGCGCTTCCAATACATCCGCAGGAGCCGCAAACCTCTCACCGGAGAGCTGATCAACACCGCCATTGCCGGGCGCGATTATCAAATTCGGGCCATTCGCTCTGTCCTTGAAGCCATTGAGCAGAAAAAGCGTGACTTCCTTCTGGTTATGGCCACTGGCACGGGAAAAACCCGCACCTGTATCGCCCTGGTTGATGCCTTGATGTGTGGTGGACATGCCGAGAAAATTCTCTTTCTGGTCGATCGCATTGCTTTGCGGGGGCAGGCGCTTTCGGCCTTCAAGGAGCATCTGCCCAACGAACCTCGCTGGCCGAGCGCTGAGGGTGAAAAGCTCTTTGCAAAAGATCGCCGCATCTACATTGCCACCTACCCCACGATGCTCAATCTCATCAGGGATGAATCGCAGCACATTTCACCATATTTCTTTGACTTTCTTGTTGTTGACGAGAGCCATCGCTCTATCTACAACACCTGCGGCGAAATCCTCGATTACTTCAAAACAATCACTCTGGGGCTGACGGCAACCCCGACCGATATTCTTGACCACAACACCTTCAACCTCTTTCATTGCAAAGATGGCTTGCCAACCTTTGCCTACACCTACGAAGAGGCGGTGAACAACACGCCGCCCTTTCTGAGCAGTTTCCAGGTGATGAAAATCCAGACGAAATTCCAGATGGAGGGGATCAGCAAGCGGACCATCTCCCTTGAAGATCAGAAAAAGCTGATTCTCGAAGGCAAGGATATCGAAGAGATCAACTTTGAAGGCACGCAGCTTGAAAAGAAGGTGATCAATCGGGGGACAAACAGCCTGATTGTCAAAGAGTTCATGGAGGAGTGCATCAAAGACCAGAACGGTGTTCTTCCCGGTAAAACCATATTCTTCTGCGCCACTATCGCCCATGCCCGCAGAATTGAGGAGATATTCGACAAACTCTACCCGCAATACAAGGGTGAACTTGCCAAGGTTCTGGTCTCCGACGACCCTCGCGTCTACGGCAGGGGAGGCTTGCTCGACCAGTTCACCAACTGCGATATGCCCCGCATCGCCATCAGTGTCGACATGCTCGATACTGGCATTGACATCCGCGAGCTGGTGAATCTGGTCTTCGCAAAACCGGTTTACTCCTACACAAAATTCTGGCAGATGATTGGCCGGGGAACACGCCTCCTTGAGCTTGGTAAAATCAAGCCGTGGTGCACCGAAAAAGAGCTGTTCCTGATTCTGGATTGCTGGGATAACTTCGAATACTTCAAGCTTCAGCCCAAAGGCAAAGAGATCAAACAACAACTGCCGCTTCCGGTGAAACTTTTCGGGCTGCGTCTCGACAAAATTGAGTCTGCCCTCTTAACTGGCAACACCGCCATTGCAGAGCGGGAAGTGGTAAAACTCCGCCATCAGATTGCCGGGCTGCCACACACCTCAGTGGTGATCAAAGAGGCCGCATCAGCTCTTCACCCTTTGGAAGAGGAGAACTTCTGGCTCTCTCTGACGCCGCAAAAGCTGGAATATCTGAGAAGCGAGGTTAAACCGCTCTTCAGAACCGTCTCCGATGCTGATTTTAAGGCGATGCGTTTTGAGCGCGACATCGTGGAGATTTCACTGGCCAAACTTCGCCATCAAAAGGAGAGGTACGACACGCTCAGCGACGGTATTGCCGAGCAGATCAGCCAGCTTCCCCTCAGCATCGGCTTTGTGAAACAGGAGGAGGCTCTGATCAGGGCTGCTCAAACCAAGCGGTTCTGGAACGAGGCAACCGAAGAGAGCTTCGACGAGCTTATCGAAAAACTCTCACCATTGATGAAGTTTCGCGAGGTTGAGAGCGGCGCTATTGGTCAAGTTCATCTGAATCTTCAGGATCTTCTCCACCACAAAGAGATGGTGGAATTTGGCCCCCGGAATGAGGCCGTCAGCATTACTCGCTATCGTGAAATGGTAGAGGCGCTTATTACCGAACTGACAACACAGAACCCGATTCTCTCCAAAATCAAGGAGGGCAAAGAGATTTCGCCTGAAGAGGCCACTGAGCTTGCCGAGCTGCTTCACGAAGAGCATCCGCACATTACCGAGGAGCTTTTGCGTTCCGTCTATAAGAACCGCAAGGCACATTTTATCCAGTTTATTCGCCATATTCTCGGGCTCGAAATTCTCAAAAGTTTCCCTGAAACGGTTGCCGATGCGTTCGACCAGTTTATCCAGCAGCACTCCAACCTTTCCAGTCGCCAACTGGACTTTTTAAACCTGCTCAAAAACTTTATTATCGAGCGCGAAAAGGTAGAAAAGAGAGACCTCATCAACGCACCCTTTACCGTGATACACCCGCAAGGCATTCGCGGGGTATTCAGTCCGCCTGAAATTAACGAAATCCTGGCTCTGGCCGAACAACTGGCAGCATAACAATGACAGAAAATAACCGCATCGAATACAAGCGCGAGCTGAATGAGAGGCTTGAGAAAGAGGTCATCGCATTTTTGAACTATCATGATGGCGGCATTATCTACATAGGTATTGACAAGTATGGATCTCTCTACGGCGTGACTGAGTGCGACGCTCTGCAGCTTGCCATCAAGGATCGACTCAAAAATAATATTCAGCCTTCATGCCTTGGTTTGTTCGATGTCATTCACGAAACCCGTGATGGCAAAGATATTATTAAAATCATTGTTGCCAGTGGTACCGAAAAACCGTATTACCTGCGCAAGTTCGGCATGTCTGAAAAAGGGTGTTTCATTCGCATTGGCAGCGCCAGTGAGCCCATGTCGCAGCGTATGATTGAAGAGCTCTTTGCCCGACGTACGCGTAACTCAATCGCCCGTATCCGTTCTCTGCGGCAGGATCTCACCTTTGAGCAGCTTAAAATCTACTATCAGGAGGCAGGCCTTACCCTCGGCGACAAATTCGCAGACAATCTTGAACTGACCACCGAGGATGGCGGCTATAACTATGCAGGCTATCTGCTGGCCGATCAAAACGGCAACTCGGTGCAGGTGGCGAAATATGCAGGCACTGACAGGGTTGATCTGCTTGGGAGCAAAGATTACGGCTTCTGTTGCCTGATTAAAAGCTGCAAGCAGATACTCGACCGTCTGGAGGGAGTCGAGAATCGTGTCATCAATAAAATAACTTCCCGGGAGCGTATCAGCCGAAGCCTTTGGAACAAGGTCGCCCTTCGTGAAGCTGTGATCAACGCCATTATTCATAACGACTACAGTACCGAACTGGTGCCGAAGTTTGAAATTTTTACTGATCGGCTTGAAATTACCTCGGCAGGTGCCGTTCACCCTGGCGCTGAGCAGGATGATTTTTTTGCCGGATATTCCATGCCCCGCAACAAAACCCTGATGCGAGTTTTCAAGGATCTTGCTATGGTTGAATACCTTGGCTCCGGAATGCCCCGGATTCTCAAAGCTTACCCACGTGAAGCCTACACCTTTTCGACACATTTCATTCGGACGACCTTTCCTGTATCCTTGGAAGCCCTTGCGCTGGAAGAAGAGGTGCTGAAAGGTGAAGCAAAAACCTTGGGGGCCCAGTCAGGGGTAGAGTCAGGGGTAGAGTCAGGGGTAGAGTCAGGGGTAGAGTCAGGGGTAGAGTCAACAATGGGATTGCGTATTATGGAGCTTCTTCAACCCAGCCCTTTATCAAAAGCAGCAATTGCGGAGGCATTTGGCAAAGAAAAACCAACCCGTTATCTCAATGAGTTAATGAAAAAACTCCTTGATAGGGAGCTTGTGGCTTATACCATTCCCGAAAAGCCTGGCAGTCGCTTGCAAAAGTACCGGCTTACCGCAAAAGGGTCAATCTCTTTAAAGAATTTAAACAAAGGTGAATAGACAGAATTCATGGACCAACAGGTCACCGGACAAGTAACCTGACAAGTCGCCGGACAAGTCACCGCATAAGTCGGGAGCTATTGTGCTGAATCACGGAGAGCAAGCGAAATTATGAAACCGAACAACCGAACAAGGCCAAACATTGTTGAAGCAGAACAGACAATGAACAAACAGCAAGATTTCACCATCAATAGTACAGATACAACCCAATGCTCCAGCACAACCCTGAACTGAAATCGAAGATAGATCAACTCTGGAACAAGTTCTGGAGCGGTGGCATTTCCAACCCGCTCACCGCGATTGAACAGATCACCTATCTGCTCTTCATGAAGCGCATGGACGATCAGGACAGGGAGAAGCAGGCAAGCGCCGAGTGGGCTGGCGACACCTATCGCTCACTTTTTGAGGGGATGTGGATACCGCCGGAATACCGCGACAAAGAAAATGCTGCGAGTTATGCCATTGATAAAAGCACCCTTCGCTGGAGTGAATTCAAACACCGGCAGGCTGAAGAGATGCTCACCCACGTGCAGTCGAGAGTATTCCCCTACCTGAAAGACATGAACGGCTCCGAGTCGAAATTTACCCAGCATATCAAAAACGCGGTCTTTATCATTCCCAAGCCTTCGCTCCTTGTTGAGGCGGTCAAAACGGTTGACGAGATCTTTGAGGTGATGGAAAAAGACTCAAATGAAAAGGGGCAGGCATTTCAGGATATTCAGGGCGATGTGTATGAATTTTTGCTCTCCGAAATTGCCTCCGCCGGTAAAAACGGACAGTTCCGCACCCCTCGCCACATCATCAAAATGATGGCCGATCTGGTCGAGCCCAAGCTTGGCCATGCTATTGCCGATCCGGCATGTGGTTCAGGCGGATTCCTGCTTGGGGCCTATCAATACATCGTGACGCAATTGGCAATTCGTGCCGGAAACAAAGATCTCGTGCCGGACGAAGATGGATTTCTCCGCACCTCCGTCTCCGCCGGGCTTACCGAACAGGCAAAAACCATTCTCAGCAAAACGCTTTTCGGCTACGATATCGACAGCACCATGGTTCGCCTTGCGCTCATGAACCTGATGATGCACGGCATTGACGAGCCGGAAATCGACTACAAAGACACCCTGAGCAAGAGCTTTACCGAAGAGTCCTGCTACGACATCATCATGGCCAATCCCCCCTTTACCGGCAGCATCGACAAGGGCGACATCAACGAAAGCTTTACCCTCTCCACCACCAAAACAGAGCTGTTGTTTGTTGAAAACATCTACCGGCTGCTGAAAAAAGGGGGAACCGCCTGCGTTATTGTGCCTCAAGGCGTGCTCTTTGGCTCCGGCGGCGCCTTCAAGGCACTGCGCAAACTGCTTGTTGACCGCTGCGACCTGAAAGCCGTTATCACCATGCCCAGCGGAGTCTTCAAGCCCTATGCCGGAGTCTCAACCTCCATTCTGCTCTTCACCAAAGTATGGGGCCCGCTCGACAAAGTCACCAAACCAGCGACAGAGCACGTCTGGTTCTACGACATGCAGTCGGACGGCTATTCGCTCGACGACAAACGAAGCAAGCAGGAGGGTTTTGGTGACCTGCTTGATATTGTCGAAAAGTATAAACGTCGAAGCGTAGAGCACGACACCGACAGAACCCAAAAGTTCTTTATGGTTCCCCGTGCAGAAATTGAAGGCGAAGGAGGATATGATCTCTCTCTTTCCCGCTATAAAACCGATGTGTTTGAAGAGGTCGTCTACGAAAGCCCGTCGGTGATTCTCGACAAACTGATTGCCGCAGAGGTGGGGGAGGTTGATGAGGCTGAACTTGCAAACATTCAGAGCGGGATTGTACGGGAGCTGTTGGAGCTGAAGGGGATGATTGGATGAAACAAGCATTTATAACCGGTTGGGGGAAGAGTTTTTCAGTTGGTCGATTTAGGCGTAACTGGCATTTTTATAAGGAGGTTACAATTACGAACGCACTGCGTTCGCAATTTGATTTTGAGCGATACGAGAAACTGCTTAAAGATAGTTCCTCATTCGGCATGAAGGTGGTTGAGGGGAGGGGGAGATGAGGTATCCTCAGACGGCTATTTCAGAGGTTGCCAATTTTAATAATGGCTTTCCTTTTAAGCCAAGTGATTGGTGCTCTACAGGATACAAGATTATTCGTATTCAGAATTTAAGCGATCATTCAAAGCCATTTAATCGGACACAAAAGGAAGTTCCTGCTCGCTACCTTGTGAAACGCGGAGATATTCTTGTTTCTTGGTCCGCAACTATTGATGTTTTTGAATGGGATGATGAAGATGCTTACTTGAATCAGCATATTTTCAAAGTTGACTACAATCCTCATAAGGTAGATAAACAGTATTTCAAGTTATCCTTAAAGAATACCGTTCGCGAATTGGGGAAATTTGCGCATGGCTCAACGATGAAGCATGTGGTCAAAGGTGATTTTGATAATCATCAGATCCCTCTTCCACCACTTGACGACCAAATCCGTATCGCAACCCTTCTTTCCAAAGTAGAGAACCTGATCTCCCGCCGTCGTGAGCAACTCAAACAGCTTGATGAACTGCTCAAAAGTGTTTTTCTGGAGATGTTTGGTGATCCGGTCAGGAATGAGAAAGGGTGGGAGCGAGTTACAATTCGCGATTTGATTTCAGAAGCGAAGTATGATACAAGCAAATCTGCTGAAGGGGGGCAGTATAAATACCTTCGGATGAATAACATTTCAACGAATGGCTTTTGGGATTTTACCAGTCTAAAGTATATTGATATTGATAATTACGAGGTTAATAAATATTCCTTGGTCAGAAATGACCTTGTTTTCAACAGAACAAATTCAAAAGAGCTTGTTGGAAAAACCGCAGTGTACTCATCCGATGAGAAGGTTATAATCGCGGGCTATTTAATTCGGGTGAGGACAAAGCCAGAGGCAAACCCTTGGTATATATGGGGGTCTTTAAACTCAAAAGCAGGCAAGTTGAGATTGTTCAACTTGTGCAGAAATATTGTTGGCATGGCAAATATTAATGCGCAAGAGTTACAAGATATCCCGATTTTAAAACCTCCTATTGATCTCCAAAATCAATTTGCGGCCATAGTCGCTAAAGTTGAAGCCCTGAGAGGCTGGTATACTCAATCCCTTACCAATATGGAGTCACTTTATGGCACTCTCAGCCAAAAAGCATTCAAAGGTGAGCTGGATTTATCGCGGGTGCTGATTGTATGAACAGGGGGAACCGGATGACCTCAGACCCATGTGATTAGTTTGTATTCTCTGAAATACCATTTTCTCAATGAAATAAGAATGCCATGAGAACTGAAACTTTTAACTCAAATATTTCAATCTTTCTTTCCTATGCCAGAGGAGATGACGAGATCTTTGTCAAAAGATTACGTGATGATCTTATAAAAACAGGGATTGATGTATGGTTTGACCAAGTTTCTCTTCCATCTCGAAAGCTGACTTTTCACCAGGAAATAAAGTCCGCTATTCAGGAGCGTCAGAAAATGGTGTATATCTCGGGACGCATGGCGACTATATCTGATTATGTCAGAGAAGAGTGGAAGTTTGCTTTGGAGTGCGATAAAACGGTTATACCAATTTTGCGATTGGGAAGTCAAGATGATGTCCCCGGTGAGTTGAGTCTTTTTCAATCAATTGATTTCAGGGACGACCTGCAATACGAGGAAAAACTGGCTAACCTTATTGAGAATATTAAGATGCCAGAACCATTCCTTTTGGCTCCTTTTGCTGTTCCAAGCCTGCCACCTCATTTTGTTGGCCGCCCAAAACTGCTGAGTCAGCTCAAAGAGGCACTTCTTGTTGACCTGAAGAATCCAATTGTTATTACCGGCTACGACTCGTGTGTTGGTTTAACGGGGATGGGAGGTATTGGGAAATCAGCTATGGCATCGGCTGTGGTGCTCGATAGTGAGGTTCGGCGTTCCTATCCTGATGGTGTTATGTGGATTACTTTCGGCAAACAGCCCGATGTTACACAACTGATGCGTGACGTGGCAGTGCACCTGAAAGATTCAAGTCGTATTGAAAACATAGTTCAGGGCAAGGGCATACTCAAAAACCTTCTTTTGAACAAATCGGTCATGTTTGTTTTTGACAATGTATGGAGTGCTGCTGATGTTGCCGCTTTCGATATTTTAGGCCCGAGATGTCGGGCTTTGATCACAACACGGGATTCAGGAATCTTGGAAACCCTGCAAGCAAAGATATTTGAAGTTGAGCTGTTTACAGAAATCGAAGCACTCCTGCTTCTGGCAAATTTCGCAGGAATATCTGTTGAGAAGCTTCCCTTCGAGGCTCGCAAGATCATCAGGGAGTGCGGTTATCTTCCTCTTGCCGTTGCATTGTGTGGAGGTCTTGCCCGTAAGCGAGACGGTGTGTGGCCACATATCTTGGAACGATTGCGCAGGGCCGATCTGGAGAAAATTGGCTTTAGAGAAAATGAGGTAATTAATCCTGATCACAAAAGTATATGGCGGGCGATGCAGGTCAGTGTAGAGGAGCTGACGGATGACGAACAGCAGCGATTTTCGGAACTCTCAGTATTCGTAACAGACCAGACCACTCCTGAAGCGGCCGTAGCTGTATTGTGGGTCCATACTGGAAACCTGAACAATTATGATACCCAAGACCTGCTGTATAACTTTGCGGAGAGGTCTCTCGTAAGATTACACAAGGAAAAGAACAACTCGAAGGATGGGAAGATTAACCTTAGTGTTTCACTGCATGATCTGCTTTATGATTTTGCATCGCGTGTTGCAGTTGACTCAGAGGAGTTGCATAATTCTCTCGTCGAGGCCTATGCAAAAAAATGTGCAGAGGGATGGGCAACGGGGCCAAACGACGGATATTTTTATCAGCAGCTTCCGTGGCATATTTTGAAAGCTGGACAAACCGATGAAATAGCATCACTTGCTCGTGATGGTAGGTTTCTGCTTGCACAGGATCGTGCAGTGCCAGACAATCCTTCGCTCTCTCTTCATACAATTCTTGCAGCTCTTGACGAAGCGATATCTACCGATAATGCACTTGATATGGCGGAGTTTACCCTTGCACATGCAAACAGAGTATCACTTCTCGGTACCGAAAGTCCCTTGCAGGCTTTACGGTTGGGCAGTCTCGTGCGAGCGTTAT
Source organism: uncultured Chlorobiaceae bacterium (assembly GCA_903836465.1). GTDB lineage: Bacteria > Bacteroidota > Chlorobiia > Chlorobiales > Chlorobiaceae > Chlorobium. The sequence goes on from CAILRB010000066.1 coordinate 53,553, forward strand.
CTATTGCCGACCAGTATCCTCCAGCGTTAAGATTGCTTTGGCATCTGTTGCTTTTTTCTGATCTGGCGGATACCGGTCGACATGGCGATGCTCACCAAGTCTGGAAGAAGCTCAGGGAGTTCCCTTCGATCAGGCTTGAAAAGTGGTGGCACGCCCAGTTCGCTGCTTTTTGCATGGCCAAGGCGACACTGTATGAACCATTTACTTATTGGTTGCAATGGGCGGTCAAAACGTTTGATAGGATACCCTATCCTTTGGCCATGGCTTTCTCTCAAGGTTTGTCAGGCACTCCAAGATTTGAAGATGCCTTAATCGTGGCGGAACTGGAGGAACAGGTATGGGTTCGCGCTGATGCTATTGTCAAGATAGTATTGAAGACAACTGGTACTGAAAATGACTACGATATCTACAATAGAGCGCTTAAAGCAGCAGAGCTGATAGAAATCAAGGAATGCAAAGAGTTGATAAATTTTGCCATTGGTCTGGTATTTCTCAAGGCAGATGGATCATTGAATGAACAACTTCGCACACGTATAATTAACTCATTTCCTATTGAAATAACTGATGTTAACGATGTTAACATCAGTTATATAATGAATGTTGCAAATTTTATAAACGCACCTGAGCTTGTGGAGAGGGTGCTGAAATCCGTACAAAAATATGCCGACAGGGTTCGCTTGTCTTCTGTTCTTGTTATTATCGCGCCTCAAATAATTGAACTTTGTACGGGTACAAACAATTTAAAAAGGGCATTATCCTTAATAGACGGATGTTTTACGGAAGACAAAATAGCTGCCCTTGCAGCGATAGCCTTATCTATAGCCAAAACCAACGGTGATCCTCGTCAAGTAATACGAGATGCAATTCGTGAAGCTGAAAATACCTCATACGAACTTGAGGCAGCCGAAGGTCTCGTGGTGTTAGCTCCGGTGGCGGCCCTGACCAAGGCGGAAGATCCGCAAGCAATTTTGCAGCGTACCCTTCAAATTCGCCTTGTCCAGACAAATGAGATCTGGACACTCTCTGCCAAAGCTCATGCCTTGGGACATCTTGCGTCAGCTGTTGTTTTATCGCGGTTTGGAGAACTGAATGATAATATTGCGAAAGCGCTGGAACTGGCAGAATATGTCGCTGGTGTATATTATGAAAAGGATGGAATCCTCTCTTGTATTGCTCGATCGATAGCTGAGGTCAAGGCAGACGAACCGCAACTGGCTGTCCAAATGGCCACAGACATTTATGACAGAATTGGTAGTGATTCATGGTCTAAAAAAGAGTATATCGACCAAATTGCATTAGGACTTGTCAGTCATACAGTACCTGATTTTGATGCTAATATCTCATGTGCAATGTCGTTGGTAAAAGAACTTGAAATCAACAAACAGGTAGGGGTACTTGTAAAAGCCGCGCGTACAGTTAGTCATACGTTTTCTTCAGAGCCTCAAAAAATTCTCAGTCAGGCGCTAGATATAATTGAGAGTGCTCCGAAACAAGATGGTTTTCAATGCAAAGAAGTTGTCTATTCGTTGGAATTGATTGGCGGTGCGCTTTACAAGACAGGTGGTGATCCTGCACTGAATGCGGCGAAGGCTTTGGCGATAGTTGAACAGATTTCTTATGAAGGTGATGAAAGTGATAAAGAGCACTGTAAATCTAATGCTAAAATAGCTTTGTCTAGGGCTGTTGTTGAAGCTGAAGGAAGCATTGAACTGATGCTTCAGCAACGATTCGGAGAAATAGATTGTGATTTATCAGTATTGTATAAACTAGGGGATGGTAGCATGGCTGTTAACTTTATTGATGATATAGCTTGTGGAGTGGTTCAGGTGGAAGGGGATCTTCAGGTTCTCATGCAACCGGTTGTCGAATATGCTTATCAGCTCCCGGATCAGGAGTCCAGATCCAAATCATTAATGCGGATTGCAACGGCTGTTGTTAAATCTGGACAAGCGCCTGACTGGATTCTTAACCCTGCATTAGATGAAGTGAAAAGATTCTCAAAGGAAGAGGATGTTTCTGAGTCGTTGGGTAATCTGGCATGTGCTCTTGCAAGAAGCGGTTTTATAGAGCGTGCGATTGCTGTTTCCTGTCAAATTATGGATGAAATTGAACGATACCTGACTGACTTGGTCACTACATTCGGAGAAACAATGAATATCCAAGGTGTCCGGGCTCTTGTAAAACCCAGCGCGATGTATCCTGAATCCTCATTGGCAGTTTGTGCAGCTTTGGCCATGATATTTCCTCAACAAGCATATGAAATCTCGGAGTTGGTTATGTCATGGCTTGACAACGCTGCATCAAAGTACCCAAAGGAGCGTATTGGGTAAGATGGAAGGAGGTTGAACGTTGGTCAGATCACATATCAATGATCAATTATATTCTCTTGCTTATGTGTTGTTTCTGTAAAGGCTATCTTAAGATTGATAGTCTTGATTTGTCGACAGTTTGTAGAGGGTTGAAACTGGATATTTAACCTCCAGAAAACTCAAAAAACAGCTCCCAATTATAAATGGAGTCAATGCATGAAATGTTTTGTCATATCGCCATTCGTTGCACCTTTTGACGAATACTACAGGGAGATCATAACCCCAGCCGGAAAGTCGGTCGGGCTGGAAGTTATCAGAGCGGACGAGGTCTATGATGTTCAGCCAATCATGGAGGATATTGTTTCAGGGATTATCGAAGCTGATGTAATAATCGCTGATGTGACACGGCGGAACCCGAACGTCAATTATGAACTTGGAATGGCCCATGCTCTTGGAAAACTAGTCGTAATCATCTCGCAATCCTCAGAAGATATTCCGTTTGATTACAAGCACGTTCGCGCTATCCTTTACGATACGACCTGCGCTACATGGGCAAAACAACTTAAAAAAAATTTATCAGCCACTCTTCGTTCAGTATTAAAAAAGCCTCAGCAACGTTTTTTACACCAAGCACTGGAGGATTTCCACAATCGGTCTGGGGAACTTGGAGCTTGGGGACTGAAAGGCATTTATGGTACACGACAAGCAATGAACATGAGATCCGACGAATTGTTCGGTGAGCTTCATGATAACCTCGACATCTGTGCATTTGGCTTGAAATCGTTCCGTGATGCAAAGAACCAAATGATGCGCCAAAAGGTTAAAGATGGCCTCCGTCTCAGAATACTCTGCCCGCATCCAGATTCGGTTTTTTTGCTGCAACGGGAGAGCGATGAAGATGCACTGCCGGGTGAAATCAAAAAACGTATCTACGACCTCGCAGCATGGATTAACCAGTTACAAACTATAAGTCCTCAAAAAGGAGCCGTCGTTCTCAAATATTACAATGCGCTTCCTTTGGATTTTTATTTGCATCAGCAGGACTGGTTATTTGTTGGCCCTTACCTAAAAAGTCGTGGTAGTCAACAGACGATCACTTATGAGTTTGGCAAAGGTGGTAGGGGATACGCATACTTTACGGATTATTTTAAAGAACTTTGGGAGGATGAGATGTTTGCTGTTGAAGTATTGTAATGATAAATAACGAGGTGCTGCTCAACTTGAGAGGGCGGTCACCAAGGAGCGTTTTTGCGCCATTCAATGATGTAGGCTTGAGGTATCAAATCTCTGACTCCACTTTGGTATTAATATATATTTGCCAGTGCTTACTAAACACTGCGCCTTTGATGGTGACTGATGGTAGCAGTGGTGAGCGTACAGGTTTTTTGGCGTTTATATACTCTGACAAAGGCTGCCATATTTCCTCAGATCCAACAGATTCCAATAAATATCCCAGTCGCTGCACCCAGGTTATCGGCGACAGTTCAGCAACCGTCACTAACTTTTCGGGATCAATGACTTCGACCATTTCCGACAGCACGGTGGCAACATTATCCAGCCATCCACAGTGCCTGTAATATCCGGCAAGATCAAAGGCGGTAGCTTCAGGCGTTGAGAGCTTAAGGATACCGTAAATAGAGAAACACTGATGTCAGTGACGACAGGTTTCGGATGCGGTATGGCATGATTGGGATTAGCTGGAATTGAGCTATATTGAAATTGATTTGTACACTATAGTGATACTTAAAGAGGAACAACTATGATAGCAATAAGCACAACCGAGTTGAGGCGTAACCTTCGGAAATACCTCAATACCGCAAATAAGGAACGGGTCATTATCCAGTGCGGAAAGAGCGAAACCTATGAAATTATTCCTGCCCGTAAAATGAGTGATACCGACCGATATTTTTCTAATCCCAATGTTGTTGAACATTTACAGCACTCTCTTCAGCAAGTAGAGGAGGGTAAAACCACGGTTCTCAAAAAATCAAATATCAAAAACTTCCTGGGACTTGAGTAATGGGCTATGCGCTTGTCTATACTGACGTTGCTCGAGAAGATATCGAGAAGCTTAAAATGTCAGGCGACATGGTTGCGATCCGCAAACTTGCCAGAATGCTTGAAGAACTTATTGACCATCCTTTTACAGGTTCAGGTAAACCGGAACAACTCAGATACGATTTTTCCGGTTGCTGGTCACGAAGGATTTCCAGGAAACACCGCCTTGTCTATAAAGTAGATGACAAAACAGTAACCGTTCACCTGCTTTCTGTTTACGGGCATTATGATGATCGATGATTTTTTTGCGATTCGATGATGGGGACTTTCAAATTACATTCGTATAGCAGACGAAATTCACTCGAAAAATTCACAGACACCCTCGACTACGTCAACTTTCCAGCTCTTCACTTGGTGTTTCCATGCCATCCACGTCCCTGTTGCTGCGGCTTGTTCTGAGACGGTTTCGGTTACTGACACATTCAATAATGTTAACTTGTATTCGCTTGACAAGTGTCGTATATTTGCGTTATAGGAGATGTCGTATTTTTGCAATGCAAACTCTTCATAATGAATGAGTAGATATGGTAGTTTAGAGTATAAGATTATGGCTCGAATAGCAAGGAAGAAGTGCTCTGTATTCGTGCGTGAAGATTTTAGGGATTTGAGTGACTACGATCAGGTTGGGCGTGCTTTGCGAAACATAGCCAAAAACGGGAGATTGATTCGGGTAGGCTATGGTGTCTATGCCAAAGCCAAAAAGTCAACCATTACAGGTGAACTTGTTCCAGTGGTTCCGTTGCCAGAGTTGGCGAAAGAGGCTCTTGCTCGTCTTGGAATCAAAACAGCCCCATCCCGCTTGGAGAAAGATTACAATGCCGGAAAAACAACCCAGGTGCCAACCGGGCGAGTGATTGCTGTTAAGGGCCGTATAAGCCGAAAGATAGGATATGGTGGAGCTTATGTCAGTTATGAACCAGCGGCCTGAAAAGGAAGTTTTTGAGGAAGTGGCGCTTCTCAAAAGCATGGCTCCCTCTTTCATCGAGAAGGATTGGTTTGTCACGCAAATTATTGCAGTACTTGCTGATCACCATGCAGATGGTTTTGAATTTGTGTTTACTGGTGGTACCGCTCTTTCAAAAGCCTATAATCTCATAAAGCGATTCTCTGAAGATGTCGATTTCAGGGTTATTGCTCCAACAACACCCCAAAGTCGAAAAACGCTCTCCAAATTTAAACACGGAGTAGTTGAGAGGCTTCAGCAAAGCGGATTTGCAATCGAGGAAGGTCACATTCAGGCGAGAGATGAAAATCGCTTCTTCTCGATTGATTTTTGTTATCCCAGCCACTTCTCTCGTTCTGATGCTCTTCGTCCCCATGTCCAGATAGAGATAAGCGTCAGAACTCCTCAACGTCCACCATGCTATTTGCCTGTCTCCTCGATAGCCTGTGCCGTTACCAAAAAACCAGCCGAAGTGAGCAGGATTGCCTGTATCGATCCTGTTGAAAGTGCTGCTGATAAACTCAGTGCCTTGGCATGGCGAATCCCTGACCGTGTAAGGGGAATGCAAGAGGATGATCCAGCTCTTGTTCGGCATATTCATGATCTGGCTCTACTCAAAGAGTTTGCATTTGCGGATAAAATTTTTTCTTCGTTGGTTGCTGCATCTATGCACGACGATGACCGGCGCTCAAAAAATAATTCCTCATTTGCCGGTTCGAGTATGCAGGAAAAGTTCCGGCAAATGATTCAGATACTCGAAACTGATACGAAATATCAGGACGAATATGAGCTTTTCGTTAAAAGTGTCTCTTATGCTGCCGAAGGAGAAGTGCCAGACTTCGCAGAGGCAGTGCGAGCGGTTCGCATTCTTGTACAGCTTATCTGATTCCACTACAATGGAATAGCTGATGTGGGAAACAAAGGATTTTCATTGTAGTCAACTGTTTATGTAACGGAGAACTCACTTATGGAATGTATTTCAATTGTAGAGGCAAAGTATGTCAAGGATTATCAGATATTTCTGACATTCAATACTGGTGAAACCGGCGAGGTTGATCTGCGTGATCTTGTCTATAAATATCCAATAGCGGAACCATTACGGAACCCTGAAGCTTTTTCACATTTTTATCTTGATTCCTGGCCTACTCTTGCATGGGAATGCGGTTTTGATGTTGACCCTGAGTCACTGTATTTCAGGGCCACCGGCATACAAAATAGCGCTCAAGAATTCTAAACTGTACAAGAAAGAGGCGGATCATGACAGAAGAACAAGCGCTCATTGCTTTTTAAAATACGCCAATTCGTCGTCACTTCGATGAGGCTACTGAAACCAGGTACTTCTCGATTGTTGATGTCATTGCCGTGTTGAGCGAAAGCGTCAACCCGCGTGATTATTGGTTCAGGATGAAGGTCAGGGTAAAAAGTGACGATGGACTTGAACTGTCGACAATTTGTCGATAGTTGAAAATGAAGGCTCCTGATGGGAAAATGAGAGCAACAGATTGCGCAAATGTGGAAGGATTGCTGAGAATTATTCAGTCCATACCTTCGCCTAAAGCAGAGTCATTCAAGCAATGGCTGGCAAAAGTAGGCTATGAACTCATTCAGGATATGGCTGATCCAGCGCTATCCGTTGATCGTGCCCGCGAGTACTGGCAACAACATGGGAGAAGCGAAAAATGGATACCCTTCCAGCACAGTTTCATGAAAAGCCATAAAAAAATATTGCCATATAAGCCATATAATTGTAACTTAACCGTATGAAAAGCGCTCGTTTTGAATGGGATGAAGAAAAAGAGAGGGAAAATCAGGATAAACACTCTATGCCTTTTTCATTAGCCCAATACGCATTTCTTGATCCGAAGCGTCTTATTGTCGAAGATAGTGGCCACAGTAATGAAGAAAATCGATGGGCGAGTGGATGAAGGAATAATGGCTGTAAGGTTCACCTATAGAGGTAATATTATCAGAATATTCGGAGCTGGATATTGGAGAAAAGGGAGGAAAATATATGAAGACCAGGATTGAATATACCGATGAACCATTAGGAGAATTAATGGTAATTAAGGACTTTCTACCTTCGCCTGATCAATTAATCCTGAAGGACGATAACGTCAAAATTACTATTGCATTAAAAAAATCAAGTGTTGAATTTTTTAAGCATGAGGCAAAGAAACATCATACTTCTTATCAAAGGATGATAAGACAACTCATAGACTGGTACGCAGTAAATAACCAAAAAAGCGCATAACGTGAATGTGACCCGGTACGCTTGCAGAGTAGTGGTGGTTTTTCATGGCATGAAATTGCGAGGATTCAAATAATCGTCAATCATCCAGCACTGGTTTTCCATCATCGAGCAGCATTTCGATGACTTCTTGAAGATTTTGTTGCAGTTCATCCAGGGTTTCCCCTTGTGTGTGTGCTCCCTGGAATCCGGGGATGATTGTTACAAACAGAAACATGCGCTCTCTGCTTTCAGGATATTTCTGTTATGTGTTTATGAGATATTGGCCACAACCCATTCGCGCATATACTTTATTAGCTCAGGCACAGGAAGACCAGGGATGTCATCTTTGTTAAAACCATGATCCAATAAGTAGTCGTAATTATCTGCCATGAATTGTGTGAATTGATCGAAAAGTGCAGAAGGACCAGGAAGGTCAATTCCGACAGCGTTCACGAGCCAGTGTCGTACTGCGGTTACTACCTGTACCGGTTTATCGTGGTGGGCAGCGATGTCGGAGTTTGAGAGATCGGACAGAGCAACTTGATACCTGTAAGGCTCTTTTTCAAGAATCAGACAACGCTTGCTCAATTGCTACCCTGAGCCGAAGCAGCTACATCCAACATCAAGACCAAGCTCAAAAGGCATATTGAGACGGAAATACTCTCCGGCACGCTTTGCCTTGATCCGAGAAAGGTCATGAATAGCGTACTTTGACTCTCTGACCAGCTCAACAATCTTGCTGAAACGAGTTTCGCCGGAGTTAAGCCGTTCAGCAGCCATTCTGGGATTAAGGCCAGCACAAAGGACAGTGAAAAGAAGTGGTCGGAGCAGCGGACGAAAGTGGTCGTCATAAGGGCAGTTGACGAAAACATTCGTCTCAAAAGCAGATATTGACACTATTTTCTGTTCTTGGGAGGATTGGTTTCATTTCCGTAACTGTCGCGATCAAGGATTGTTCCGTCTCTGCGATGGACATAGAGTACGCCACTCTCCTTTTTGGCTTGGCTACGCCCATACTTTATCGCGTCTTCCTGGGTATCGAAAACCCTTGAAGCACGACTTGCGCCGCTTTTTTTTACAGCCCATCCCTCTAGTCTTGGAACGACATGTCTGCTATTTTTTATCATCAGAACCTCGTATAAAATCAACTTAACATAACTTGGAGTGAAACTTTTTCAGCGCACAGCGCGTCGTGCAATTCCTTATGGAAAAAAGAGTTTACAACTTCCGTGACTTACTCTGGCAACTTGCGCTAACAGTAAAGTAATCATTAATAATTTTGCTCAAAAGTTCTTTTTTATCTTCTCAGTCTTTAAGATGTTCATTACTGCGAGAAGAGCTTTGCCCTATAGTGGACGTTGTGAAAGCACCGATAAGCAGTGTAATAGCCATGTATTATCGCACTTCGAGATACTCAGGATTTAGCGAGCAATATATCAACGGCACTGGATTCAAGTGCTGGGAAAAGCACCGTATTCTGATACCCGAATGAACTGCTCTGTCGGGCGGCATCCCGGCTGTGAAACCATAAGGAAGATTTTATTGTTCCTCAATAAAGAGGAAATTCCAGACAATCAACAGGAGTACCAGAATGAATACCAAACAACTGATCGACCGCTATCATGAGGCATGGACGCAAGGCGACTTCACCACTGCGCGAGGCTGTCTTGCCGACAACCTTGATTTTCAGGGAAGCATGGAGACTTTTTCAAATGCCGATGCTTTCATTGAAGCACTTCAACGGTTCAGGCAGATGGTTAACAGCGTCAACCTGCTTCAAAACTTCAGTGACGAACAGGGAGCCGCACTGCTCTACGACTGCCATACGGCAAGCCCTGCCGGAATCATCCGCACCGCTGAGTTCTTCAAGGTGTCGAAAGACAAAATCGATTCAATCCGGCTCGTCTTCGACGCTTCAGAACTTCGAAAAGCCATGCAGCCCTGAACTGGCGGTTCAGTTTAGGGCGATCGCCATCCGCTTTATTCTATGATGCTTAGCCCTTGGTGCGTCCAGCATCGAGCCCCGGGGCATAGCATTCTTTTTTTTCCCAAATTCACTTGCGTCCGTAAGTGCTCATCGAATTGACAGCATTTTTGTCCCCCGGGTCAAAAAAATTGCAGAAAACATTTGCATAAAAGAACGATCGTTCTTAAATTCGGTCAAGAAAAACAAATTATGTCAAGACCGAAAAAAGTTACCGACTCAGCAATACTGGATGCCATCGAGCGGGTTGTGGTCAAGCAAGGTGCATCCCGCCTCTCCATTGATGCCGTGGCTCAGGAGGCAGGAATCAGTAAATCGAGGGTGGTCTACGACTATAAATCCAAGACAGCCCTGCTCGAAGCTCTGATTGACCGGCAGTTTGAGCGGGATACGGCACGCATCAATTCGCTGCTTGTCGAGTGCGACGACACCCCTCACCCCGAACTTTTTGCACGTCTCAAAATGGCCGAGCGTGCCCTGGATGATACGGAACGAGCTGTCGCCATGGCTATCACCTCGTCAATGTCGAGCGAAGAGTCGCTCAGGCAGCGAATGCTGAAGTGGATAGAACGGGACCTGCTCGCCATGGACAGGGGAGCGAAGCCTGAAGCGGCCCGCATGGCCTATTTCGCCTTTATCGGTTTCAGTTGTCACGAGTGGTTCGGCCTCGTCCACAGAAGCGACGAGGAGCGTCTGCCGTTCCTTGAACAGATCCGCAAAATGTATGTCGGGTATCCTGAAAGCCATCCGACTACCAAACCAAACTCACAATAATCATGAAAAGGTTGTCTATTATCGCCGGTTTGCTTGTCACCCTGATTGCGGGCTGGTATTTGTGGCCGAAGGGATCGTCAGACCACCTTCAGGGTTTGAGCATGAAACCGGAAGTCAGTGTCGTAACCATGAAATCCGAACCACTGGTCTTGACCAAAGAGCTGCCGGGCCGGACTTCGGCTGTACGTATGGCCGAGATCCGTCCGCAGGTCAGCGGCATTATTACGAAGCGCTTTTTCGTGGAAGGAAGCCTGGTTCAACAGGGTCAGCAACTCTACCAGATTGACCCTGCGACGTATAAAGCCGCCTCTAACAGCGCCAAAGCCAACCTCAGTAAAGCCGAGGCCAACGTGAAATCACTCCAGGCCAAAGCAAGTCGCTACGAAGAGCTGGTTAAAATCAGTGGTGTCAGTAAACAGGAGTACGACGATGCGAAAGCGAGCCTTGCCCAGGCCAAAGCAGATGTTGCCATCGCCAGATCCGAAGTTTCCACGGCCGGTATCAACCTCGACTACACCAGGGTCATGTCTCCGATTTCAGGGCGAATCGGCCAATCGAAGGTGACTGAGGGAGCTCTTGTCAATGCCAATCAGCAGAGCCCCCTTGCGGTGGTGCAACAGCTCGACCAGATCTACGTGGACGTTTCCCAGTCGAGCGAGGAGCTGATACAACTGCGACAGCTCCATCTGGGTCAGGTGGGTAATTCCAGCGCTGATAGTGCTCCTGTCCAGCTTTTGGTGGATGGAAAACCCAAAGGGAAACCCGGAACGTTGAAGTTCTCGGATGTCACGGTCAACCCGAGTACCGGTACGGTGCTGTTGCGGATATTGTTTGCCAACCCCGGCAATGAAATTCTCCCCGGCATGTTCGTTCATGCACGTCTTGAACAGTGGAGAGACGAACATGCCATCCTTGTGCCGCAAAAATCGGTCAGCAGGAATGCGGACGGCTCTGTTTCAGTCTGGGTTGTCGGAGCGGACGGCAAAGCAAACCCTCGGCCGATCATTGTTACAGAGGTTGTCGGCGACAAGTGGCTCGTCAGCAGCGGACTCAAGGCAGGCGAGAAGGTCGTGTACGAAGGCATCATGAAAATCCAGCCCGGCATGGCGGTCAAATCCGTCGAGGCTGTACTGCCAAACGTGCCAGCGAAATAATCCATTACATTTAGACGCACCAATTATGTCCGGATTTTTTATTGAGCGACCCGTCTTTGCCTGGGTAATTTCCATCTGCATCATGCTCGGCGGAATCATCGCCATCAATACTCTGCCGGTTGAGCAATATCCGCGAATCGCGGCGCCGACCATCAACATCAACGCCACCTATCCCGGGGCATCTGCCGAAGCGGTCGAAAACAGCGTGACGCAGGTCATCGAACAGGCTCTCACCGGTATCGACCATCTCCGCTACTTCAGCGCCGGGAGCGATTCGAACGGCAACGTTACCATCACGGTGACCTTCGAACCCGAAGCCAACCCCGATATTGCCCAGGTGCAGGTGCAGAACAAGTTGCAGTCGATCATGGCGAATCTGCCCCAACAGGTACAGCAGCAGGGCATCAGGGTCACCAAGGGAGATACCGGGTTCCTGATGGTCGTGGGTGTCTATTCGGACGATGCCCGGGTCGATGACTATGCGATGAACGATTTTATCAACTCGAAGCTCCTCGATCCGCTGAGCCGCGTTCCCGGTGTCGGTAACATTCAGGTGTTCGGGCAGCCCTATTCGATGCGTATCTGGCTTGATCCCCACCGCATGGCGAGCTTCAACCTCACCACCGCAGAGGTACAGAGAGCTATTACGGCACAGAATGCCGATGTCTCCGCTGGCCAGTTGGGCGGAACACCGTCGGTTCCGGGCCAGCAACTGAACGCTACCATTACAGCACAGTCGCGCCTGAAAAGCGTCGGGGATTTCGAAAAGATCATGCTGAAAGTCAATACCGACGGCTCGCAGGTGCGCCTCAGGGATGTCGCCCGCGTCGAACTCGGCGTGCAGAACTACGACATGACTACGCGCTTCAACGGCAAACCGGCTGCAGGTATGGCCATCACCCTGGCGACCGGGGCAAATGCCCTGAACACCGCCACTCTGGTCAAAGAAAAAATGGCCGCCCTGAAGCCGCTGCTCTTGCCTGGTGTAAAGATTGTCTTCCCATTCGACACGGCACCATTTGTCAAGACATCGATCGAAGGGGTTGTCCATACCCTGATCGAGGCGGTTATCCTTGTCTTTTTTGTCATGTTCCTGTTTCTCCAGAACTTCCGGGCCACGCTGATTCCCACCATCGCAGTTCCTGTCGTGCTGCTGGGTACCTTCGGGATAATGTCGGCCTTTGGCTTCTCCATCAACACCCTCAGCATGTTCGCCATGGTGCTGGCCATCGGACTGCTGGTCGATGATGCCATTGTCGTGGTCGAGAATGTCGAACGCATCATGGAAGAGGAGCGACTCTCCCCGCTGGAGGCGACCAGGAAATCCATGAAGCAAATCTCCAGCGCACTGATCGGTATCGCCCTTGTGCTCTCGGCTGTCTTTGTGCCGATGGCCTTTTTCAAAGGTTCCACGGGGACGATCTACCGTCAGTTCTCAATCACCATCGTCTCGGCGATGCTGCTCTCGGTCCTGGTTGCGCTGATCCTGACACCGGCTCTCTGCGCCAGCCTCCTCCGGCCAGTCAAAGCGGGTGGACATCTGTACGGCGCTGGCCCCCTCGGGCGCTTTTTCGCCTGGTTCAACGGCATGTTCAACCGTAACCGGGAGCGCTATGTGGACGGAGCCCGCGCAATGACGGGAAGTGTCAACCGCTCGCTGCTGGGGTTCATGGTGGTCGTGGTGCTGCTTGGCATCGTCCTGACACGCATTCCGACCTCGTTCCTGCCGGACGAAGATCAGGGGTTCCTCTTCGTCCAGCTTTCCACGCCATCCGGAGCAACCAAGGAGCGGACGCTCGAAAGCGTTAAAAAGATGGAGGGTTATCTTCTCAATCAGGAAAAAGAGAACATCGAAAGCATTTTCAGCGTGACCGGTTTCAGTTTCGCGGGCCAGGGCCAGAACTCGGCCATGGGTTTTGTCCAGCTCAAGGACTGGTCGAAACGCAAGAACAAGGGTCAGGATGTTGCCTCGATCGCCGGAAGAACCATGGGCGCCCTGTCGAGCGTGAAGGATGCCATGATCTTTGCGTTTTATCCGCCAGCCGTCATGGAGCTCGGCAATGCCTCCGGTTTCGACCTTCAGCTTGTCGACCGGACCGGCAAAGGGCATGAGGCTCTCATGGCCGCCCGAAATCAACTCCTCGGAATGGCTGCGCAAAACCCCTCCCTGATCGGCGTGCGTCCCAATGGCCTTGAAGATGTGCCGCAATTCAAGATTGATATCGACCACGAAAAGGCCAGCGCCTTCGGGGTATCGATCGCCGATATCAACGCAACGCTGCAAACTGCCTGGGGTTCGAGCTATGTGAACGATTTTGTGCATGAGGGGCGCATCAAGAAAGTGTTCATGCAAGGAGACGCACCGTACCGCATGAACCCTTCGGATGTCGACATCTGGCACGTCCGGAACTCGAATGGCGAGATGGTGCCCTTTTCATCCTTTTCCTCGGGCCGCTGGAGCTTCGGTTCCCCCAAGCTCGAACGGTTCAACGGCATATCGTCGGTCAATATCCAGGGAGCCCCCGCACCCGGCGTAAGCTCGGGCGATGCCATGGCCATTATGGCGAAACTGGCCGGAAAACTTCCTGAAGGTTTCGGTATCGAATGGACCGGCCTCTCCTACGAAGAGCGTGCTGCCGGCCAGCAAACGCTGCTGCTCTATACGCTCTCCCTGCTTTTCGTCTTTCTTTGCCTGGCCGCCCTTTACGAAAGCTGGAGCGTGCCGATGGCCGTCATGCTGGTCGTGCCGCTCGGAGTTCTGGGCACCGTTCTGGCGACATTCCTCTCAGGTCTTTCAAACGACGTTTACTTCAAGGTTGGTCTCTTGACAACTGTCGGCCTGACGGCGAAAAACGCCATCCTTATCGTGGAGTTCGCCAAAACCCTCTACGAAAGCGGTATGAATCTGAAGGAGGCAGTCCTCTCTGCCGCAAGTCAGCGACTTCGCCCGATCGTTATGACCTCCCTGGCATTCATCCTCGGTGTCACGCCGCTCGCATTCTCCTCCGGAGCAGGATCGGCAAGCCAGCACGCCATCGGCATCGGTGTGATCGGCGGAATGTTGTCCGGTACGGTGCTGACGATCTTCTTTGTGCCGCTCTTCTTCATCCTCGTGCAATCCCGATTTGCCCGAAAAACGGTAACCGACACAGCAGTTAATCAAAACGACACGCACCATGAACACTAAGCTTCTGCTTCCTTTATGCCTGGCAGCAACTACCCTGACGGCCTGTTCGTTGGCACCAGCATACGTACGCCCAACGGCATCCGTTAGCACGCAATGGCCGGTCGCTTCCACTGCACAGAACGGGGAACAGCCGCGTACCATCGATATCGGATGGCGGAGCATGTTCAGGTCGCCAAAACTGCAAAGCCTTATCGAAGAAGCCCTTGCCAACAACCGCGACCTGAGGATAGCCACTCTCAACATCGAGGCGGCCCGCAACACCTGGCGCATCCAGCGTTCGGCTCTTCTTCCATCGATAAACGCCTCGGGAGGCTTCGCCCGCCAGGAGGTCTCAAAAAGCAGGAGCGGCACCGGGCAAGCGGAAATCACCTCGACCTATACCGCAGGGATCGGCACGACGGCTTATGAACTGGATCTTTTCGGGCGAGTACGCAGCCTCAACAATAGCGCCATAAACAAGTATCTCGCTACCGAAGAGGGGCAAAAAGCCGCCCAGACAAGCCTGGTTGCTGAAGTTGCCAACGCCTATATCACCTGTCTTGCCGATATCGAGCTGCTGCGACTGACCGAAAGCACGCTCAAAATAAGGCAGGATGCGTATGATCTCATCAAACGCAGCTTCGAACTCGGGGCAAAGTCCGGACTTGATGTAGCTCAGTCCGCAATGCTGGTCGAATCGGCCCGGGCCAACCTGTCGCAATATCAACGTCGGGTGGAACAGGACAAGAACGCCCTGACCCTGCTGGTCGGAAAAGAGATCGACCCGAAGCTCCTCGAGCCCCAACCACTGGCCGATGTCGAGATGCTGGAGAGGCTCCCCGTGGGCATTCCCTCCGTCGTCCTGCTTGATCGTCCGGACATACGGCAGGCGGAATACGCACTGAAGGCAGAAAACGCCAACATCGGAGCCGCACGGGCTTCATTTTTCCCCAGCATAGGACTTACCGGTTCCGCCGGGTACGCCAGCACCAGCTTGTCGGATCTCTTCGTGACAGGGTCGAGCAGTGTCTGGAGCTTCGCCCCACAGGTGACGCTTCCGATCTTTCAGGGTGGTCGGTTGCGCTCCAACCTCAAACTGGCTGAAACCAACCGCGATATTGCCGTCGCCCGATACGAAAAAGCTGTCCAGACTGCGTTCCGGGAGGTCGCCGATGCACTGGTAGCCCGTGCGACCTTCACTGAACAATGGCATGCCCAGCAAGCTCTGGTCAAAGAGAGCGATCAAGCCTTGACCATCACCAAAGCGCGTTACGACTATGGCATCGACAGCCATTTCGCCCTGCTTGATGCCCAACGATCCCTTTTTGAAGCTCAGCAGAACGAAATTCTGATCCATCAACAGACTCTTGCCAACCTGATCAACCTGTACAAAGCCCTCGGAGGCGGGTGGCAATGAGTAAAACTGGCGACGCTGTCAGTTTTGACGGCCCAAAAAGATAGTGGGACGCTCATGACTGCGAGCACAAACACTTTTTATTTCCGTGCTGTCCGAATAACTGACTTGTTTTTAAGCCATTCAGAAAAAAAGGGTTCATCCATTTCACCTGCCGCCAAATCCAGAACAGCGTTAACAG
>CAILRB010000067.1 GCA_903836465.1 uncultured Chlorobiaceae bacterium
CTTTCACTACTGCCACACTCAGCGCTTCATGGGTGCACTCAATCGCCAGAATATTCATCGAACAAAGCGTTTAATAATAATGCGACGGCTCTCATCGCCAGCATACTCAAGAGAGACCGTCAGCGTATAGAAAGATGCGTATTCGGTAAATCGCTCGGCCCACTCCACAAAAGAGAGATCACCGCTGGAGAGATATTCATCAAAGCCGATCGCTTCAAGCTCCCGAAGCGACTCAATTCTGTAAAGATCAAAATGGTGCAGCACCACCTCTTCACCCGCAAGCGATCCCTGATAGATATTGAAGAGTGAAAAGGTGGGGCTGGAGAGCTGCTCAGAACAGTTGAAAAACTCCGTAACTCCCCTCATGAAAACCGTTTTGCCCGCTCCAAGCTGGCCAGAGAGAGATATAATCTCACCTGGTTGCAGACTTGCTGCAAACTGCCGGGCAATCTGGCGCGTCTCATGCTCTGAGTGAGAGAGAAACTCTTCAGTCATGGGCGGGTCAGGCAATCGAATTAAAGACAAGGCCTGTCATAATTTTAGGATAGAAAAAGGTGGATTTCTGCGGCATCACCTCTCCCGTCTCCGAAACGGCCAGCACCTGCGACACCGTCGTCGGCTTGACCACAAATCCCACCTGCACCCTGCCTGAATCCACCGCCTCAAAAACCTCGCGGTCATCATGGACGTAAACAAGATTGCTCTGTTTTGCCATGGCCTCCTGGGAGATGCCAAGCAGTTTTCCCAGAATAAGATCGTGCAGAAGAACCAGACCAAGGCTCTTCAAGGCTTCCGGACGTGATGGATCAACCAGTGTATCAGGATTACTCTTCAGGGTTATTCCAACAACTGAACCCGTGGTAACCACACCATAGGTATAGTTTGACGGCTCCTGGTCAAAAAAGTGTTTGAGTTCAGCCCTGTCATGGAGGTCGGTCAGGGTAAAATGTTCCTCAAGAGCTACCCGTAACGTAGCAATATCAAAATTGGTCAGAGTGTGTACCAGCCTGTGAATCGGAAAAATAAGCAGCCCTTCGTCATGAATGTTGGCGAGATAGGTGAGAATAAAGTTATAGGGCTCCTCACCGGTATGAGAGGGGTTTGCCGCTGCACGCTCATTACGATAGTTGACGCCGGTATCGTAACGGTGATGACCATCGGCAATATAGACGACCCGCTCTTGCAGCGTCTGCTGGAACTGGCCGACCAGTGACGGATCGGTAATTCGCCACATCCGGTTTTTCACCCCCTGAAACTCTGCATCAATCACAGGCTCATTGGACTCTGCAAAGCTTTTCATCAGTCGATCAACATTTTTGCTTTCGTCGGCATAGAGTCCAAAAATGCTGCTGATATTGGTTTTGGTTTTTCTGAAGAGGTTGAGGCGGTCTGCCTTTGGGCCTGAAAGAGTTTTTTCGTGGGGCAGCACCTTTTTTTCCGCAAAATCATGCAGATGCATAGCCGCAAAAAAACCGCACCGGGTATGTGAAACACCGTCGACATCATCAAAAGTCTGAA
This sequence comes from uncultured Chlorobiaceae bacterium, assembly GCA_903836465.1. Lineage (GTDB taxonomy): Bacteria > Bacteroidota > Chlorobiia > Chlorobiales > Chlorobiaceae > Chlorobium. Next base: position 1,519 of record CAILRB010000067.1, read on the forward strand.
AATAGGGGTAGATCGCAGGCTCGGGATCATGCTGAAGCTCTCCCGACTCAAGCCACTCTGCAAGGTGTAACGCTGCCGCTTCATAGGGGTCAGCCTCCTTCGGAAGCTCGAGCCTTATGGCATTGAACGGAGAGCTGTTGTAAAGCTGCTGCTGAAACGCAGGAGAGATAACATCGTAAGGGGGGCAAATCAGCCCGTCAGCACTCTTGAGTAATTCGGGATTATATAAAACCCCTTTAAAAGGAATAATTTCAGGCATAACTAACTAACAATTAGAATATTATTAACGGGAGGAAAACCCGGTTCGCAGCGAAATCCAGAAATCGTCATGGCCATCCTTTACCAGCACGATTATCCGTCTGTTTTTACACAGCTCAAGGACTGCAAGAAACGTTACCACAAGAATAAGGCGTTCGGTGACGCCCTCAAGCACTGAAAGAAAAGAGAGCTCCCGCTGCTCCTGGAGTCTCAAAAGAATCATGGCAGTCTGCTCCTCAATCGTTACCGGCGCATCCATGACATTGCGCGTTGCGGGACGGGGCAAGTTCTCAAGCACAGACTTGTAGGCCTGCATGAGATGGTAGAGTGTTGGCCGATGAACCAACTCATCCAGCTCATCAATAACCCTGGGTTCAAACTCCTCAAAAAAGCCGCGGGCAAAATGGTTTTGGCGAACTTCGGCAAGCTGAGTCAGTGCACTTGCAGCCTCCTTGATGCGTTTATATTCAAGCAACCGCTGGACAAGTTCACGCCTTGGATCAAACTCATCGGTTTCGGCCTCATCCTGAACCGGATGCGGAAGAAGCATTTTCGCCTTGATGCTCATCAGCATGGAGGCCATGTAAATAAAATCAGCAGCTATTTCAAGGTTGAGATTGCTGACATCATGGATATAACCAATAAAATCCGAAGTAATTTTTGAAATCGGAATATTATAGATATCCAGTTCATCACGCCTGATAAAAAAAAGCAGCAGATCAAGCGGCCCTTCAAATTCCTCAAGGCTGATCCTGAACATTAACAAGTGGTTCTGTTAATAAGAGTAACCATAAGCAAGATAGAAAAAGCGGGGGTACATGTACAAATAAACACCGGTGAAAACAATATTGCACCGTACGAAGAAAAAGTAAACTTTAACTTTCCCGAAAACTTCCTTATTTACAAACAGATACCGTTGAAACTTCCGTCGCATCACTATCAATGAAAAGGACTTTGCGTTGTATTACTGTTGCAGCAGCCGTTATGCTTCTGTTGACCAGCATCGGGCTCGCTGAATCAGCCAACAGTTTTTTCGATCAGGGATTTGAAAAGCACCAGCAGGGCGACCTTGCAAAGGCAATCAAATTATATACCAAAGCCATCAATGACAACCCGGCTTTTGCCATGGCGTTCCAGATGCGGGGTATTGCACAGCAACAGTTGAAAAAATATCCTCAAGCCATTGATGACTATTCAATGGTCATAACATGCGGTGAGCCGTATTTCAAGGCTGTCGGTTACTATAACCGGGGAATCGTAAAAAACATAACCGGAGACTTTGCCGGAGCCATTCCCGATTTTTCACAGGCTATTGAACTCGACAAAAGAATGGCTGCTGCTTTTTTTCACCGGGGGATCGCCAAAAGCAAAACCGGTGATTTGGCTGGACAAAACGAGGACTTCTGTCAGGCGGCTCATCTTGGCGACGTCGATGCTGAACGGTGGCTCAACACCTATTTTCCGGAATGGAAACATCCACCGCCCCCTCCACCAAAACCTACTCCCACAGAGGGCCCGACATAAGATATTGTGACTGGTGGTAGATCAGCGCGTCGGACAGGGTTAACCCTGCCCGTTTCGCTGAAATGAAAAGCTTCTCAGATAGCCTTTCCCCCTCGCTCTCTGGTTCTGATGCGTATACACTCTTCAAGTGGAGCTATAAATATCTTTCCATCACCAATCTCACCGGAGCCGTGACTTGCTGCATTGATGATGGTATCAACAGTGATATCGACAAACTCATTGTTGACTGCGATATCAATTCTGATTTTCGGAATCAGATTAGGCGCTATTTTCTGGCCACGGTAGATATCAATATCTTCCTGCCTGCCATGACCAGTTACCCTGCTGACAGTAATTCTTGTTATATCGGCCTGAATCAGAGCCTCACGAACATGGTCGAGCCTGTCCGGCTGAATGATTGCTGTTATCAGTTTCATTGCAAAAAATTAGTTAAGGTTGATAAGACCGTATCCATGCTCACCGTGCATGCTGTGATCAAGACCGGACATTTCATCAATTTCAGAGATACGCAGACCGATTGTTTTTTCTACCAGGAAAAGAAGAATAAAAGAAACGACTGCGGCATAACCAATGGTAACGCCTACGGCCGTAGCCTGAACACCAAGTTGCTGCCATACTGTCCAGCTCTTGTCGAGCGTTTTGGCGGCAGCATCAGCCATCCATGCCGGACGGATGAAAAAAACCAGAGCCAGAGCGCCAACAATTCCTCCAACACCATGAACACCAAATGCATCAAGACTGTCGTCGTAGCCAAGCTTGTTCTTGATCAAAATAGCACAATAACAGAAAATTGCTGCAAGAGCGCCGAGAGCAAGCGCGCCTGAAGGCTGCACAACCCCAGCAGCAGGCGTTATGGCCACAAGACCAGCTAAAATACCTGAAGCAACACCAAGACTTGTCGCTTTGCCATGCTGGAACATTTCAATGATCATCCAGGTAAAGGCTCCTGATGCTGCCGCCATCTGTGTAACCGTCAGAGCTCTTGCTGTTGCGAGATCGCTGGCAATAGCACTGCCGGCATTGAACCCGAACCATCCTACCCAGAGCAGACCAGCACCCATAAGAGTCATCACAAGATTGTTCGGATGCATGACGTTGTTTGGGTAAGCGCGCCTTTTGCCAAGATAGAGCGCAGCAACAAGTGCGGTAACACCTGAAGAAATATGAACAACTGTACCACCAGCAAAGTCAATGGCCCCGGCAGCCCCGAGGTTAAACAGAAAACCGTCGGCAGCCCATACCCAGTGACAGATCGGGCTGTAGACAAAAATGCTCCACAGGGCGATAAACACGGCATATCCCTTAAAATTAACCCGCTCAGCAAAAGCGCCAGCAATCAGCGCAGGGGTAATGATGGCAAATTTCCCCTGAAACATGGCAAACACATATTCAGGAATATGCGTCGGCATGATGGTTTCATCAATACCCTGTAACATGAAATACTTGTTATCCCATCCCACCAAACCGCCCAGAATACCGGGGCCGAAACTCAGCGAATAGCCAACCATCGGCCAGAGCACTCCAATAACCACCATGGCACCAAAACTGTGCATCATGGTACCAAGCACATTCTTTGTCCTGACAAGACCGCCATAAAACATGGCAAGCCCCGGAACCATCAGTAAAACAAGTGCTGTTGATGTCAACATCCATGACGTTGTTCCAGTGTCAGTGACTACCTCTCCTGCTGCATGAGCGGTACCATGAAACAACGATACCGCCATCAGGAACAGCAGTGCCGTGAAAAGTTTTTTCCTCATAATTAGATTGTGATAAATTAATGGAACCTTAATAATTAATATTAACAACAAATATGTAGTTAATATTTTAACCAAAAACAAAAATTCAACATCTTTTATTACGGAAAGGAAGATTTTTCGAATAAATGCAACAATTATGCAGGGGAATATTCAGTGAAACAGGGAGATTTCTTGAGCTATTTGCAAAGAGTGTAACGGAAAAAGCCAGACAGAAGGTTTGCTCTGCCTGGCTTTATTGATGGCAGGGGGAAACAGTTACTGCCTGAAGAGAAAAACACCAAGATCTTCGAGAAGAGCCTGAAGATCCTCTTCATGTTCGACTTCGTCCTGGAGAATCTGTACCGCAATATTGTAGGTAACCGGGTCCTTGAGCCCGACCTCCTCAATGATACTGTTATAGACGTTGATAGCACACTGCTCGCCCGCAATGTTCTGTTCAAGTATCTTTTTCACAAAAGGATCATCAGGTGACGCATAGCCACAGTTCGACAGCGTAAACCAGTCGAGCGGACTTGAAGCCGGTTTTCCTCCAAGCTGAATAATTCTTGTTGTCAGCATATCAGCATGACGAAGCTCATCAGCAGCATGCTGCAGAAGTTCGGCAATCGCAGCATCCTTCATTGGCCCCTGCACCACCTTTGCTCCAATCCAGTACTGATAATAGGCAAGCCATTCGTCAGCAAACGCCTTGTTGAGCAGCTCAAGAACACGGGGAAGATGCTCTCCAACAATTTCACGTCCTCTTGTACCCATATTATTTTTTACTCCGTTTTGTCAGTTTATCAACCAGCTTATTTTTTGTGTTCTATAAGGTCCGCAAGAGCATCGGACAGATTCGGATAGAGAAAAGGAAAATGTTGTGCCATCAGAAATCCGGGCTTTATATTCTGACCTTTGACTGCGTATTCTGCTCCTTCACCCATCAGAAGATGAACGACAAAATCCGGCACCGGCAGTTGGGCCGGCCTGTCGAGAACAGCCGCAAGCGCCAGAACGAACTCCTTCATGGAAACAGGGGTCGGACTGACCAGATTAATTGCTCCACGGTAAAGAGGATTATCAAGTGCCTCAAGAATAGCGTCAATTTCATCATCAATATGAATCCATGAAATGCATTGAAGGCCTGAACCAATGAGGCCGCCAAGGAAAAAACGGAAGGTAGGAAGCATCTTCTGCAACATGCCGCCTTTTGTCGATAAAACAATGCCCGTTCTTAACAGGACGGTACGCAAGCCGCTCTTTTCGGCGACTATCGCTTCCTTTTCCCAGTCAATACAGATTTTAGCAAGAAAATCTTTCCCCTCTGGACCCGACTCGTCCATTGACGGAGTATCATCACAGCGTAAAAACGAGCCATAGTAGCCAATGGCAGATGCCGAAATAAAAACCTTTGGTTTTTCAGGAGCAGCAGCAATTGCCGAAACAATATGCCGGGTACCGAGAATTCTTGAGGCATAGCACTCATTTTTGTGCGCTTCGGTCCATCGGCTTTCAAGCAGGGGTTTGCCTGCAAGATGAATCACGGCCTTCGCTCCGCTGATAAAACCGGTCCATTCGCCACTTTCCCTACCCGAATCCCACTGAACATATTCCTCAGCGCCAGGGATATTACGGGCGGCCACTACCGGTACACGAGCCAGGACAACAACTTTTTCGCCCCTGGCAATCAGTTTCAGGGCAAGTTCAGTCCCGATGACACCTGTCGCTCCAGTGATAACAATATGTCCTTGCATAATCTTATGTCATTTTAGAATGAAATAACAAAACATTTCTCCTACTCAACGGTAACCGATTTCGCAAGATTTCGTGGCCGATCAACATTACACCCCCGAAGCGTAGCAATATGATAAGCAAGAAGCTGCAGAGGGATAACCGTCAGAAGCGGCGTGATCGGCCCGGATGCCTGGGGAATATAGATCACATGTTCGGCAAGACGGCTGATTTCCTGATCACCTTCATTGGCAATGGCAATAACCCGGCCTTTACGGCTGCGTACCTCCTCAATATTACTGAGAATCTTGGTGTAGGTATTGTCACGGGTGGCAATAAAGATGACAGGCATATCCTCGTCAATCAAAGCAATCGGCCCATGTTTCATTTCGGCTGCGGGATAACCTTCAGCATGAATATAGGAGATCTCCTTAAGTTTCAGGGCGCCTTCAAGAGCAACAGGAAAATTGAAGCCACGACCGAGATAGAGAACATTTTTTGCATCCTTGAAGCGTTCCGCAATGGATTTAATCTGGCCGTCGAGTTCAAGAATACGTGCAGCTTTTTCAGGAATTGACACAAGCTCTTTAAGGTTCAGCACAATTTCCTCATTGGAAATGGTTCTTCCCTTGCTCAGCGCAAGAGCCAGCATATAGAGCATAATCACTTGAGCGGTAAAGGCTTTGGTTGAAGCAACACCAACCTCAGGCCCCGCATGGGTATACATTCCACACAGCGTTTCACGGGCAATAGTAGAACCCACAACATTACAGATACCCATGACAAGGGCTCCTTTTTCCTTGGCGGTACGAAGCGCCGCAAGGGTGTCAGCGGTTTCACCCGACTGAGAAATAACAATAACCACATCATCGACACCCACAATCGGATTGCGATACCGGAACTCTGAGGCATAGTCGACCTCAACTGGAATACGGGCAAACTCCTCGATCAGATATTCACCGATAAGACCGGCATGCCAACTCGTACCGCAGGCACAGATAACGATGCGCTTTGCCTGCTTCAGACGATCGAGGTAATCTTCAATCCCGCCAAGACAGAGACGCCCCTCCTCAAGGCGTACGCGCCCCCGCATGACGTCGTGCATGACGGCAGGTTGTTCAAATATCTCCTTGAGCATAAAGTGCTCGAAACCGCCTTTCTCTATTTTTTCCAATGAAAAATCGAGCTCCGTCACGATCTTTTCCTGTTCGACATTCTCAATCGTCTTGATAGAATAGCCCTCCCTTGTCACCACAGCAAGCTCGCCATCAGAAAGATAAACCACCTTGTTGGTATGTTCGACAATAGGAGCCGCATCCGAAGCAATAAAGAATTCACCAATACCAATACCGATCACCAGTGGACTGCCCTTGCGTGCAACAACAATCTTGTCAGGCTCACGCGAAGAGATGACACACAGACCATAAGCACCTTCGACATGACGAAGGGCACTTCGGGTGACCGTTTCCAGGTCAAGCGACGGCTCACTCTTCCATATCCTGTCAATCAGGTGTACCAGTACCTCAGAATCAGTTTCACTTAAAAAAACATAGCCCTGGGAAACAAGCTCCTGTTTCAGTGCCGAAAAGTTTTCGACAATACCGTTATGAATGACCGCGATATCCCCGGCAGCATTCAAGTGGGGATGAGCATTGCGGTCACTGGGTTCACCATGCGTCGCCCATCTGGTATGACCGATGCCCAAAGTCGCGCCAGGCATCTCTTGCCTGAGCGTATGAGTATCGGTTTCAAGCCCACCAACACTGCCTTTCTGCTTCATCACCGAAAGAGTGCCATTCAGCAAGGCAATTCCTGCTGAGTCGTAACCCCGGTATTCAAGCCGTTTCAACCCTTTCAGAAGTACCGGAGCTGCATCCTGCCAGCCTATATATCCAACAATTCCACACATATTTTCTTACTTACTTTATTAATCCTTATCAATTGCAATGGAGCGACACAAAACCCTCCTGCAGATTCACCGGAGAGCTCTCTGAATTATAACACAAGCCTCATTTCATTATGAATTTTTGAAGCCTCATCAGCAACAGCCTTTTCATAATCATCAAGAGATGAAAAGGATCCAGCATCGCCTGCTGAGGGATAAATAAGAGCCCGGCTGACATTGATAACAGCACTTTGCCTATTGCCATCAACACCAAGATTCACTGCTGCCTGAAGCGATCCCCCTTGGGCACCAACACCGGGAATAAGCAAAAAAAGGCCCGGAGCATCACGACGTATCTCTCCAAGCAAATTGCTTTTAGTAGCACCAACAACAACGCCGCCGTTTCCGTTCCTGCTCCATAAAGCGACCTTGCCAAGCACAGAACGGTAGAGCTGAGTGCCGTCCGCCATCTCACGCTCCTCAAAATCCACCGATCCCTCATTTGAGGTAAGGCAAAGCACAAAGATCAGTTTGTCCTCATAGGCGAAAAAAGGCTCCAGGGAGTCAAACCCCATGTAAGGGGCAACGGTAAGAGCATCAAAGCGCCAGTGATCAAAAAAAGCCTGCGCATACATTTTGCTGGTATTCCCGATATCCGCCCGTTTGGCGTCCGCAATCGTCATACACCCTTCAGGAATCAGGCGAAGGGTTTGTTCCATATCCAGCAATCCCGCAATACCTCGCGCTTCATAAAAAGCAGTATTGATCTTGTAGGCTATAGCAACGTCCGATGTCGCCCTGATAATCGAGCGATTAAACTCAAGCACGGGGTTTTGATATACTGAAAACACCTGCGGGATTTTTCGGGGATCGCTGTCAAGCCCGACACACAACAGTGACTTCAGTGCTGCTATCCTGCTATTTGCCTTGTCCCGAACTGAACTCATAATCGACATCCTCTGCTGTTATAAAAAATCAAACGTGCATAAATTAAGCCAGGAAAAACTCCGCCCGGCCAACATGAAACTTATAGCTATAGAAATACATTTCAAGTCTGAGCAATATATAATATGTTTTCTTCCGAGATGCTTCATTAAATGGAAGAATCCCGTAAATTGGGTTTGTTAAGTCTCGCGAACGGTGAATACGCTCCTGAGTCGCATTATATTATAACCATGATTACTGATTGATGGCAAAAAACACAATTAAACCTTCAAATCCCTATAAAAACCAACCGGAAAACAACCTGCCACGGCCGAAATTCCCGATAATGTATTATGTGGTCGTGATTGTTCTTCTCATAGGAGTGCAGCTTGCCTTTTTCTGGTCAGGCTCAACACAGGAGATCCCCTACAGCACCTTCCGCAAACTTATTGCCGAAAACCAGGTCGTCTCAGTAAAGATATCACCGGAAAAAATCTATGTCAAGCTCAAGCCTGGCGCAGAAACAGGTTTGGCCGTAAAAGGTTCGCAAAAAGAGGGCCCCGGCATATCATTTCCTCAATCCACATCAAAACAGGATGAAATTATTGTCAATCCAGTGCGTGATGAGGGTCTGATTGAGCTGCTGGAAAGCAAGGGGATCAAATATCAGGGTCTGCCAAGCAGTACGTGGATCAGCGAACTGCTGCAATGGATAGTGCCTTTCGGCTTGCTTATCGGCATCTACTTCTTTGTTTTCCGACGTATGGGCGCACCTGGCTCCCAATTCATGAATATCGGCAAAAACAAGGCTGCGCTCTACGAAAACCTTGATGAACACACCCGCATCACCTTCAAGGACGTGGCAGGTCTTGACGAAGCAAAGGCCGAGGTCATGGAGGTGGTCGACTTCCTCAAGGATCCAAAAAAATACACAACCCTCGGCGGCAAACTGCCAAAAGGAGTGCTGCTCGTCGGTCCTCCGGGTACCGGGAAAACCCTGCTGGCAAAGGCTGTTGCCGGAGAAGCTGATGTGCCGTTTTTCAGTATCAGCGGTTCAGACTTTGTGGAAATGTTTGTTGGCGTCGGCGCAGCAAGGGTGCGCGACCTTTTCAAGCAGGCAAAAGAGAAAGCGCCGTGTATTATTTTTATTGATGAAATTGATGCTGTCGGCAGAAGCAGGGGAAAAGGGGCTATGATGGGTGCCAATGACGAGCGGGAAAACACCCTCAACCAGTTGCTTGTCGAAATGGACGGTTTTGCAACCGATAAGGGTGTCATTCTTATTGCCGCCACAAACCGACCTGACGTGCTTGATTCAGCCCTGTTGAGACCAGGCCGTTTCGACCGCCAGATCATGGTTGACAAACCGGACCTGAAGGGACGTATTGATATTTTCAAGGTACATACCAAAGATCTTTCACTTTCAAAAGACGTCAATCTGAAAGCGCTTGCTTCGCAAACCCCAGGATTTGCAGGAGCAGAAATCGCCAATGCCGCCAACGAAGCAGCCTTGCTTGCTTCTCGACGCAACAAGAAAAGCATTGAGATGAAAGATTTTGAAGATGCCATTGAACGTTGCGTGGCAGGACTTGAAAAAAAGAACAAGGTGATCAACCCGCGTGAAAAGCAGATAGTCGCCTATCATGAAGCAGGACACGCCATTGTCAGTTGGATGATGCCCGACAACGATCCTGTCCAGAAAATTTCAATCGTCCCGAGAGGAATGAGTGCACTCGGCTATACCATGAACATTCCCCTTGAAGATCGCTATCTCATGACAAAAAGTGAACTTCTTGGCCGCATCTGCGGCCTCCTTGGCGGACGTATTGCAGAGCTGATTATTTTCAGCGAAATCTCAACGGGAGCGCAGAATGACCTTGAAAAGGTTACCAGTATAGCCTACAACATGGTCACCGTCTATGGCATGAGCGATAAACTCGGAAACCTTTCATTCTACGAAAGCAATAATCCATACTACGGCGGACCCGGCATTGACAAAAAGTATGGCGAAGAAACAGCACGACTTATCGACAGGGAAGTCATGAGCATCGTTGAAGAATCACGCATGAAGGTGATGAATCTGCTGACACAGAATCGGCACAAACTCGAGCAACTTGCCAGCGAACTGCTTTTAAAGGAGATGCTTCAGTATTCCCAGATTGAAGAAATTCTTGGTAAGCGTCCTGAGGGTCTTTTTCCCGTGCACATTGAAGAGGAGAGCTTGCTGGAAAATGAGGATGGGAACCAGGAAAAGTCAACCGTTCAGAGCAATAGTGAACAACTCACCGACAAAGAACAAGCAGAGCTTGAGGAGGCCGTTGCAAGACTTAAGCAAGGAAGGATAATACAGGAAAATTGAAGAACGAAGCATAACAGAAAAAGGCAGGGAGGCCCTGCCTTTTTCTGTTATGATGTGGGTCCCGAGGGAGTCGAACCCCCGACCTACTGGGTGTAAACCAGTCGCTCTAACCAACTGAGCTAGGAACCCATTACTGCGGCCATAATTATAACATAAATCTACAGAAAAGCAAAACGAAAAACGCACTGCATCACCGTGAACAAGGCTGGTTATTTGTATGCCTTCACGAAAAAGCATAAATTCAGGCCGATAATTTATCCGCAACTCGGTAATTTTTTACTTACTCATTATGAGATCATTATCCATCCTTGGCAGCACCGGCTCAATCGGACTCAGTACTCTTGATGTTGTCAGACAGCACCCTGAAAAATTCAATATTGCCGGCCTGGCCGAAGGTCATGATGTGGCATTGCTTGCCGAACAGATCAAAGAGTTCCGGCCTGAGGCTGTTTCCGTCAGGGATGCTGATTCGGTACAAAAGCTGCAAGCTCTCCTTGGCTCTCACAAACCAGAAATCTTTTACGGTCTCGAAGGAGCAGCGGCCATTGCCTCCGCCGAAGGAGTGGATATGGTGGTGTCGGCCATTGTCGGAGCCGCAGGCCTTGTACCAACCGTGAGTGCAATCAAGGCTGGCAAGCATATCGCCCTGGCCAACAAGGAAACACTTGTCGTTGCAGGGCAGCTTGTGTCTGATCTGGTAAAAAAACACAACGTGAAATTGCTGCCGGTTGACAGTGAGCACTCTGCCATCTTTCAGTCACTTGCTGGCCACCGTGCAGAAGATGTTGAGCGTATCATCCTGACTGCATCAGGCGGGCCATTCCGCAACACCTCTGCCGAAGAGCTGAAAAATGTCAAGCTTGAACAGGCACTGAAACATCCGCAATGGACAATGGGTGCTAAAATCACCATTGACTCCGCAACCATGATGAATAAAGGCCTTGAGGTTATTGAAGCTCACTGGCTCTTTAACATGCCTGCCGAAAAAATCGGCGTCGTCGTGCATCCCCAAAGCATCATTCACTCTATGGTCGAATATATTGACGGCTGCGTCATCGCTCAGCTTGGCTCACCCGACATGCGCGCCCCGATAGCCTATGCCTTGTCCTGGCCGGAACGCTGCGAAAGCGGTATCCACAAGCTGGATTTGCCAAAGATAGGGACATTGACCTTTGAGGAGCCTGATATGGTGCGCTTTCCAGCGCTTCGCCTTGCCTTTGATGCACTGAATGCCGGACGGACGTATCCTGCCGTACTCAACGCAGCAAACGAGATCGCCGTAGCAGCCTTCCTTGACAGGAAAATTGGGTTTACGGAAATCGCGGCAACCGTCGACAAAACCATGCAGGCTCACGAGCCTTACACGCCGGTCGAAATCGAAGAATATCTCCAGGCAGACCGCTGGGCCCGTGAAACCGCAAAAAAAATTATTGCTTAAACCTGAACCAACTGAAACAAGAGGGGGCATAACAGCAACTTCTTGCTTTTTTATTGAAACAAAGGATTGTCATGGATTTTCTGAGTACAATATTTTTTTTCATTGTTGCCATTTTCATTCTGGTCACCGCCCATGAACTTGGCCATTTTCTGACCGCGAAACTTTTCGGCATGAGGGTTGACAAGTTTTACATTGGTTTTGACTTTTTGGAAAAGCGACTCTGGAGAAAGAAGATCGGAGAGACTGAGTATGGCGTCGGAGCCTTTCCGCTCGGCGGCTATGTGAAGATAGCCGGTATGGTCGATGAAAGCCTTGACACCGATTTTCAGAACTCGGAGCCGCAACCCTGGGAGTTCAGGGCAAAACCGGTCTGGCAACGCCTGATCGTGCTCGCAGGGGGAGTGGCGATGAACATGATTCTGGCTACAGTAATCTTTATCGGTATAACCCTTGTCCTTGGAGAATCCCGCACCAGCGTCAACAATCCTGCCTTTGTTGAAAAAGGATCAGTGTTTGCGTCCATGGGCATGAAGACGGGTGACAGGCTGCAACTGGCAAACGGCAAACCCCTCGATAGTTGGGAGGAGGCTCTTGATCTCGAACTTTTCACCGCCCGATCGCTCAACTACACAATCCTTCGCGAGGGAAAAAGCGTCACCATTGTGGCTCCGTCAAACATCATGTCGAGCATCAATAAACAGAAGAGCCTCGGGATACGCCCGATAGTCCCGCCTGTCATAGACGAAGCTCTTGAAAAGATGCCCGCAAAAAATGCAGGAATACAATCCGGCGCACTCATTACAGCAATCAACGGAAAAAATGTCTCCGACTGGACAGAGGTCGTGGGAATTATCTCTGCGAATGCCGGCAAGCCTATCAGTATACGCTGGCAACACCTTAAAGCAACTCAAGGCAGCAAAAGCAATGCGGAAATCATTCTTTCCCAAGGCGAAACATTCATCACTACTGTTATACCCAACACATCAGGCAAAATAGGTATCTCACTGAAACAGACGATTGAAACTGAACGAAGAAAACTCAATATTGCAGAATCGATAGTCAGTGGAATCAAACAGACCTGGAAAATGAGCTCCATGACTGTTCAGGGATTTGCCAAAATTTTCACTGGCGAGGAAGATTTCCGCAAATCGGTCGGAGGCCCGATCAAGATTGCCAAAATCGCAAGCCAGAGCGCCGAACAGGGGCCTGTCAGCTTCCTTTATTTTCTTTCCATGCTCTCCATCTCACTGGCGATCATCAATATGCTGCCGGTTCCGGCTCTTGACGGCGGGCAATTCGTACTGAATGGTATTGAAGGCATCATCCGGCGGGAACTTCCCTTCGAAGTCAAAATGCGTATCCAGCAAATCGGCATGGCGCTCCTTTTTGCACTTTTTGCATACATACTTGTCAACGATATTTTAAACCCCTGAGGCAAACGCCCGGAATCAATGCTTGAGAAACTGCAATCCATAAAAGAAAAACACCTCGATCTTGAACAATTGCTTGCCGACCCAAAAGCAGCAAACGATCAAGATCGTTTCCGAAAGCTCAACAAGGAATACAGCGACCTCAAGGAGATTGTACAGGCTTACGACCAGTACGCGCAAAAGAAATCAGAGCTTGATGCGTCACGGCAACTCCTGAAAGAGGAGAATGACCCAGACATGAAAGAGCTGGTGCAGGCAGAAATCAATGAGCTGCAGAAAAAACTGCCCGAGCTTGAACAGCATCTCAAGGTACTGCTTCTTCCAAAAGAGGAGGCCGACTCACGCAACGTCATTATAGAGATAAGGGCTGGCACCGGAGGAGAGGAGGCGGCACTCTTTACCGCAGATCTGACTAGAATGTACCAGCGGTATACCGAACAGCAGGGATGGAAATGCCACACGCTTCACTTCAATGAAAGCTCCGTGCCCGGAGGATTCAGGGAGATGACCCTCGAAGTGAGCGGAAACGATGTCTATGGCACCATGAAGTATGAAAGCGGCGTACACCGGGTGCAGCGAGTCCCTGACACTGAAACACAAGGGCGTATTCACACCTCCGCCGTCAGTGTGGCCGTACTGCCGGAAGCAGAGGAGGTTGATGTTGAAATCCGTCGTGACGATCTGAGATTTGATACCTACCGGAGTGGAGGAAAAGGGGGGCAGAACGTCAACAAGGTTGAAACTGCCGTAAGAATCACCCATATACCCAGCGGCATTGTCGCCGCCTGCCAGGAGGAACGTTCCCAGCTCCAGAACAAAGAGCGGGCGATGCAGATGCTTCGCACCAAGCTCTACGACATCCAGCTTGCAGAGCAACAACAGCAACGGGCTGATCTGCGCCGTTCGATGGTAACAACCGGAGACCGGAGCGCTAAAATCCGCACCTACAACTACCCGCAGTCACGCGTAACCGACCATCGTATCGGCTTTACAAGCCACGCCCTTCCTCAGATACTTCAAGGCGATCTGCAGGAAATTATCAATGCGCTCAAAATGCATGACCAGGCCGAACGGCTGCAATCCGAACTGCTGTAAACAAAAAAGGGGAACCGCGACAACATGGAAATGGAAGCAACAGGAAAAAGCAAAGGAGACTGGATATTACACGGGGAATTTCAACAGACCGTTGCCTATCTCTCAGACCACAAAAAGATGCTTGGGTTCAACCCCTTCTGCCACAGCGTAGAACTCACAGACACCGAAAACGTCTATAAATGGCTCTTTCGAGTTACCGATCCGCAAAACAACCCCTTTGATGTGATCTTTTATGTCGAGCAAACTGAAGAGCCTCTTCTGGAGCTGCCGGAACATATCGAACACACTGACACTACCAGGCTCTCAGAGGAGATCATCAATCTCTACACGGTTGGAAAAACGATCCGCTGGAAACACCATCCGGTTGCTGACCAGATTGATGATCCAGCCAGGTACCTTTTTGAAGGAAAAGCCTTTGCCAACATGAAGATGCGCCCTGTAGAGAGTGAAAAAACCAGGGTTCAGCTTGATTTAAAAATTGATGTCCGCTTTATTCTCTACCCGGCATTCCGGATTGTCCCTCAACCGATTCTCCACGCCATGACCAATGCCGCAATATCCATTATCATGCAGGCATCAACCAACTCAATGTTTCACTCCATTACCAAAGACTTCAACAACACCATTGAGAACCGATAAAAGGAGAGTGACCTATGGACTTTTATGATCTTGTTACAAAACGCTGCAGCATCCGCAGCTATGAGCGCAACAAAGCTGTTCCCGATGATGTGCTCCGCAGGATTCTCAACGCAGGAAGAGTTGCCCCTTCAGCAGCGAACCTTCAGCCATGGCGCTTCCATGTCGTTCAGTCGGAGAAGATGCTTCAGAAAATCTACTCCTGCTATGCACGCGGCTGGATTCAGAGCGTGCCCTGTTTCCTGATTGTCTCCGGCAACCGCGACGAAGCATGGGTTCGCAGAAAAGATGGCTACAACTCCATTGAAACTGATCTCACCATTATCATGGATCACCTTGTGCTTGCTGCAACCTTTGAAGGCTTGGGAACCTGCTGGATTGCCGCATTCGATCCTGACATGCTTCGCGAAGCGCTTCACCTCAAGCCGAATGAAGAGGTTTTTGCAATGACACCGCTCGGATATGCACCACCTAATGCCGTGCATTTCCCAACATCAAGAAAATCTCTCGATGAGATAACCGAATTTCTATGAGTTATTGAATTTTTGCTTTGGAAAGAAATATGGATTTATCAACTTTCGAAAAAAAGTTCTGATAGTATTTCTCGTCACTGATTTGCGTAACACGCATCACTCCGCCTCTGTTATTCATCACTTTATTGGTAAAATTAATGCGCACCCGGATCTGTTTACCAAATTCAGTGATATTTACTGAGGCATCCGTGATACTGTTTTTTTTGTACTCCGGGTGGTCGGTAAACGCTCTTGCAAAAAAAGACTCCGTGCTATTTTCAACATCCACCTCTTTCTGAGCCGTTAAAAGCCCTAAATCAATATTGGCCTGCTGAACAATAAACCCGTCATCCTGCAACGCATTCATGACCGCCTTCATCACCATTTTGGTGGAACTCTGGTCATAAGTGCGGGTTTGAAATTCACGTATCTCCAACTGCGTTTTTTCAGCAACTGGCTGGACTGTTTCACAACCACTTATCGTTATTAGTCCTGCTGCAAGCAAGAGCAACACTACCTTTTTCATAGTTATCTTCACTAAAATTTACTGCTGTGGTAAGAATAGTCGCTTATAACACCTTTTGTAAACTTTATAATAACGGTAAGTGTCCTTTGTGTGGTTGCTGCGGCTCCAGCTTCTCTTCCTCCTGTAAACAAAGACAATATTCCGCCGGTTCCGGTTGAATACGATGCTTCTGAAGCTATTTTATCATAAATCCAGGTTTCAACTCCATCCCTGTCTTTTGAGACAATGTTGGGGGAACCAAGAATTTCTGCAACCTCAGCCTGGCTCATCCCCTTTCTTATATCTTTCTGCACTATTCCAACCGTCACTTCTCTACCCTGTGATGCCGGAAGCTGATCGGCATGATTTGCAGCAGTCATAGTACACCCGGCAAAAACTAACGAAATCAAACCAGTAACAACTAAAGCTTTCATTGTTGTTTGTGACGTTTAGTGAACGTAAAAATACCGATATTATCCTTTTAAACAGAGTACATCAGGGCTCTGTAAAACCACTGTTTTAATATAACGATTACATCCTTTTTCGCGTAAGTATTTTACCCTCTCATCAATGCCCCAAATAAAGGTTTAAAAAAAGCTGCCAACACTGAATTATCAGTCAACCAGAACGGTTACGTGTAAATATCTGAAACTGCGAACGAAACTTGCCAGTACTGGAGCTATTATGAGAACAATCGTTTTTACCGGAAAGGGCGGCGTAGGCAAAACTTCCATAGCCGCTGCGACAGCCGTAAAGGCGGCATCCATGGGCTTTAAAACCCTCGTTATTTCGACAGACCCTGCACACAGCCTCGGCGACTCCTTCGACCTTGAGCTGGGCCCCTCTCCCCTCAAAATTGCCGACAACCTCTACGGTCAGGAGGTAAGTGTCTACGGTGATTTGACGCTGAACTGGGAAATAGTCCGTGCGCACTTTGCCCACATCATGGAGGTGCAGGGAATCAAGGGAATCTATGTCGAAGAGATGGGCGTCCTTCCCGGTATGGAGGAGCTCTTCTCACTTTCCTACATCAAACGATACAACGAATCAAAAGAGTACGACCTGCTTGTCGTTGACTGCGCCCCGACCGGTGAAACCCTGCGGCTTCTCTCTCTGCCGGAAACTTTCGGCTGGATGCTGAAGATGATAAGAACCCTCGAAAAATTTGTGGTTAAACCGGTGATACGTCCCCTGTCAAAAAAAATCAGCCGGCTTCATGATCTTGTTCCCGAAACTGAGGTCTATGATCAGATCGAACACCTCTTCACCTCTGTAGATGGCATCATCGACCTGCTCTCGGATGGAACACAAACAACGGTGCGGCTTGTCATGAACCCCGAAAAGATGGTTGTCAAGGAGTCCATGCGTGCGCTCACCTACCTGAATCTTTACGGCATCACCGTTGACCAGGTCGTCATCAACAGGATCTTCATGGATGAGGTTGACGGAGAGTACTTTAACGAGTGGAAAACCATTCAGCACAAATATATTGAACAGATTGAGCGCTCTTTCGCTCCCATTCCAATCACGAAAGTTCCCCTCTTCCGCCGGGAAGTGCTTGGTCTTGAAATGCTGAAAACCGTCGGCGATGTGGTCTATGGAGATAAAAACCCGCTTGATATTTTCTATCGAGAGGAGCATACTGCCATCACAAAAGTCAGTGAAGGACACTATATCATGAAGCTGCGCCTGCCGTTCGCCTTCGACAACAAAATGGAAACCAACGTCCTCCAGCTTGGCGACTCGCTGACCCTGAGAATCGGCAATTACCAGAAAAACGTGATTCTTCCGGTCTTCCTTGCCGGTATGCGGGTTGCAGAAGCCATCTATGAAGATCAATGGCTGAAGATTGAGTTCAGGAAAAAAGAGACGGCAGCATTACCAGGATGAGCGCCTGAGCACTTCATAACAGTTAAAAAAAGGGGGATCTGATTCTTCCTGACTGATTTCGTTGGCTTCAAAGAGAATTATTTCTCATCTTTGGAGACAACTTTTTCAATGAGCTCACGATGAAACAACTTTTGCTGGGCGCTGAGGCCATTGCGCTTGGGGCCCTTGACGGCGGAATATCCGGCGTCTATGCCTACCCCGGAACACCTTCGACCGAAATCACCGAATACATCCAGAAAAACAAGGGTGACCGGGAACAACCCGTTCGTTCTGCCTGGTCGGCTAATGAAAAGACAGCTTACGAGGCGGCGCTCGGCATGTCGTACGCTGGCAAGCGGAGCCTGGTCTGCATGAAGCATGTGGGGCTGAATGTCGCCGCCGATGCCTTCATCAACTCGGCCATTACCGGCGTTAACGGTGGTCTGGTGGTGGCTGTGGCCGACGATCCTTCGATGCACTCATCGCAAAACGAGCAGGACAGCCGGGTCTATGGCAAATTTGCCATGGTCCCCGTGGTTGAACCTGCATCACAGCAGGAGCTCTACGATGCTGCCCGGTATGCGTTCGATCTCTCTGAATCCCTCAAGCTGCCGGTACTGCTCCGGCTCACCACAAGGCTTGCGCATTCTCGTGCGGGAGTGGAAGGCACGGCAAGAGGAACACAAAACCAGCTCAATGCGCCTTATGCTCCGGAACGCTTTGTGCTGATGCCGCATAACGCTCGCCGCCAGTACAACAACCTGCTCGCTATGCAGGCTGAACTTGAAGAGCATTCGGAACAATCATGGCTGAACCGCCTCATACCCGGAACAGGCACTACCGGCGTTCTTGCGTTTGGCATTGCCTTCAACTACGTCATGGAGGTACGACAGGCTTATGCCCTCGATTGCCCCGTGCTGAAGATTGGCCACTACCCTCTGCCGAGAAAAAAGATCGAAGCGCTTTTCAACTCCTGTGAGACTATTCTTGTTGCCGAGGAGGGCTATCCTGTTTATGAAGAGCTGCTGAGAGGATATTTCGGCAACACGCATATCAAGGGACGCCTCGACGGAACACTTCCGCGTGCCGGTGAGCTCAATGCCGACAGTGTCGCTCTTGCTCTCGGTCTTGCAAAAAAAGAGGTCATTCCAGTACCGGCCATTATGGTGAACCGCCCACCGGAACTCTGCAAGGGGTGTGGTCACCGCGACCTCTACGAAGCACTCAATACGGTGATGAATGCACACGTGCAGCAACACGTTTTCTCCGACATCGGCTGCTACACACTTGGAGCGCTCGCGCCATACAACGCCATTCATACCTGCGTCGATATGGGTGCTTCCATCACCATGGCCAAAGGTGCTGCGGATGCTGGCCTGCGACCTGCAGTCGCCGTCATTGGTGATTCAACCTTTACCCACTCCGGCATGACCGGCCTGCTCGATGCCATCAACGACCGCGCGCCGCTCACCGTTATCATAGCCGATAACGACACCACCGCCATGACCGGCGGCCAGGACTCTTCGGCAAATGGATCAAGATTGCTGGATATCTGCCGGGGACTTGGCGTTGATGAGGCACATCTTAAAACCATTATCCCGCTGAAATCGCACCTTGCAGAGAACATTGCTGTACTCAGGGAGGAGATTGCTTGGGATGGTGTGTCGGTAGTTGTTGCACAACGTGAATGTATTGAAACTGCTGCACGGAAAAAACGGAATCCTGCGGCCAAAGCGTAACAATAGTATGCAGATCAACATTATTCTTGCCGGTGTCGGAGGACAGGGAATACTCACCATTGCGGCGGTTATCGACCATGCCGCCCTGCAGAGCGGCCTGACCGTGCGCCAGGCTGAAGTTCACGGCATGAGCCAGCGGGGTGGAGCAGTGCAGTCACACCTCCGGATTTCTGACAAGGAGATATTCTCCGACCTTATTGCGGAAGGAACAGCAAACCTGATCCTCTCGGTTGAACCACTTGAAGCGTTGCGCTATCTTCCCTTTCTTGCTCCACAGGGGAGGATAGTTACCTCAACAGATTCCTTTATCAATATGGAGGGCTACCCGACAACGGAGCAGATTCTTGACGAACTGCACCGCACGAACCATCCGGTGCTGGTCAACGCCGCCGAACTTGCCCGTGAGGCAGGCAGTGTCAGAACATCAAACATGGTGATGCTCGGCGCTGCCGCACCGTTCATCGGTATAGCCACCGAAATGCTTGAAGCCTCCATAGAGAAACTCTTTCAGGCAAAAGGGGCCGATATTGCAGCAATGAACATCCGTGCTTTCCGAACAGGACAAGCGTTATCTCAACTTCAAGCGACAGCAACATGATCTGGAATAAACAGTACGAGTGTATGGAGCGTGAAGAGCTTCTGAAGCTCCAGGGAGAACGAGTAGCATCAATGGTGAAAAGAGTCTATGACTCGGTTCCATTTTATCGCAAAAAGCTTCAGGAGAAGGGTATCGAGCCCGGCGACATCAGGACAATTGATGACCTGAAAAAACTTCCCTTTACCACCAAACAGGATTTGCGCGACAACTATCCCTTTGGCCTTTTTACCGTACCGCAAACGGACATTGTCAGAATCCATGCCTCCAGCGGCACGACAGGAAAATCAACGGTTGTCGGCTACACCCACAATGATATCCAGATGTGGAGCGAAGTGGTAGCCCGTTCACTCTCCATGGCGGGAATAGGCAAGTCTGACATGATACAGGTTGCCTACGGCTACGGACTCTTCACCGGTGGTCTCGGCCTGCACTACGGCGCAGAAAAAGTTGGCGCGACGGTTATTCCCATCTCCGGCGGCAATACAAAAAAACAGCTTCAGCTCATGGAGGACTTTGGCTCCACGGTATTGGCCTGCACGCCCTCCTATGCTGCCTATCTCGGCGAAGCGCTTGTTGAAGAAAAAATCGACCCAAAGAATATCAAACTGAAAGCGGGTGTTTTCGGTGCAGAACCCTGGACCGAAGAGATGCGCTCTCAAATTGAGCAACTGCTCGGCATCAAAGCGTACGACATTTACGGCCTCAGCGAAATCATCGGGCCTGGTGTCTCCATGGAGTGCCATTGCCAGAAGGGGATGCATATTTTTGAAGATCACTTTATCCCTGAAATCATCAACCCCGAGAGCGGAGAAGTGCTGCCTTATGGCGAGCTTGGCGAACTGGTCTTCACCCCCGCGACCAAAGAGGCGATGCCCCTCATCCGCTACCGCACCCGCGACCTGACCCGGCTTCACGCCGACCGGTGTGAATGCGGCCGCACGCTGGTGCGCATGGAAAAATGCGTAGGCCGCTCGGACGATATGCTCATCATTCGCGGCGTCAACGTCTTCCCTTCACAGATTGAATCAGTGCTGCTTGAGATGAGCGAAACCAAGCCACACTACCTCCTGGTGGTGGATCGTGAGAACAACCTCGACACCCTCGAAATCCGGGTAGAGATTGAAGAGCAGTTCTTCTCCGATGAGATAAAAGAGCTTGAGGGGCTCCGCAAGCGGATCAAGGCAAACATCTCCAGCATTCTCGGCATCAGCGCAACCATCCGGCTGGTTGAGCCAGGTACCATTGAACGAAGCATGGGCAAGGCGCAGCGAGTCATTGATAACCGTAAAATCAAATAATAAAATGATTATCAAACAACTCTCGGTGTTTCTCGAAAACAGGACTGGCCGGCTGACGGAACTGACCGGCATTCTTGCCGCCAACGACATTAACATCTCGGCATTCAGCATTGCCGATACTGCCGACTACGGTATTCTGCGCATGATTGTGGGACGACCGGATGCTGCGGCAGAGATACTGCGCAAGGCGGGATTTGCCGTCAAAATCACCGATGTGGTCGGGATGATTATCCCCCACAGACCCGGCGGACTGCACAAGGCGCTACAGCTTATTTCAGATAATAACGTCGCCATTGATTACATGTATGCTTTCGCCTCCGGAGAGTGCAAGGCTACCGTGGTTATCAGGGCGGAATCGCTGCAGAAACTCATTGATGTCCTGCAGGAGCACAAGATGGAGCTGCTTCAGCAAGGGGATGTCTATCAGGTGTAACCAACTACCAACATGCCAAGGTTTTCAAAAGCCGTTTCATCACTCCGCTCTTCCGAAATCAGGGATCTTATGACCCTGGCTTCAAGACCGGACATCATCTCTTTTGCGGGCGGAATGCCCGGCAACGATCTCTTTCCTGTCCAGGAGATTGAGGATCTCTTCACAGCGCTCGACATCAAAAAAAAGCGCATCGCATTTCAGTATGGCCCGACACCCGGCCTTCCCTCACTGCTTGAGTCACTGAGCGGCTTTCTCGAAAAGAAGGGCTTGCCGGTACACACGAACCGGCTGCTCATCACCACCGGCTCACAACAGGGGCTCAATCTGCTGGGCAAAGCCTTTATTGATCCCCACGACCCTGTCCTTGTCGAAAATCCCTGCTTTATCGGAGCCCTCTCGGCTTTCCGCTCCTACGATGCTGAACTGAGAGGAGTCCAAGTTGACCGCGACGGTATTGTCATAGAGACGCTGCAACAGGAGATCGACCAACAAGAGAAGCCTAAATTTCTCTACATCACCCCCTATTTCCACAACCCGGCAGGGCTGCTCTACAGTTCTAAACGCAAAGAGCAACTTATAACCGCGCTTCAGGGCCGCGATATTCCGCTGATTGAGGATGATGCCTACGGCGACCTCTACTTTTACGAAGAGGATCGGGAGCAACTCAAGCCCATCAAAGCGATCAATCCTGAAGGAATTGAGATCTGCTATACCGGTTCCTTCTCCAAGATTCTTGGCCCTGGCCTGCGGCTTGGATGGATGCTGGTGCCCGAAGAGATCTACCAAAAATGCGAATTGATCAAGCAGTCTGCCGACGCCTGTTCGCCGAGCTTCACTCAGGTGCTGGCCGATGAGTTTATCCGCTCAGGCCAGATTTACAGCTATATCGCCACTGTTCGACAGGAGTACAAGAGAAGGGCTGCCGCCATGGTTGCAGCACTCAGAGAATACCTTCCGGACTACGTACAGTGGAACGAACCGCGCGGCGGCTTTTACCTCTGGCTCACTTTGCCGGAAGAGACCGATGCTACGAAAATTGTGCAACTTGCCATTGAGGGAGGCGCGGTATTTGTGATAGGGAAAACGTTCGATCCGGCAGGAAAACGCAACAACTCTCTGCGGCTCTCTTACTGCAACAACACTCCGGAGCAGATCGCCGAGGGAATTCCGATTGTGGCAAGGGCGATACGGCAGGTTTGCGGATGACTCGCTCCCTATTGATATCGCTTGCTCAATCCAAGCTTCTCAATCCGGGAATAAAGCGTCTTCGGATGCAGGGCAAGTTGCTCAGCAGCTCCACCTACTCCACTCACTCTTCCTTTTGAACGGCTGAGAGCATCAAGAATCAACTCTCGTTCCATCACGGTCACCTCGTGTTCAAAATCACGCATGGTTCTGGTATGGCTTGCGGCAGGTAGTTCTGGTGCCAAAGAAGAGGATAAAATCGTCGAGAAATCCAGCGTTGCACCATCAGAAACAATAACCGCCTGCTCTATCAGGTGAGCAAGTTCCCGAATATTGCCCTTCCACTCGCGCCCAACCAGGCGATTCATGTCGCTCTCCCGGAAAGAACGAAGAGGTTTGCCGAACTCTTTTGAAAACTTTGCGGCAAAATGGGCGGCAAGCATGGCAATATCTTCACGACGTTCACTCAGCGGCGGAATGGCAAGAGGGAAGACGTTGAGTCGGAAAAAGAGATCCTCACGGAAGCGCCCTTCGGCAACCTCACGGGCAAGATCGCGGTTTGTCGCGGCAATCACACGAACATCAACCTTGATCACCTGTTTTCCTCCAAGCCGTTCAAGCTCGCGCTCCTGAAGCACACGCAGCAGCTTTGCCTGTAACTCAAGCGGCAGCTCACCGATTTCATCCAGAAAAATAGTCCCACCTTCAGCGAGCTCAAACTTGCCGATCCGCCGTTCCGTGGCACCGGTAAAGCTCCCTTTTTCGTGACCGAAGAGCTCTGACTCAATGAGAGGAGCTGGCAGTGTTGCACAGTTGATCTTGATGAGCGCACGCTTGGTGCGGGCTGAAAGATTGTGCAGAGCCCGGGCAAACAGCTCCTTGCCTGTTCCGGTTTCACCCTGAATCAACACCGTCGCATCAGTAGGGGCAACCTGGCTGACCCTGCGCAAGACCGCCAAAAGGGAAGAACTTTGACCGATAATCTCTTCAAAATTATGCGAAGCATTGATCTCTTCAATAAGAGAGGTCCGCTCACCCTCAAGTTTTCGGCGTAACTCGTCAATCTCTTCAAAAGCAAGAAAGTTCTGCAGGGCCAGAGAGAGCTGAGGCACAATCAGACCTACCGTCACCTGGTCATGCTCTTCAAACGACCGGGAGGTATCGGAGATAATCAGCCCGGCACGACTGCCCGGCGTATCCCAGAGCAGAACCGTCAACAGGGAACAGATGCCGAATTTCTCCCTGACATGTGCCAGAATTCGGTACTCACGGCAAAGCTGAAGAAAGGATTCACCACAAAAACAGCCGGGACTGGTAATGAGTGAAAAACTCTCCCGGGCTATCTCCTCAAAATCCTCAAGAGCAAGCACCTGCTGCGAGGAGACCGGAACAAAACCTCCACCATGTTCACGCATGAAATTGTCGTAAAGACGATAGGCGCCATCCGCCCCCATCACGCGAATACCAAGAAAGGTACAAGGCACCAGTTTTTCAATCTGCTCGCAGACCGCGAGCAGCATCCGGTTGCGATCCTTGATGGTAAGCAGAGCATTGTTGACTGCAAGCTGCATGACCGTCTGCGCTTCGCGCTGCCGAAGCTCCTCATAAGCGAGCGCATTACTGACCGCCACGGCGACAGGCGATGAAAGAGTTGCCAGAAGCTCTTTATCGCTCTCAGACCACTCTTTTTCATCCTTTGACACAAAACAGAGAAACCCGATCACCTTGCCTCCGGTTCGCAGCGGAGAAAGAGCTACCTGCCGCATACCAAGATCGTAGAGTATCTGCGGCAGGGGAAGATCCAGAGGATAACGCTCAAGCGACTCCTCGATACTGATCACCGAAACCGACTGATCGGCAAGATGCGGCTCAATCCACGAGTCGGCAATCAGTCTTTTTTTGCGATCAAAGCTCTCTGGAAGCTGAAAACGGAGCATTTCAAAAAAAACGTTGCTGTACCGCCTCTCTTTGTCAAAGGTGATAATGGCAGCGGAATCAAACTCAAAAACAAGACGCAGCTTGTCCGTAACCGTCCGGAAAAGCTCCTGGGGATCACGGATAGAACCGACTGCATCGCCAATATATTGCATCAGCTTATGGGCCTCATGGACGGAAGAACTGCTCATGACACAAGAAAATATGAATGATATTCCTGAAACGTCGGAACACATAGTACAGAAAATTCTGAACTTTTCGGAACACAAGGGATCGAAAATGCGGGAAGCTACGCTGTAAAGCACTGATGTAACTGATTATTCCTGCAGTCCTGATTTCTGGCACATAAATTGCTGATTAATAGGAGGAACAAACATAACGGAACAAACCATAGCTCGATGATAAAGAAGAGTAGACTGGCCAGAACTGCAAGTATCGCAGCAACAGCACTGATGTTGTCATGGTCAGGAGCGGCAGGCACCGTAAAAGGGTCAGGAGAAGCTCCGCTTACCCTTGAAACAGCAATCCATCTTGTCCGCGAAAACAATCCTGCACTGAAAGCAGCGGCTGAAGAGATGAGTGCGGCTGACGCAAGGGTCACCCGGAGCAGAAGCGCTTATTTCCCCCAGATCACGGCCAGTGCCGGATATACCTGGCTTGATCCTGTTTCCGAGGTAAGTTTTGGCGGAGGCGCTCCGCTGCAATTCATGCCTCATGACAACTACGATGCCAAAGTAACCGCACGGGCAACCCTGATCGATTTCGGAAAACGGGGCAACAATGTCGATCTTGCACTGACAGGGAAAAAAACGGCGGAACACTCGCTGGAACTGGCTCGCCGTGAGCTCTCCTGGCAGACCGTGCAGCTCTTTTACGGCATATTGTTTCTCCACGAAAATCTCCGGGTAGAAGAAAAACAGATTGCTGCACTCAATAAAGCTCTGGAGTACACAACAAAACGATATCAGGCTGGAGCTGCAACCCCGTTTGATCTCTTTTCAACGAAGGTGCGCATCGCTGCCGCACGCAACAGAACCCTTGATCTGGAACATGAACTTCATCGCAGTGAATTAACCTTGCGCCGACTGACCGGGATCGCAGAAAATGCACTGCTGACGCTCCATGGATCGTTTGCTGTTACCCCCACAGGTGGCCGTGCAGAGTCCGGACTTGTCGCTCAGGCTCTGGAGCAGCGCCTCGAGCTGCAACTTTCCAAAGAGAATGAAACAGCGGCAAAATTGCGTCGTTCACTTGCCGCAAAAGAGGGGATGCCCGTCGTTACGGGAAGTATCTCCTATGGAACCACCAATGGCTACCAACCTGATATTCATGAAATGCGCAACAACGTTTCTGGAAACCTGCACCTCGAGATTCCGCTCTTTACCGGTTTTCGTACCAGTGCGGAGCGGCAGGAAAGCGCGGCCCAGCTCCGTGCCGCAACCCAGCGAAGGCTTGATACCGAACAGCAGGTGAAAACCGATGTTGCAGAAACACTACACGCCCTCCAGACCGCTTCGGAAAAGATGACAACGACTGAAGTACAGGTACAACAGGCTGAGCTGGCCGCAAAACATGCCAGGGCCCGTTACGAAAACGGCATGGCAACAGCGCTTGATCTGCTTGACACTGAAGCCTCCCTTTCCCAGGCAGAACTTGCCCGGCTGCAGGCCGCTTATGCTTATGTCTTGAATAACTATACCCTGAAACGAGTCACCGGGGAAATCTTCTGGTAAAATGGAACTACCACTGAAAAAAATTATCTGCGCTGTGGATTTTTCCGCCGCATCCGATGCCGTCGTTCGATATGCTGCTGCAATGCATTGCACCGGTGCAGAACTCATGGTACTTTATGTCGCGCATGGAGCCGAGAGTGAGGATGGCATGTTAAGAAAACACCTGCATGAATTCTCGCGCTACAGTGATATGCTTTCCGGCAACAAGGTAAGCGCCCTCTTTACAGTGCAGCACGGTGAACCTGCAGCCGCTATTCTCAACTATGCAAGAGAGCACCATGCTGATATGATTATCCTTGCCTCCCACGGCAACACCGCCATAGCCCGTCTGCTGATGGGAAGCACTGCCGAATCGGTTATGCGCCAGGCATTGTGCCCCGTCGTCATTCTGAAAACACCTGACAACAACAAAGACCATGGAACAACCTGAATCAAATAAAATGGCTGAAAACACTCCTTCCGGAAAAGAAGCGGAAAAACCATCGAACCCGCTGCGTCTCGTGATTATCGGCGTTCTCCTTACCATTGCCCTGATTTGGGGTGGTAGCAGGCTCTACCACTCGTTCCTCTACGTTGAAACTGACAACGCCCAGATTGATGGTGATATTTACCCCGTTATTTCCCGCGTTCCTGGCTCCATCGCTGAGGTGCTGGTAAAGACCAATCAAGTGGTCAACAAGGGCGACACGCTGATTCGTCTTGATGCCGCCGATTACGAGGTACGCCGGGATATTGCTGCCGCTGCATTACTCAGCGCACAAGCCTCGGTAGAGAGTGCAAGCAACCAGGCAAATGCAGCCAGAGAGGGTGCCAGCGCAGCAGAGGCGACAAGCAGAAAGTTGCAGGCCGACCTGCGCCGTAACGAAAACCTTCGCAAGCAGGATGTGATTTCACAAGCAGAATTTGATGGGATAAAAGCAGGAGCACAGGCCTCCTCTGCGCAGTATGCCGCCACCACCAACCAGTATCAGGCTGCGTTAGCCCAGATACCCTTGAAAAAGGCCGAGGTTAAAAAGCGAGAAGCCGAGTTGCATGAAGCTGAACTGCAGTTGTCCTACACAACCATTACCGCCCCGGCTTCCGGTCAGATATCTAAAAAGAATGTACAGCCAGGGCAGTACGTCGCCCCCGGTCAGCAGCTTATCGCACTTGTAGGCAATCAGGAGCTTACGGTTGTTGCAAATTTCAAGGAGACCCAGCTCGACAAAATAGCCACCGGGCTACCGGTCATTATCAAGGTGGATGCCTACCCCGGAAAAGAGTTCAAGGGCAAGGTGGAATCGCTCTCATCCGGCACCGGCGCAAAATTTGCACTGCTCCCGCCCGACAATGCCAGCGGTAACTTTGTAAAAGTAACACAGCGTGTACCGGTAAAAATCATTTTTACCGAAAAACCTGACAAACATTACCCGCTTGCTGCAGGTATGAATGTCGTGGTCGATGTTAAGGTAAAATAATCACCGGAAACCATAAACGCATGGCCCAGTCACCACAACAGAACGGCACCGCAGTAGCGGCAATGCTGCCGAATCCCGCACAGACCTACGACACCGGATTCCGGAAAATCATCATCACCCTGACGGTGATCGTCTCGGCCATGCTTGAGCTGATTGATACCACCATTGTGAACGTCGCCATTACGCAAATAAGCGGCAACCTCGGCGCCAGCATTGATGATGTTGCATGGGTCGTCACCAGCTATGCCATTGCGAATGTCATTGTGATACCTCTTTCCGGATTTCTCGGTAACCTGCTTGGACGCAGAAACTACTACATTGGCTCAATCCTGCTTTTTACCGTGGCATCGCTGTTTTGCGGCTTGGCTACCGATATCTGGGCACTGGTCTTTTTTCGCTTTCTACAGGGTATCGGTGGGGGAGCGCTCCTGCCAACATCCCAGGCCATCCTCTATGAAACCTACAGACCCGAAGAGCGCGGCAAGGCCACAGGCATTTTTTCGATGGGACTGGTTCTTGGCCCAACCATAGGCCCCCTTCTCGGCGGATACCTTGTGGACTATTTCTCCTGGGAGTGGTGCTTTTTTGTCAATATCCCGATCGGGTTACTGGCGGCATGGTCCTCCTTCACCTTTCTTAGGGAACCGAAGGTAAAACACTCGGTTTCAAAAATTGACTGGACCGGCATCGGGCTGCTGGCGCTCGGCATTGGCTCACTGCAATTCATTCTTGAGCGGGGAGAGTCAAAAGACTGGTTTGAAACACCCTATATCACCGGGTTTACCATCATCGCGGTGGTCGCGCTTGTTGCATTTGTCTGGTGGGAACTTCACACTGAAGAACCAGCCGTTGACCTGCGCGTGCTCGCCCGCAGCCACAACCTGCCCATAGCGGCGATACTTACCTTTGTTGTAGGTTTCGGCCTCTACGGTTCACTCTTTGTCTTTCCCGTCTTTGTACAGCGTCTGCTCGGATTTACTGCTTTACTGACCGGACTGGTACTCTTCCCCAGCGCCATGGTAACCGGCATGATCTCCATGCCGCTCGGCATAGCAATGCAAAAAGGCATCTCACCAAAAAAGCTGATGGCTGTAGGTATGGTCGCATTCATCATCTTCTGCTGGGCACTTGGCCAGCAAACCATGCAGTCAGGGGCTTCCGACTTTTTCTGGATACTGCTCCTTCGTGGCCTGGCTCTCGGATTCATCTTTATTCCTGTCACCATGCTTGCAGTATCAGGACTGCATGGCAAAGACATCGGACAGGCTACCGGTCTCAATAACATGGTGCGCCAACTTGGAGGCTCATTCGGTATAGCGCTCATTAACACCTTTATCGTCAAACGGGTAGGAGAGCATAGAGTGGAGCTACTCAGCCATCTGTCGCCTTACGACCCGGCTGCCGTTGCAAGGCTTGATGCTATAAAGCAGACTGCCACCATGAAAAGTGGCCTTTCGCCCGCTGGTGCAGAGTTGGCCGCATTGAACTCGCTTGAGGGCACTCTGACTGTTCAAAGCCACCATCTGGCCTACATGGATGCCTTCATGCTTGTCGCTTTGCTGTTCGCAATTGCCTTGCCGCTGCTCTTCTTTATCAAGATAAAAAAAGATCAGAAGACCAATTTGTCAGCCGCGCATTGAAGCAACCGTCAGTTAACTATTTTTAGCTATGAGCTAACGAGGATTTAGAAGCACAAACCTGTCAATTAACGATACAGCTTATTAGTTGCAATAGCCTTCAAATTACCACTATCCGCACGTTTGCTTATAGCCCGTCTAACCAACTGGGTGGCCTTCTAAATCTGTATATTTTAAAGTCAGCTAACCTGAATTATTCATCAAAGCAATAAAAAAAGGGCGCTAAAGACATCGTAATTACTTATATTATTGGTAGTTAAAGTCAATAAATAAGACGCGATATCAATGCAGCCCTTAGAACAGAATATACTCAAACCAAAGAGTACCCAACAAACATTATTTCATTACGATTATACGTCATCCGTTGCACCGGTCAAAGGTAAAAAAGTTGCCATTGATTTCCAGGGTGGCAGTATCACCAGCGATGCAGGGGTTTTGCTGTTGAGTGAAACCGAGTCTCAAGTGAGTATCATCTCAAGTCTGTCAAAGTGTATCCATGATTCCCGGCGTTTTTCTTCGATTACTCATTCAGTCAACGACCTGATGACTCAGCGAATCTTTCAAATTAGTTGTGGGTATGAAGATGCTAATGATTGCAACACTTTACGCCAAGATCCGGCGATGAAAATGGCTGTTGGTAAGTTACCTGATACTGATGGTGATTTGGCCAGTCAACCCACCATCAGCAGACTGGAAAACATGATTACTCGCACAGAACTTTATCGGATGGCAAAAGTGTTTCTGGATCAGTTCCTTGCTTCATATAGCGAACCACCAGAGATAATTGTGCTTGATTTTGATGATACTGACGATACGGTTCATGGTCAACAACAATTGGCACTCTTCACTCCTTCGACTATCGGGCAAAAAACTGGAAGTATCCTCGCAAGGTTGTCGCCAAGGTTGAGATAACCGAAAAGGGATTGTTGAACGTTCGTTTTATCAGTACGGAGATGATGAATGCCAAGGCCAAGATGCTCTACGAAGACATTTACTGTGCACGAGGCAATGATGAACTCTGCATCAAGGAGCATAAAACGTACACCAAAAGTGATCGTACCTCCTGTCACCGTTTTCTTGCCAACCAGTTCCGGCTGTTCCTCCATTCAGCAGCGTATGTGTTACTTCACAGCTTGCGTGCCAACGTGTTACCGGGAACCAGTCTGGCCAAGGCCACCTTTGAGACCATGCGCTTGAAGCTCCTCAAAATAGGTGCCAGAATCATTGAGCGAAAAACAAAGATCAGCGTCCATTTACCAACGGCATACCCGTATCAGGGAATCCTGTCAAAATGCCTGGCAATTTTTGCTCACCTGCGTGCCCGGCCATCATAACCAGAACGGAGCAGGGGGCGGAATGAAAATTGGTTAACAAAAGGCGGCACGATATATTAGGCTGCAAGGGTAGAGTACGCAAACGTGAGCATGCTGAGAGATCTTTTACCTCATTTCAGGTACCCTGTTTGTAAGGGATGAACCACTGATACTCGATTTCTTCCCTACCATAAACATGAATGGCCAAGATATGCTCGGAGTGGTTTCCATTTTGCCTCAAAATTTTTGTTCCACAGAGGCTCATGAATAATTCAGGCTAAATCAGGTGTGAAAAAAAAAGATCCTTTTCAATCTTCTGTTTTTGCAATGGAATGGGCGAATTGCAAATGTGCTTAGATGTCAGCATAAGCTAAATGTGAGTCATAGTACTAAAGAATTGATCTAATTGATCAAGCCCTTCTTTAACTCTATATTCACCGCCAATACTTAATCTAAATACCCAAAGATTATTATTGATATTTTCGGGAATAAAAAAGTCACTTCCTATCAAATTCAATTTATATTCTCTTGCTTTATTCAGAAATTCAAGCGGATTATACAAGTCTTGAATTTTAGGGTCATTAACTTCAATTAGAGAAAAAATAGACCTGCCAGAACACAGAAATTCAACACTTTGGTATTTAGCATTTAATTCGCTAAAAACATGTTGCTTTAGTTTTATTCTTTCTTTAACCTCTTGAGTAATTAGATTAGGATTGAATCGGTTTAAAGCTTGGATAAGATTTAAGCCCAGTTTTGCCTGGATATTACTGATCCCACCGCGAGAATTAACAACTAGCTTTTTGAAGTTATTCATCAGTTGCTCTGGACCAATAACATAACCTAACCTCAAGCCGGTTGCTGCATATTTTTTTGTGAAACTATCTACAATAAATAATCTTAATGGATTAAAATAGTTTCCAATCCAATAATCTTCATCGATAAAGGAATGACCAATATTATCAATAATGATATAAAATCCATGTTTTTCAGATAAAGTAGAAATTTTTTCCAACTGAGATTCAGCAATTTTAAAACCAACAGGGTTTGAAGGGTCATTTAAAATAACTGCTCTTGGTACATTTCCTGTATTTATTTTTTCCTCAATTAGATCACCTACATGGTTAATATAGTTTTTGACGGGATAACAGTATAATGGGATCTGATTTACAGATGTTGAATAGAAAACGCTCCAATAAGGAAATGATGGAACTGGATACATTATTATATCGCCTGGGTTACATAACAATATTGAAAGATTATATAGCCCATCACATCCTCCATTAGTTAATACATAATTCTCTTCTTTTGTACTCAATTGAAATTCATTAAATACATCAACAATTAATAACTTTATTAATTCTATTAATCCGTTATTGCCAGGAAGGTTTGAGAATAAATGAGTTAACCCTAAAGTAGAATCTGAAATTATATTTGGATATATCGCATTTAAACCATTTATGTTTTTTATATCACCTATTGCAAAGTTATATTGATCTGTTGTATTTCCTTCCTTTTCAATTGACAAAAAATCATAAATTATTTTAGTGAAATCTAATGTATTTATATAGCATGATCTTTCTGAAATATTCATAAGACTAATTTCTAACTATTGTATAATCCTTAATTAGGTACAAATAATCACAAACTTCACTCAAACGTTTATCATGAGATGTAATAATGATCAGTTTTTGCTTTTTTAAAATCTTGAGAATAGATAATAGTCGTTTAAAATTTGTTTCGTCTAGTCCTGTTGTTGGTTCATCAAATAGCAAAACATACTTTTCACTAAGAATACTCATATATATGCAAAGTATTTGAGCTTCGCCACCGGATAGAGTAATTGCGGGTTTGTACCAAATATCTGAATCAAAACTAAATATTGGTTCAATATTAAACTTGTTTAGTTTTTGAGATAATTCATTAATAATTAATTTATCATCAATTATTCCGAAATTATTTATAGATTTCAACGATATTGACAGGTTTTCGACAAGAGACAAATTTGTGGCTATAATATTAAAAGGATTCTGTTCAATTAGAAATGCATCTCTTTCAAATGGGTGCTTACTTACAATGCTTTCATTTTTCAATATAATATCTCCTGAGGTAGGGAATAATTTCCCATTTAGGAGTTTCAATAAGGTTGTTTTTCCAATACCATTTGAACCTTGAATTATGTTAATTCCATTATCAAAAGAAAAGGAAGCGTTTAAAAATATTTGTCTATTTTCACTCCCTAATTTATAACTCATATCGAGATTGGATATAACAATCACGGATTTTGCGTCAGAAGCTTTGTGCGATATTCTATTGATTGAGAATCGGATTTTATCATAGGGAATCAAAACAACAAATATAAACGCACTAAATATCAGCTTCCAATAAACAGGGTTTGAAGTATAGAATATTACCAGAATTATTATTATCTGAAAAAATAATGTTCCGAAAATTGCTTTTACAACAACTGTGTCAAATAATTTAAACCTTTTTGAAATCTTTAGCTTCTCTGATTCAAAAAGTTTATCAAAAGCTAAAAAGGAACCTAATGCTACGATTAAAAATTCAAAACTACCACCACTTCTCGCATTACCTTCACTGTGGACGTACAAAAATGCACCTATTCCGTATAGTACAGCAACTAAAAGATATGTGATATATGAAATTATGGCCGGATTTTTTGATGTATTAATTAAGTTGTTTGCTCCGAAACCACGTATTTCGACACCAAAGTAAGTTTTGAAAAAAAAGAAAAACGCACTAACTATTAAGAATTGAAGAATAACAAGCCATAAAGGTATATTTAGAAAATTATTAAATATTGATGTTAAATTTAAAGATATAGACTCTCCTACCCAAATTACTGAAATTGAATGGGCTGCGAATGAAAAAATAATTCCTACCATAATTGGATTAATCTTGACTATGTAAATCAAAGAGTAAACAATTGTGGACAGTACAATACTTGTGAGTATTGTAGCTGCTAACGAGATGCTATAAGAACTTGTGAGATTCCATACAATTGCAGCAACAATCCCATTGATAATTATTATTCCATCAATACTAATATCCAGAATCTTTAAATAAGAATGTAAAATCCCTATGCCGATAACAAAGGGTAACCATATAAGAGATTCCCTAAATGCAGATATTAGTAATTGGGTGAATATTTCCATTTAAAATGATTTTTTAAAATTCGGAACTAATTTATTTGACTCAATAATGTTGATTATATTTTCATAACCAGGTGAATGATACTGAAATTGAGAATCTATGAAAGTTCCAAACTTTAATTCTTTATAACCTCCTGGCGTTAAACTACAACAGAAATTGGTATATGTAGCTGCATGACTTAATAAATCACCAATCATATTATTGTCTTCACGAGTGGTTGCTACCATTTCAGCATAAGGAAAAGCCAAGCGATATAATGCAGCCGCCAACAATAATTCTTGATTTGATACTTCAAATCCTTTGAAGTCAGACATACAACCTGCTGTGATTTGAAGTCTTGGGATGCCAATTAATTTTATTTTAAGATTATACTTTAATTCAAGATACTTACCATGGTCAATTACCATTAATACATCTTCTATAAATTTATTAAGGCCAAACAAAATACCCAAGCCAACTTTTTTCAAACCTGCCAGAATAGCCCTTTCAACAGCATCAATTCGATAATTGTAATTACCTTTTTTTGTGTTAAGCGGGTGTATTTTTTTATATATATCTTGATTGTAGGTTTCTTGAAAGTGAATCATTGTATCTTTCTCAGTAGCAAACTGCTTATATTCATCGGTTGATAGAGAATCAAGGCAGAAAGCTGCGCTTTTCCCTTTAGCACGAATGGCGCTCATCATCTTTCTTAAAAGATTAAGGTCATAACTTACACTACCCGCGACCAATTCTATTGTATTGTATCCAAGTTCACCAAGAATATCTAATTCTTCAAGAAATGTTTTATAGTTATTTTTGCCTCTGGAAATTACGGTATTTGAAGAAGCCATACCACAATATTTGCAATTATTTTGACATCTTGTATCAAAATATATTGGCACAATGAAGCCCACATCATTACAATAATACCTTCTATATTTCATAGATGCTGATAATACAATTTTTTGAATATATATATTATCAGCATTATTAAGCAAATACGCCGCATCAATTAAATCTATTGGCAATTTGCCGTCAAGTTTGGCTAAAATATTATCAAGAAAGTTTGCTGTATGACCACTCATTAATAGGTTGGTTATGAGCTTATATCGTTCATCAACAATTTCAGAATACATACTACTTATATATGATTGCACCTTTTAATAAACTGTCAGGAAATGAAATTCCAAATCTTTTAGCATTGGTAATATTGATGTATATGTTAGCCTTTTCAGCTACTGACATCGGCATTTTAGAAAACTCAATATTATTGATTAAATAGTCTGATGCCAATTTTGCAGTCATTTTTCCAACTGTTTTATAGCTAACAGAAGCAGAAGCAATAACTCCTTTTTCTCTGACAGTTCCCTCGTCTAAAGAGAATACTGGTATAGGTCTTTTGTTCTCAAAAGCTAATTTTACTATTACCGGGGCTTTTACCAATACATTTTTATCGTGAGGAAGAAACATTGCATCTACGCCTTTAAGGAGTAGTGATTTAGTAACGGAACTTATATCTTCAATATTATTTATAATAGCCATTTCAGTTTCATAACCAGCACTCTTCAGTTCATCAGATAATGTATTTGCAGTTATTTCTGCATTAAGGTCACTTTTTGTATAAATTATACCCACTTTCCTAATTACACAATTTGATTGTTGAAGTAGTTCCTTACTAACAACATAATAACTTTTCTTTGGAGTATCACCCACTATGCCAATATTATTAATTCTTGGCGGCTCAATACCAATACTTTTTAGGCTCTCTATTTTACTTGGGTCAGACAACGCACTTAAAATTGTTGGAGGTAAATCATTAATGAATTTTGAACTTACTGCAAGCTCACTCATTTGGGTTCCGAATACTACTAATACATCCGGTTTATTTAAAAGAGCACTTTTTAATACTGTTTCAAAACGAGCGGGATCACCTTCTGCACTGTAATAATTAAATGATATCTCATTTGTATCAATATTGGTTTTAATGCCCTCTAAATAGTCATTAATGGCATCTATCATTACCGGAACTACTACCGTTAAACGTTTTTTCTTATTATTATTATTTTGACTATTACAACCGCCTATTGAAAGTATGATTACAAAGGCAAATAGAATTGAGATGATTTTTTTCATGACAATATTTTTTTTGATTTTATCGAATTGTAATTGTATGAATTATAGTTGTTATAACTACTGTAATCCAAATAATTCGAACTATAATTATTAGCGCTTTGATAATAATTATTTGAAGAGAAAAACTCTATTTCAATCTTATTAAATTCCAAAATGAATTCATGCATAGATTTTTCATCGACAGGATAAAAGACAGGTTTAAGAAGGTCTGATTGATTATTCCATAAAATGTTTTTAGTAAGAAATGCAAGTTTTGTTTTAGGATGAATACAGATCCCAGTGAATAAGCTAACGCTTTGAGGTTTAGTTTTACGAATAAACTCTAGCGTTTCATCTAAGGTTGATTTTGTTTCGCCCGGTGCACCTACCAAAATTGAATAACAATATTTAATACCATTTAAATCACAAAGTTCTATTGCGTTTTCAATATCTTGGATTTTGTAATTTTTATTCAAACTATGTAACATGGCATTAGAGCCACTTTCGACTGTTAGTTGAATTGGTGGTAATTTTACATTTGTTTTCTTATAGAAATCAAGATATTCCTGTGTAATACCTTTAGGGTCATGAAAAGCATGCCAGGTGATTTTGATTTTGTTGAATTGGAGTAATTTTAAAATATCAACGGCATTTCTTGTCGGTAAATTAAATACACTATCTGTAAAATATATTTCTTTAAAACCTAATGCTATTAATTGCTCAATCTCTTCAATCACATTCTTCGGGTTTCTTATTCTAGGCTTGCTCCCCTCAATAACCGGATAGCTACAGTATGAACAATTTGAGGGGCATCCTCTTTTCGTTTGAACATTTCCTATTACATCTTTATCTACGTATAATGATGTGTTTTTAAGATTTCCCCTAGTATAGTTCTTATCCCAAAACTCATCTTTGGAAAGCATGGTGTTATATACTTTGCCAACTGTAATAGCTCCCTGCTTATAATCATCGATTAATTTCATAATTGCTTTCTCTCCATCACCAGCAATAGCCACATCGCCTTTGCAATACTCTAATACTTCATTAGGGTATAAAGATAATCCCGATCCTCCTAATGCAATTATGGTCATTGAATTTATTGAGGGTCTTAAAGTGTTTACTAATTTTTTGATAGTTGGTAAATACCAGTCACCATCTTTAACATCATCCATCACGTTTCTGATGGAAATTCCAACTATAGAATAATAATTATGACTTAATAATTCTTGTATTGTTTTTTCCCAGTTATTATCATCAATAAATTGAAGATCGACAAAATCATAATCAATATTATGAATCAATAATTCTGATGCAATATAATCCAAGCCAATAGGAAAAACCGGATTAAATTTGCTTGGATTGGCATTAATTAATAATAATTTCATTTTAGTTTTTTATCCCTATAATAAATTTATCAATAACGAGCAGTTTCATTCTAAGCTTTTCTTTATATTAATCGTTCAGGTTTGTTATAAGCATGTAACATAAATGTTCTAATTCAGCATAAAACTCCATCACTGCTTAAGTTTCTTCCGAAGATATTTTCAAATCACTTTTTGCATAAATTATTTCCTTTAAGGATATAAGCATATTATGAGCTTCAGTTCCATATTGTGTGCTTGGATATTATTTGCTATATCTAAGCCTCTGGTTTTATGTGATAAATTAAATTGACTTTCATCAGTCAATTCTTTAGTTACAATTTCTGTTATATTTTGATCCTCAAATTCTTTATAAACTAGCCAAAAATCAAATGCTGAAGCAGAGTCCGATGCAATTAATTTAACATCTTCTGATCTTTTATTATCGCTTAAAACATCATCGCTATCAGTTTTTTTCTCACTAATATCAGAAATACCACGTATCACACCGAATAAAAAAGGACTGTTACTTTGTCGATTTTCACATACTTTTGCAAAACTATACCCTTCTGTTTCAACTACTGAAGTATCATTGTGGTGTTCTGTTAATATTTGGCCAGTTGCTGAATCATAATCTTCAATTATTTTCTTCCCTGAAGCAATATCTCCAATATCAGCTTTTAAATTTTCTAAACTATTCTGTAATTTTTCAAGAATATCTTTTTTATTAATTATGGATTTCAAATCCCTTTTATTTCTTTCAGCTCTTGCTATTCCTAACAAAGGAATACTTGGAGTAACCGTTTCTGGCCTAACGTTGAATTTTCTAATTCTGACTTACCCCCTTCATATGAATATATCTTACAAGCAAATATGACATCACCACTTGAAAAATCATGAGGTTTTCTTGAACCGGCGATTCCTACAAAAAGTGAAATATCTGGTTCAACTGCTATTAAAGCTCTTTCTGTTTCTAATGTCGCCAAGGTTTTTACTTGACCACATTCTTTTATAAAAATGGATGCTATATCTCTCCCAGATTGTTTAAAAATGCCCTTTTGATATTCTGTACCATTAATTGCACTATTTTTAATATCGGATAAATGACTTAAAACGGCATTATATTCTTCTTTTATTGCTGCGAGGATGACCACTTTTAAGCGCTTCACGAGAATTGATACCGTAGTAAAAAGGCTACACATCAAGGAATTCGGTTTGTATGACTTGAGATCACGGAGCGACTTGCTGTTGACCGCTGAGTTTTGCTCAGGTAGAAAATGTCTTTATCGCAAATGAAGTTCATTCTGTTGTCTGCAATTTAGTATTTTCGCCTAAAGAAAAGATCATCATTAAGATGGCAAAAGAGCACCCGACTCTCTTACTCACATAAGGGTGTGGTCAAGTTCATAGGCTATTCTTGACTGGCTGCTTACAGCAATTCGGTAATTCTGTCGATCAGTGCAAGATATTGCTCTTCCTGCTCTGGTTTTAAAAGTTTGGAGAGCGGTGTATCAGGATCGTTTACGGCTTGAAATCTTGAGAGCTTACTCTTGCTGAATCGGCACGGCTCGACGATAAGTGACAAAATGGTTGTTCCGCTACTTTGAGCAGACTCAAGGAGCGATGGCAGTTCGTTGTTCATGATAAAATCGGATGCAAGAAAATCGGCGCTGACCAACATGATGCTGACTTTTGCAGATGCAAGAGCAGCTTCAATTTCTTTTTGCCATTCCGTCCCGGCTTTTATTCTTGTGTCATCCCACACATCCGCCTCAATTCCCTCGTGCTTCAGTACCTTGAGATGAACCTGTACGCGCTTCAGATACGCATCGTTTTTGTGTGAGTAACATACAAATACAGTTGTTCTTTCCATAGCAGTGTTCCTGTCTTGATTTGGGTATTTCTGTTTTTCACTTAACATTGTTTTTTGCTCCTGATTAGATCCTTGATGTGATTCTGTATTTTTTCTATTCTCATTTGTTAACTTATTAAACTTTTTCATAAATTTAGCCGTAACATTACCGTCAAATACAAAATTATCACGCTGTGATTGCGTCTTACTCTTCCAAATCTTAAACTCAAAATATTTTACAAATTTTTTCTTTTTTTCCTCATCATATATAAAATGAAATGAAAGGTAAAATGGATATAAATCAGACCCGTAAGGTGGCACATCAAAATATCCTCCAGCAATTCTTGGTATTCCTAACTTATTATCTTCATGGGTTCGGTCTATATGAATGAAGTTCCCTGGTTTAAAATCCGTGATATTATGAGTGTGATCATGTATTAAAAGAAAGAAATTTTTTTCCCTAAGATATTGTTCAAGTTTATTATTAAATTGCATATACTGATCATCCTTGGTAAATATATCATAGTGGCAATAAATTACTTTAATATCTTTTTTAAAATAAGAATTATTATCAGCATGTTCTTCAACCATTTTAATTATTGCATCGTATGCTGATTCTGATATTTCAGGTAAAATTGTTGTATCAATTTTATGAAAACATATATTTAAAATCGTAATAGGAATTTTTAAATCCCGGATTATTGATGAAGTTATGCCTAATTCGTTGTTATTTTTTCCCTTTCCATTGCTTATATTCCCCTTTTCTATTAATTTAATGAACAAGAAATCCTTGTCAGAGCGGCTTTTAGTATATATGAGCTTCGAAACATCTTTTAAACTTGAAAGATTATCAAATATCACTGAAATTCGATCATCATCATTATTTAACAAATAATCACCTCCAAGTATGCAATAATCAGGAGAATTGCATTCTTTGTTTGTTAAATTTATAGTAATTTTTTTTTCATTTAGAGCTCTAAATCCAGGAATATGTATTGTTTTTATAAAAGGTTTGCCAGATAATGCGTGTTGTAAAAATGCATTCTTCTCTAAATCACGAATGTCTTCTATAATATTTTTACATGTTTCATCTATAATGTCTGTCTCTGAGCTGGTATTGATTTTTTCACAATACTTGCTATTGTGTATATACTTTAAGTTTTTTGTATTTTTAATGCCATTAAAAGACTTGCGTATATCATCAATAATTTCAACTGAATCAGATTGAACTCCATTCAGCAAAATCCATGGCTTTCCTATTCCATTTTCATATAATTCACTTAAAAGACAGTATAAACTGGATCTATTACTGTAATAATTACTAATGAAATCAATTAGAATTAAATCACATTGAAAAGTCGTGCTTTCCATTTTCTCAAAAAAAGAAACTATATTGCGAATCTGCCCATCATATAATTCAATAGCTTGCAGTTTTCTATTAGTTCCAGCAAGCCTTTCATATATTATTTTTTTTGCTTCCCTTGAAACTGCTTCCCTATTGTTGTAAAGATAAACAATCTCATTTATTCTGGTTTTATTCATAAGTGAATTCAGATTTGAATATGCAGCTCAACAGAGTTTGTTTTTTTGTTACTATATATATTCAGTTCACAGTTCTCTTGAAATAAATAATCAATTATATAAAATGGAATGCCACAGTACTTTTTAACATTACCATCGACTATTTCAATTGGTTTAGGATAATCTATATCTGTGAATATCTCATTAAGGTATTTTGATTGCGGAAATTCCCCATTATCTATTATTTCAATTATCAAATCACTAT
This sequence comes from uncultured Chlorobiaceae bacterium, assembly GCA_903836465.1. GTDB lineage: Bacteria > Bacteroidota > Chlorobiia > Chlorobiales > Chlorobiaceae > Chlorobium. The sequence goes on from CAILRB010000067.1 coordinate 43,019, forward strand.
TTTTTCTTTTTACGTATGTGCTTATCTTAAATTTCGTTTCGTTTTTTTTGTTCGTTTTTAATAATCTTATGCAATTATCAATAGAAAAAATATATATTGAGATCATGGCCTGATGCAAAATGTCGTCATAGAATTCAATACTTTCAGGGCATGTTTCCTCAATTGCTAACTCAAATTCTAACTCAATCGTATTATTAATTTTGAATTCTTTTGATATATAGTCAGTGTAAATACTTTTTATATCATGAATTGCACTAGCAATAACATTCTTCACGCTATTAATTACTGACCTAGGCCTTATAAGCATAAGATTATAATTCACAAATTCTTTATGGAGTAGCTTCATATACTCATAAAAAGTATTTTGCACTATTTCCGTCTGAGTTGTCAATTTATCAATTTCACTTTTCAAATCTTTATCTGTTTTTATCAGAATTATTTTATTGATAAATCGTTCTGTTATAATTTTTTGAGAAATAAACATTTTTCTCTGATTCAGAATCAATGCTATAATATGACTTAAATTAATTAGTAATTTTCGATCGTATGGCAGAAAGCCACCTTCAATATCAACTCCAATATTTAATACCCCAAGAACTTTATTCTGATAAATCAATGGTATAGTCAACTGGCTTTTTGTCGCTTCAATTACACGTTCATAAAGGTTATGCGTAGGGTTATCCACTGATTCAACATAGTATGGCATCTTTTTAGATGCTACAGAATCAATAAGAGTTTTTCTGGCACCTATTGTTAATGGTTGATTAGAAAACTTATTAAACACATATTTCTCTTTGAAGAGAGAATTTCCATAATTAATTGCCTTAATGTCAATTCTATTTGCAAATCTCTCGAAAACGCCTATTTCAGTACAATGGGCACTGCTATTATATCCTTCAATGAGAATTTTAAGTACATCAATCATACCATCAATATAGTTATTGTTTGATATATTAATTTCAGATATTGCGCCATTGAATTCTATAATATATCGCTCCCGATGTATTTTAATATTTAAAAGAAAGTTAATTATAATTGCATTTAACAAATGAATCAACGATGAAATAGCATATTTATCAATATCAATTTCACTTTTATTGATATCTAGCATAAACACACCATCGGCATCATTTTTAATGCCGATATTTATTATCAGTATATTGCTTGAGAACTCAGCGAAGTTCTGTATAATATCATAAAATAAGCATTGACTATCTTTTTCTAATAAAATATCTTTTAATAAATCTTGTTTAAGTATTTCGATATATTCTTTTTTTTCAACTATTTCGTATGCGGCAAAATGTGATAACTGCTTGGGTTCTGGTGCTTTGTGGCTGTCGTCTTTTTTTAACAACGGCAAATAGGTGCGAGAATCCCTTTCCCACCATTTAAAATTTGATACAGGTAATTTAGGGCACCTCTAAAAATTGACTTTTGATACATTATCAAAATGTGGAATACCCATACTATCATCCCAAAGGATAGCCCTTTGACCTATTTCTGATGTAGAAATACCTTATTTGTTTTGGACTGGACGCAGTTATCCTATCCC
>CAILRB010000068.1 GCA_903836465.1 uncultured Chlorobiaceae bacterium
CGCGTCTATACTTTGCTGGTAGCACTATGTGATACATTAGAACGGTGACATTATGGCTCTTGTGAATATATTCGCTCATGCCAAATAATATACATCATATCACGCCGCAAGCGGCGGGGAATATGACCCGTAGAGATTTAAAAAAGATGTATAACGCAAAAAGCATTGTTGGCAGTTTTTCTGATACCGACGACTACTACTGGAGTTCGTCGGTGGAGAAAAAACAGATCGCCTGGTATCAGGATTTTGGTGATGGCAGCCAAAGCTACGGTGGCAAGAACTTCAAGCTTTGTGTTCGGGCTGTTCGGGCATTTTAACATGGGGTAGTTCATCCCACTGTCGCAGCCGGTTTATGAAATCAATGAACCGGCTTTTTTGTGTCGATGACAAGTTCTTCCGTAAAATTAAATCCGACTCCAAACACTGTTTTTATAGGTGAAGTGCCGTCGATGTCGATTTTCAAGCGCAGGCGATAGACCAATGATTCAAGTGCACGTTTGCCGTATTCGTTATGCTCATAGTCGAGGATACCCAGTATTTCCTTTCTTGGTATAGTTTTATGGCTATTCGAAACAAAACAGCTCATAAACTCGAACTCTTTTGAAGTAAGTTTGATCAAATTTCCATAAGGGTTATACAAAGACCACTCTTCACGAACAAGTTTCCATGATGTTTTGTTCTCCGCCGACGTTTGCTCGGCTTCATTCACCGGAAGTTGTTGATGGGGAGTTTGCAGGACGATGTCATTTCTTTTTAAAAGATTGTTGATAGAGGCTGAAAGCTCCCGGAAATCGACGGGTTTGACAAGGTAGATATCGGATCCGGAGCTGTAAGCAGAAAGTTTATCTTCCACCGTTGAGCGTGCTGTCAACATGACAATCCGCATATCCGTATTGTTTCTTATGTATTCACAGAGTGCAATGCCACTCTGGTCAGGCAGGCCTATATCAAGAATTGCTATCTGATAAGGTCGTGCTGCAATCTGCTGATAGAACTCCAGCGCTGAACCTGCACCGGTTACATCATATCCGACATCCGTTAGATATTTTACAAGGCATTTACGCATTGCCGTATCATCTTCTGCAATGATTACCCTGCCAATGGCTGGCGTTTGAAGAGTGCTTGTATCCATGAGAAACTATTCAGTGAAACGGAGCTGCGCGTGAATGATAACTCTCTTGTTGCGGGTATAGATATTGCATTGGGCGTTCTTTCAAGTTACAACATTTTATGGATGAAAAAGTTGTTTTTTGTCATCAATTGACTGGATTATATCGCCATTCTAAAAAAAGTATAAAATTCGTTATACTTAAGGTTAATTAGAAAAAATGGATAAAAAACGGCAAATCTATGAATGATGTTGGCAAAAAGGGCGGCCAAAAACGCTATCCACCTTTTCTGAAAAACGGTTCAAAAGAGCGTTCACCGCGATTTCCGTTTGTATCGCGCTCGTTCGTCCCCTCTGTTTTTACGGTAATGAACATGGTCTCCGGCTATATTTCTATTGTTATGTCGGGAGAGGGCAGTTTTGTGGCGGCATGCTGGTTTATTATTCTTGCCTCATTTTTTGATACTATCGACGGCTTTGTGGCCAGGGTAACCAATGGCACCTCTGATTTTGGCGTTGAGCTTGATTCGCTTTCCGATCTTGTCTCCTTCGGTGCTGCTCCAGCCTATCTGGTCTATAAATTTGGTCTTGAAGGGTTGCCGGGTATGACTGGTATTTGCGTCAGCTCTCTCTTGATGATCGGGAGTGGTCTGAGGCTTGCCCGGTTTAATATCAGCATGATTGGATATGAAAAAGAGTCCTTTTCCGGTCTTCCAACGCCAGCACAGGCGTTGACTATTGTCGGTTTTGTGCTCTGGATGACTGGCGAGCCGGTCTTTCCTGTTGCATCAATGCAGATTGTTCTGGCCGGACTTTCAACCGTTCTTGCCCTGCTTATGGTCAGCAAGGTAAACTATGATGCCCTCCCCAAGCCAACCGTTGACTCTTTCAGGCGTCAGCCGGTGCAAATGGCGCTCTATATTACTGCCATGTTCTGCGTGCTACTCTTTCACTCGAAAGCTTTTTTTCTTGCCATGTTGTTGTATATTCTGCTCGGTATTGTGAGGTCAATCACTCTGCTGTGGCGTCGTCAGTGGCAGGCCTGATTTTTTTATTCATTCATTACTCGTGATAATGCCATATCTCGCAAAAATAAAGGTTACCCTGCGTCAGTCAATTCTTGATGTTCAGGGAAAAGCAGTCGATCATGCCCTGAAAAATCTTGGATATCGTACAGTAGAATCCACCCGAATCGGCAAATATATTGAGGTTACTATCAATGAGGAGGGGATTGTTGAGGCCGAACGCATCGGTAATGAGATCTCCATGAAGCTGTTATCGAATCCGGTCATGGAAAATTATTCCCTTGAACTCGAACATATCAATTAATCGAGTGCTGCGGTCATGTCGCCCCTGCGGGGCTTATACTCAAAACGCTCTCGACAATTAAAGAGGTGCTTTTATGTCTGAAATAATCGTTGGGGTTGTTGTCTTTCCTGGTTCAAATTGTGATCACGATACTGAACATGCGGTAGCATCATTCAGTGGCTTAAAACCTGTCATGCTCTGGCATAACGACCACGATCTCCAGGGGGCAAAGGCGATTATTCTGCCCGGTGGCTTTTCCTATGGCGACTATCTAAGAGCTGGCTCAATTGCCCGTTTTTCTCCAATCATGCAGGAGGTTATTGATTTTGCAGGCAAAGGATTTCCGGTACTTGGCATCTGCAACGGATTCCAGGTGCTCCTGGAAAGCGGACTGCTGGAGGGAGCTCTTTCCAGAAACCGGGACAAAAAGTTTCTCTGTTCCCGGACCAGTATCAGGGCGGTGAACTGCTCAACGATTTTTACCACTCTGTATAAAGAGGCTGAAGTACTCAGTATTCCCATTGCGCATGGCGAGGGCAACTACTTTGCGCCTCCTGAAGTTATCGAAAGCCTTGAAGAGCATGATCAGGTTGTTTTTAAGTATACCGACGCGCAAGGCCTTGTGACTGATGAAGCCAATCCGAATGGTTCACTGAGAAATATTGCAGGTATTATCAATCGGCAAGGGAATGTACTCGGGCTTATGCCCCATCCCGAAAGGGCTAACGATAAACTTCTTGGCTCTCTTGATGGAAGAAGGCTTTTTGAGTCACTTTTCCGTCATATTTCTGGTGCGTAAGGGGTTATTGCGAGATACGCAGAAATATAAAGTGTTTTTTTGGCTACTTTTTGATTTTGCAAACACTTCGTTCAGCGTGATGATGGTCACGTTTGCCTTTCCACTCTACTTTAAAAACGTGATCTGTAATGGTGAGCCCTCTGGAGATGCCTTGTGGGGTTTCAGCGTCAGTCTCTCCATGCTTCTCGTTGCCGTTATATCGCCTGTTCTTGGCGCTGCGGCTGATTATTCAGGCAAACGGAAGCGGTTCCTGTTCTTTTTTACCCTCATATCAGTTGTTGCTACGGCCCTCCTCTCCTTTTCGGGCCCAGGAATGGCTGTAGCGGCTATTATTCTGTTTATTCTTGCCAACATGGGATTTGAGGGCGGTCTTGTCTTTTATGACGCCTATCTCAAGGAACTCGCCACCGATAAAAGCGTTGGCAGAGTCTCCGGGTATGGTTTTGCCATGGGGTATCTGGGTGCGCTCTCCATTTTACTGCTTGTGAAACCGCTGTTGAGCAACGGAATTGTCCTTGCAAATATGTCGAATGTGCAGTCAAGTTTTTTGATTGCAGCTATTTTTTTTGCACTCTTTTCTGCACCTTTTTTTCTTGTGCTGCGGGATGAAAAAAAAGAGAAAAGAGCTGCAATCTCGTTTGCCGCACTCAGTCGCTCTGTCAGTGAGGTAAGGTATACGGTGCAGCATATCATGAACTACCCGGATCTTGCGCGCTTTCTTCTTGCCTATTTTTTTTATAATGACGCCATTTTGACTGTTATTGCGTTTTCATCAATTTATGCGCAGAACACTCTTGGTTTTACTACAGGCGAGCTGATTGCCTTTTTTATGCTGGTGCAGACCACCGCCATTACCGGGTCGGTTATTTTTGGCTTTGTGACTGATAAAATCGGCCCGAAAAGAACCATCGTGATTACTCTTATGATCTGGTTTGTAGTTGTTGTTGCCGCTATTTTTGCCGACAGTAAAGAGCTGTTTTTTTATACAGGAATGCTTGCTGGCATGTCGATGGGCTCATCTCAGGCAGCATCCCGATCAATGATGACCCGGCTGACACCCCGTGAACATGTCACGGAGTTTTTTGGCTTTTATGATGGTACGTTTGGTAAGGCTTCGGCTGTAGCAGGCCCATTTGTTTTCGGGTTGGTATCCTCCCAGGCCGGGAGTCAGAAAGCGGCTCTTGCCTCGCTTTTGCTGTTTTTTGTTACCGGGTTGCTGCTGATGACCAGAGTAAAATCTGTTGGAAGTGAACTGTCAGTTGGAAAACAAGAATTTTAAGCATGGGCTCAACGAAGCAATCGAATCGCACAATTTTGATGCTCCAAAGCAGTACAGGATATGTGCGGGCATTTCTGCCTTTATTTTGGAGAAATTTTATTCAGGACAAGATTTTTCTTGGCGCCGGTTCTCTGGCTTTTCAGACGCTCCTGTCGATAGTGCCTGTTCTTGCTGTCATTCTTTCAATACTTAATGTTTTTGTAATTTTTGCCCCTTTCAAACGCTCTCTTGAGGATTTTCTTGTTCAGAACTTTATGCCTGGTGTTGGCTCTGTGCTGAATCACTATCTTTCAGATTTTATAGGCAAGACCACCAGTGTGCCGCTGCTGGGAGGAGTTTTTCTGTTTATTATCGCACTGTCTCTTATTTCAACGGTCGATCATACCCTGAATGAAATATGGGAGGTTCATGCGCCCCGTAAGGCCCTGCAAGGATTTACCCTTTACTGGACAGTACTGACGCTCGGGCCGGTACTGATTGCAAGCAGTCTGGCTGCAAGCTCATACGTCTGGTATACGGTGTTCACCGAAGGACCTTTGCTTGAAATAAAAGCTCGTCTGCTTTCCTATTTTCCCGTTATCAATTCGATTCTTGCGTTTTTTCTTCTTTACATGCTTGTGCCAAACCGCAGAGTAAGGTTTGTTCATGCTTTTTCAGGTGCTCTGCTGGCAGCTATTCTCCTTGAGTTATCCAAGAAATGGTTTACATTTTATGTTACTCATTTTGCAACGTTTGAGCATATTTATGGTGCATTGTCGGTTATCCCGATGCTTTTTTTCTGGATCTATCTTGGCTGGGTTGTGGTGCTGACCGGGGCTGAATTTGTTTTTTGTCTCGGAGCTATAAGACCAACAACCAGCGTTGTCGAACAGTTCAATCCTTTAAGGGGTATACCGGTGATTCTTTCGGTTCTCGGTACTCTCTGGAAGCGCCAAAATAATGGCCATCCCATGAATATGAAGGATTTAGTGAAGTCTTCCCCGACACTAAATCCTTCCGGGTTAAGAAAAATTGTTGATATTCTGCTTCAGAACAATTTGATTCATGGTACTGTGAATGGTGAGCTGGCTGTCAGCAGCAACCTTTATGCCATGACACTTTACGATCTGTACACCATAGTGCCGCCATGGTTTGCCTGCGATGAAAACGGGTTGCAGATTTCTGAGAGTAAAACCGTAGATTTAAGCACAATCAACAAGGACGTTACGGAGTGCCTGAAAAGCAGCATGAGTATCTCTCTTGTTACCTTGTTAGAGGATAGTAATCGTCAGAATTTATGAGTTATCAAGTTATAGCGCGGAAATACAGACCGGCAAAATTTTCCGATATTACGGCACAAGAGCATGTGACACGCACCATTCAGAATTCGCTCCGTATGGGTCGCGTCGGACACGGTTACATTTTTTCGGGCTTACGCGGAGTAGGCAAGACTACAGCGGCAAGAATTTTTGCCAAAGCGCTGAATTGCCAGAAACTGATGGACGATCCTGACTACCTGCAACAGGTGACCGAGCCTTGTGGAGAGTGCGAAAGTTGCCGTGACTTCGATTCGGGCACCAGTCTTAATATTTCAGAGTTTGATGCCGCATCAAATAACAGTGTTGATGATATCCGGGCGCTTCGGGAAAATGTTCGATATGGGCCGCAAAAAGGGAAGTACAGAGTCTATATCATTGATGAGGTGCACATGCTCTCCATTGCCGCCTTTAACGCATTTTTAAAGACTCTTGAGGAGCCGCCGCCGCACGCCATTTTCATTTTCGCCACCACGGAATTGCACAAGATTCCTGCCACGATTTCCTCCCGCTGTCAGCGTTTCAACTTTAAGCGTATTCCGCTTGAAGATATTCAGAAGCAGCTTCAGTTAGTGTGTGATGCTGAGCATATCACGGTTGAAGGCGATGCACTTCAGCTTATCGGACGCAAGGCCCAGGGCTCAATGCGTGATGCACAAAGCATTCTTGATCAGGTTATTGCATTTTCAGCCGAAAATGACCACGAAGGTGCTATCAGCTACCAGGGGGTTGCCGAGCTGCTGAACTACATTGATGACGATACCATGTTCGATGTTACCGATGCCGTTGCAGCGCAAAACCCGGCAAAAATGCTTGACGTTGCGCAATTTGTGATCAAAAACGGTTATGACGAGCAGGATTTTCTTGAAAAACTGGTCGAGCACCTGAGGAATTTTCTGGTGGTGCAGAATCTCTCTTCTACCCGTCTTGTGGAGCGTCCTGATGCCGTCCGTGAGCGCTACCTGCAGGATGCAGGGAATTTCACACCATTAGCGGTCATGCAAATGGTCGATTTTATCTTGCAGACACAGAAAGAACTGAAGTTCCAGTTTGAGTACCAGTTCCGGTTTGAGCTTGCACTGTTGAAGCTGATTGATATTGTTCATGCAGTTTCCTCCGGAACACTCCCTGTTGCAACGGTGCCACCACCTCAAAAAAAAAAGTTCCTGACCACCAACTGAAGGTACAATCACAAACGTTATCTCCTGTTTCAGAGCCGACGGCTTCTCCCGCCAGGAAAACAGCAACTCCTGAAGATATAGATCTTGGCTCATGGCAGAAAAAACTATCAAGTTTTGCTTCAAATTCTGCTTCGAAGCCGCTTAAGGTTACTTCCAGGACAGAAGTCACTGATGCTGGCAATCCAGCTCTTGCAAAAATTGTAAATCTCGCCTCACTGCAGGTTGAATGGAACCAGTTTCTGGATCATTTGGCCAGGAAAACCCATAACTTTATGGCAACGCATCTTCAATCCTGTGAGCTGGTTTCATGCAGTCCGGCCGGAGTACTTGAGATTGCCTGTTGCAGAAAATTTTCTTACGAAGAGCTTGTGCAGGAGAGGGCCACTCTTCAGCAGGAAATGTCAGACTTTTATGCGCTGCCGCTCCAGCTTCGTATTCTTTATGACGCAGAAAAAGATGCCTGTACAAAGGAGAAGACTGTTTTTACACTTTTTCAGGAACTGTCACAGACTAATGAGGTTGTCAGGTTTCTCATCACGGAGTTTGGGGGGGAACTTGTCTACTGAACGGCTTATGTCAAAGTTTTATAAATTATTAAAAAATGCCCATATTCAGGGTTTTAAGTTTATTTCAATTTCTTAATGCCAAAGGACGATAGCGCTCTATGAGTAATGCAGATAGCAGGCAAATTCTACGAAACCGGTTTCGCTCTCACACTTGTGGGGTATTAAGCCCGAAGCTTGAGCATAGCCCAGTCCGGCTTGCAGGCTGGGTTCACAGAAAACGGGACCATGGCGGACTTATTTTTATTGATCTCAGGGATCATACAGGTATCAGTCAGCTTGTTATCCAGCCAGAACAGCCGCAGCTTTTCAGCAAAGCCGAGCAACTGCATATAGAATCAGTTATCTGCATAGAGGGTGTCGTTGTCCGTCGGGCTGAAGGAGCCGTCAATCCGCGAATGGCATCAGGAGAGATTGAGGTGGTTGTCAGCAAGATGACTATTGAGAGTAACGCGCAGCCATTGCCCTTTCCGGTGGCTGATGAGGTGCAGACGTCAGAGGAGCTCCGTTTGAAATACCGCTTTATTGATCTTCGTCGTGAAAAAATTCACGAAAATATCATTTTCCGCAGTCGCCTGACTGCAGCTATACGTCACTACCTCGAAGAGAAAGAGTTTATCGAAATACAGACTCCGATTCTCACCTCCAGCTCACCTGAAGGCGCTCGTGACTTCCTTGTTCCAAGCCGTCTTCATCCTGGTAAATTTTATGCGCTGCCCCAGGCTCCCCAGCAGTTCAAGCAGCTTTTGATGGTTTCGGGATTTCCCCGCTACTTCCAGATTGCTCCCTGTTTCCGGGATGAAGATGCCCGTGCGGATCGCAGTCCCGGTGAGTTTTACCAGCTTGATATGGAGATGGCTTTTATTGAGCAGGACGATCTTTTTATCATTCTTGAAGGAATGATTGAGCATCTTACCCGGACTATGTCGCACAAGCGCATTGCGCAGTTTCCTTTTCCGAGGATCAGCTATAAAGAGGTGATGAACCGTTATGGCACTGATAAACCGGATTTGAGAATTCCTCTTGAGATAAGCGATGTTACTCCGCTTTTTGTTGGCTCAGGGTTCAAGGTCTTTGCCAACAATACCGTCCCGGGCTGTTGCGTCAAGGCTCTTGTCCTCAAGGGACGTGGCAACGAATCAAGACTTTTCTATGACAAGGCTGAAAAAAGGGCCAAAGAGCTTGGTTCCGGCGGTCTTGCCTATATACAGTTCAAGGAAGAGGGGCCAAAAGGGCCTGTCGTCAAGTTTCTCTCGGAAGCTGATCTTTCGATTCTCAAAAATCATCTTGGCCTCGAAACCGGCGATGTTGTCTTTTTCGGAGCAGGGAAGTGGGAATCGACATGCAAGATTATGGGAGGAATGCGAACCTGGTTTGGCGACCTCTTTACCCTCGATAAGGATGAGCTGTCCTTCTGCTGGATTGTTGACTTCCCGATGTTTGAATACAATGAAGAGGCCAAAAAGATCGACTTTTCCCACAACCCCTTCTCCATGCCACAGGGAGAGATGGATGCGCTTGAAACCTTGACTCCGCTTGATATTCTTGCCTATCAGTATGATATCGTCTGTAATGGCATTGAACTCTCCAGCGGCGCTATCCGCAACCACAAGCCGGATATCATGTACAAGGCTTTCGGTATTGCCGGATACTCACGCGAAGAGGTTGATCAGCGCTTTGGCCACATGATTGAAGCCTTCAAACTCGGTGCGCCGCCGCACGGAGGTATTGCTCCAGGTCTTGACAGGCTGGTGATGATTCTTTGCGACGAGCTGAACATTCGCGAGGTCATAGCTTTTCCCATGAATCAGCAGGCACAGGATCTCATGATGTCTTCTCCCTCTGAAGTAACTCCTGTACAGCTTCGTGAGCTGCATTTGAAGGTGGAGTTGCCGAAAAAGGCAGAAGCAAAAAAGTGAGGTAATTACAAAAAAGGCTGGCAGTGTCAGCCTTTTACTGCAGAACAGGAGACTTTTTCAGCACAGCAACTGTAAAACGGCTGACACAGGTAAGTTTACCCGCTTCATTTCTCAGTTTGATATCCCAAACCTGTGAGCTCTTTCCCAAATGGAGGGGGATTGCCGTTGCGTAGACGAAACCGCTCTTTGTCGGACGAATATGGTTGGCATTTATTTCCTGTCCGACAATGTAGAATACTTCCCGATCGACACAGTAGGAGGCAGCAATACTGCCCACAGTTTCAGCCAGTGCAAGTGAGGCTCCGCCATGAAGAATTCCGATACGCTGGATGGTACGATGGTCGACAGGCATTTTAGCCGTCATGTAATCAAGGCCGATCTCGGTCATTTCAATACCGAGGTGACGGGCCATCTGGCCGTCAATAATCTGCGTGGTGTTGATCTCTTCAACGCTGACGGGACTAAAAAAAATAGATGATGGAGCCATAATCAGCAAGAAGTAAACGGAGTTTGGTAAGGTTTTATACACTGAAATGGAGCGGGTGACGAGATTCGAACTCGCGACATTTTGCTTGGGAAGCAAACACTCTACCAACTGAGTTACACCCGCTTTTCAATGGTGGTGAGAGAGGGAGTTGAACCCTCGACCTCAGGGTTATGAATCCTGTGCTCTAA
>CAILRB010000069.1 GCA_903836465.1 uncultured Chlorobiaceae bacterium
AAATATGCTCTGAAAAGAGGTTTTACATCCCATATTAACGGTATTTTTATGGTATATGCTTGGATTTTATCATGATATAAAGCTTTATTGACACCTGTAAATCAAACGTTACTCAAATGCACTATCAATTATTGAGACATAACAGCATTATCAGCGGCAGGCACAATGGTTGTTGTTGTCTCTGGATTGACGTTGAAAAACGGAACAGCCGATTATCGAGATAATGACCCTGCTTTTCAGGGTGGATTATAATCTCGAAGCCAGCTTTTTCGTTTTAAAAAGCTGGCTTTTTCTATTTACAGGAATACACACAACACAACAACTAATAAAAGGGAAAATGAAATGAAAAGGATGTTATCGCTTGCTGCAATGTTTGCAGTACTTTCATACGCATCACCGGCTTCGGCTGAGCTGAAGTTTGGCGGCGATGTCTCTGTTCGAGTGAGAGATGAAGCTTTCGATGCAGCGCGTAAAGCACAGGACAATTTATATTATCAGTACAGGGCGCGACTGAACGTTGCGGGTGATTTTGAGGGGGGCTATCTTTTCAGGGCTCTGATCAGCAATGAAGCTCCCAGCTATCCCCCTAGTGGCGGAGCAGGACTTCCTGACTCTGCTACTAGGTTTGGTGGTGCTGGTGGTTGGCAGACTGTAGGCTATGGAAACACTGAATTATACACCATCGGTTTTTCACAGCTCTATTTCGGCCGCAATTATGGAGATAGTCATTATCTGTTAGGTCGTCTTCCGCTTAACTCAACCAATAATCCGGCTTTTGATATTCACCTCTATCCCAAAAATCCACTTGATATACCGACAACAACATTTAATAATGACAGGCTTTTTGGTGTAAATTATGGGACGAAAATTGGTTCAGGTGACTTGAATGCAGTGATTGGTGTATTCGACAATCTCTCCAAAAACGACACATCTGGAACAGGTGATGGCCTTTTGAACGACGGTTATGTTCTCGTGGTGAACTATAAAACCAAAATCGGGGATGTTACTCTTGAACCACAGGTTCTTACTGCCCTGAACCAGCACGATACGGTTACTCAGACCACGTACTCGACAGGTCTTCCATTTCATCGGGGTATCAGACCGTTAACTTTTGGTACAAATGTAAGTGTGCCTGTTGGTGACGTGAAGCTTGGTTTCAGCGGATTCCGTACCAGTGGCCATGGCACAACTCCCAGCAGTGCGATCTATGAAACTTATGCCGGTGCAAATGTCGATTATTCAGGTTATCTCTTTAGAATCAAGGGTGAGTACGGTCCGTTTTTGGCATGGTATGATTATAACAAAACGACCGACAAGTCAACCAGCCCGACTCATGAGTACACTAATAAATTTCTCTGGGCACAGTATAAAATACCGGCAGGCAAGTTAAGCATTCAGCCAACAGTGCGCTACTTGACAACAAGTGATCATTCAGGTGTTGCTGCCGATGTGAATACCCATCGACTGCGTTCAGAACTTTGGGCAACATTAGCCTTCTAACGGTTGTTCTCCGGCATCCGGGCCTTTATGAGTTGAAGTTATGGAAGGAACTTCCGTAGGTGTAGTGTGTGCATCTTATTCAAAAGTGTCCGGATGTTTTTTTCTGGCGATGTGGGTGAGTGGTCTAAGCCAAGGGTCTGCAAAACTCTTTTTCACAAGTTCGAATCTTGTCATCGCCTCGGTCTGAATCAAGTCATAATG
>CAILRB010000070.1 GCA_903836465.1 uncultured Chlorobiaceae bacterium
CGTGTTGAAGATGCGCTGCACGCTACCCGCGCTGCTGTGCAGGAAGGTATTGTTGTCGGTGGCGGTGTTGCCCTGATCCGCGCTATCAAGGGTCTTGACAGAGCTGTTGCAGACAATGAAGATCAGAAGACCGGTATTGAAATTATCCGCCGTGCGCTCGAAGAGCCCCTTCGCCAGATTGTTGCCAATACAGGCACCACCGATGGCGCTGTTGTGCTTGAGAAGGTGAAGGCCGGAACGGGTGATTTTGGTTTCAATGCCAGAACTGAAACTTATGAAAACCTGGTCGAGGCCGGTGTTGTCGATCCTACCAAGGTAACCAGAAGCGCTCTTGAGAACGCAGCATCAGTTGCCAGTATTCTTTTGACAACCGAAGCTGCCATTTCTGACATCAAGGAAGATAAATCCGACATGCCGGCAATGCCTCCGGGCGGAATGGGTGGTATGGGCGGCATGTATTAATTCGGCGCTCTTCATCTCTATTCTTTAAAAAAGCCAGCCTTCGGGTTGGCTTTTTTATTTACCTTGCAGAGAATTTTTATCACAATATCCCAATCAAATAAACATGAAAGCCGTAGTTCTTGTCAGCGGAGGAATGGACAGCCTTGTGACTACAGCGATGGCCAATAACCAGGGGTTTACATTGGCCGCGATGCATGTCAATTACGGGCAGCGTACCTGGCAGAAGGAGCTGGAATCGTTTCGTGCTATCTGCGATTACTACCATATTGAGCAGCGTCTTGAGGTCAATGCGGATTTTCTCGCCCAGATTGGCGGTTCTTCTTTGACCGATTACTCCATGACGGTGAGTGGAGCTGATCTTCAAGGCCTTCAGGGAGGGGGGATTCCAACCAGTTATGTTCCATTCCGCAATGCGGGTTTTCTCTCCATGGCGGTAAGTTGGGCGGAGGTTATTGGCGCTGGAAAAATTTTTATCGGAGCGGTTGAGGAGGATTCATCCGGTTATCCCGACTGCAGAAAAGTTTTTTATGATGCGTTCAATACCGTTATAGCGCTTGGCACGAAGCCCGAAACGGCAATTGAAATTCTCACCCCTCTGATTGAGATGCAGAAGTCTGAAATTGTTCGGAAAGGCATAGAACTAAAGGTGCCGTTCGAATTGAGCTGGTCATGCTATAAAAGCGAGGGGAAAGCTTGTGGAATTTGTGACAGTTGCGCCCGTCGGCTTCGGGCGTTTGAGCTTGTCGGTGTGTGTGATCCGATTGACTATGAAGAACGTCCTCAGTATATTACAAAACATTAGTTAATTTAATTGCTCAGTCATGAAATCTGTCAAAGCACACTCTTTTGAATTCGATTCCTCTACAGCAAGGTTCAATCTTTCATTTGGTCTCATGGCTGCCATCTGGTTGGTTGGTCTTGCCGGGCACTTCACACCGCTTCATGAGTGGCCCGCTCTCTTTCTCTATGTTGTTGGTTCTATCGGTCTGGTGCTCTACCGGGGTAAAAAGAAGGGAGAGTGGACGGAGATGTATCTTGCCGGTGGAGAGCTTCGAAAGTCACTGACGTGGGGGGGGATCGGTGGTACCCTTCTCTTACTGTTGGCAATGATGAATACGGTGACCATGATGAAAAATCAAAATGGCGCGGCAATGATGTCCGGGATGCAGTATCTGCTGGTCAATCGTTCGCTCCTTTATCTCTATCCGATTCTGGTTATTGCCGAAGAGTTTTTCTGGAGAGGCATCATGTTTTCAGCTATGATTCAGAGGGGGTTCAATAAACATTTGACGGTGTTTTTAACAACACTGTTTTTTCTCCTCAACCATTTTGCCGTTGCTCCTGTCAATATGATGGAGAGGGCGATGATGGCAATGATGGCATTGCCATTGGGCATTCTTGGGGGTTATATTGTTGCCAATACCAGGAATGTGTGGGGGAGTGTTCTCGTCCATATGATTGTCATGACGTCCATGATAGCTGCTATTCAGATTATTATGTAAAACTGGTTATTGCCAAAAATAGACATGTTGCTTATGCCTGAAAACCGCATTACCCGGTTGGTGAGGAAAGATAAAAAACTGCTGATTGCTTATTACATGCCCGAGTTTCCTGTAGTCGGAGCAACCCTTCCGGTGCTGGAGGCGCTTGAAAAGAGCGGGGCTGATATCATTGAGCTTGGCATGCCCTACTCCGATCCGATCGGGGATGGGCCGGTTATTCAGGAGGCGGCTCACATCGCTATCCGCAACGGTGTGACGATCAAACATCTTCTTGAGCTGGTGCGGCGCGCCAGGAAGGGTGAAGGGTGCAGAAAGATTACCGCACCAATTCTTTTGATGGGTTACTGCAATCCAGTGATTGCTTACGGGCCAGCTTGTTTTCTCCGGGATGCTGTTGAGGCTGGAGTTGACGGTTTGCTCATTCCCGACTTTCCTCCAGAAGAGGCAGAGGACTTTCTCGCTCAGGCCAAAGGATATGGGCTGACGGTGGTCTTCCTTGTCTCACCCGTAACTCCTCCCGAAAGGATCGAGCTTATTGACAGCCTTTCAACCGATTTTTCTTACTGCCTTGCCGTTAATGGTACAACCGGCACGTCCAAGCTTTCTGAGGGGTCAACAGAGGCGGCGGTTGAGGAATACCTGAAAAGGGTACGCCGGCATGCACGTAAAAAATTTGTTGTCGGCTTTGGTATCAGGGACAAGTCCCGAGTGGAGTCTATGTGGAATCTGGCCGACGGGGCCGTTGTGGGTACGGCACTTCTGCAGCATATCGCAGCTTCTTCAACTCCTGAAGAGTGTGCCCGTCTTGCCAGCGAGTTCTGGAAAACACTGCGGTAGCCGATACTTTTTATGGACCCCTCCGTCGAGATCATTATTCCTCATTTCAAGAGGCGGGACATGCTGGAGCGATGCCTTGACTCGCTTGAAAAAACCATTTATCCGTCAATGAGCATTCTGGTGGTCGATAATGGCGGATCGCAGGCAGGGCTTGTTTTTCTCGTCAAACGCTACAGGAACGCCCGTCTTCTTCGGCTTCCCGAAAACAGAGGGTATGCAGGTGGCTGCAATGAAGGGCTTAAACACTCATCAGCCGATTATGTCGTTTTTATGAACGATGATACAGAGCACGACCCATTGTGGCTTGATTCTCTTGTCAAAGCGGCTCTTGAAGACAGGGAGATTGGAGCCCTGCAGCCCAAAATCCTTTCGCTGAAAGATTATAGGAAAGGAAAAAAGGTTTTTGAGTATGCAGGTGCGGCTGGCGGTATGATTAACCGGCTATGCTATCCATGGTGTCTTGGTCGAACATTCTCAACGATTGAACCCGACAGGGGTCAGTATGATGTTGAGCAGGAGATTTTCTGGGCATCAGGAGTTGCCATGTTTGTAAAAAGAACCGTGGTTGAAGAGCTGGGGGGGTTTGACGAGGATTTTTTCATGCAGATGGAAGAGATTGATCTCTCCTGGCGTATGAAACTTGCTGGCTACCATGTCCGTTCGGTTCCCTCATCAGTGGTGCTGCACGAAGGTGGAGCATCGCTTCAGGGTGGCACGGCGGAAAAAATTTATTTCAACCACCGCAATAACCTCGCCATGATCCTGAAGAACCGGAGCATGGCAGGTCTCTTGTGGGTAATTCCATCAAGACTTCTTCTTGAGGTTGCCGCTGCACTTTTTTTCCTGACACAGTTTCCCGGGGCGCTGAAAAAATCAGGCGCAGTCTTTCGTGCGCTGGCTTATAATATCCGGAAACTTGACTGTACCATGAAGAAACGTCAAAAGGTACAGGCGATGAGAATCGTTGGAGACCATACCATTTTCAGCCACTCTCCGATATCACTGATTGCTCAACGGTAATGCTGTCCCGTTGTCTGCTTCAGCCTTTTTTTTCATTGCCGACAACATGATAGGGCAATCGCGGCTCTGAACATTTCTGACGGCAAACTGTGGAGCATAAAAATCCGGTTTTACTTCAGCTTTATAGGTAAGAAATGTTCCTGCTCTCTGGGGGTAATCAACCAGAAGCCACTCTCCCTGATAGACTTTGAAATCGCCGGTGATTTGCTGAAAAGAAAGGCGCGTCAAGTTATCTCCCCAAACTTTCATTTTTATATAGACCTCCTTCTGAAAAATAAACATCCTGGTCTTTCCTTTTTCAAACATCACTTTTTCTGAGCCGTTATCAGAGAGTATTCCGCTATCGATAATGTTCGGTACAAAAAATTTGTGATTATTATAATCGGTGAGAACTTCCCAAACTTTTTTTGGAGGTGCTGCGATATATATTTGTCCCTGAACGCCGGTTACCCCTTCTTCAAGGTTTGTAAGAGCAACAATGATCTCTCCGTTTAACAGTTTTGTCTTTTCTCCGGATAAAGAATCAGGAGTTATCGTCGTTATGGGCACAGCCATTACGGAATGAGAAAGAAACGAAAAGAGAACTGCCATAAAAAGCAGTATGAAGCGCTTAATGTGTCGAGTAAATAGAAGCATGTTTATTGTTCCAGGTTGCTGGTTACTGTGTTGACGGGGAAAGATGCCCCCATTTTACCATGTCTTTCACGGTTTCTATGATGCTTCCCCTGACAGGCATGAAGGATAAGCCAAGTTCTCGCCTGATTTTTGCATTGTCAAAGCGCAGGGTTCTGCCGATGTTTGTGCGGATATACATCCCGGTATTTTTTGGTTGGGTAAAAGAGAGCGCTTTCATGAGCAGAGAGCCAATTGTTCCTGACAGATCAACCTTTGGCAGTGAGTAGGTATCAAAACCGGACAATTTCATCAGTTCGACCAGTTCTCTCATGTGCATTGCTTCAGTCGCGCAAAGGTAGCGTCCGCTTGCCGTGTCGGTTTCCATGGCAAGAATGTGCGCTTTTGCCACATCACGCACATCAACAAACCCCCAGTTCAGATCCATAATGCCAGGATAGACCCCACTCATGATATCACGAATCATCCCGTTGGAGGTATTGAGTGAAGGGGAGAGCGAAGGCCCGATAACCAGAACAGGATTGATAACAACCAGATCAAATGTTGATCGTTTTCTCATGATGAAATCCCATGCTTCGCGTTCTGCAAGTGTTTTAGAATAGTGATAGGGGTTTCGATCAAGGGAAGACATGATATTCCAGTCTTTTTCGGTTAAGACGTGTGAGCTTTCAGGTTCATCAGTAAGAGCAGCAATCGAGGAGGTAAAGATCAATCGTTTGACGCTGCCCGATTTCAGGCAGCTTTCAAGAACGTTTTCAGTGCCTGTAACCGCCGGATCAACAAGGTCAATTTGCGGATTTTTTACATTGATTTTATAGGGGCTTGCGGTGTGCATAACATACTCGCACCCTTCAATGACGCGGTCATACGCTCCTGCAGCAAGCAGGTCAGCTTTAACCAGTTCAAGCCGTTCCTTCGCACCAGGCAGATCCAGAAGAAAAGGATAATTGTCGGGGCTTTTGCGTACCGTTCCCCTGACGCTATATCCACGTTCAAGCAGTTCTCTGATGATATGGGCAGCAATAAATCCGGAAGCTCCGGTAACGCACACTGGTTTTTTGGTCTTCATTATTTGTTATGTGTGAATGATTGCAGGTTGCACAGCCACCTTGAAGCAGCCTCCTGCGTTTCGACGTGAAATTCGTAGAGACGTTTGAAATAGCAATATACATTACACAAAGAAACTCTCCAACGAGTCTCTTTGCTGTATTCTGATGCGGTTATTAGCCGGAAAGATGTTTTTCTTGTTATACCAAAAGTGGCTCAGCGTGAATGATGACCCTGCCTGCATCGCTCAAGTCATGGTAGATAGCACCTTCAAGCTGGCTTGTGAGTGAGTGAACCTCTTCAAGAAGTGCGTCATTATTAAATGAGCAGTGCAGCGTAATGAAAAGCTTCTGTTGTTCGGTTTTTCGGATCTGTATGTCGTGAACGTTCTGGATTTTTTCGATGCTTTTTGATGCATTGACAATCATGCTGCTTACGCGCTCTTCTTCTTCTGACGAGAGCGAGTTTGTGGTGCGTTCGTCATAGCGGAGCGGATCAAGATGAATGCAGATATCAAGCTCTCCGTCAAACTCACTGCGCAGTTCATCTTCAAGTTTAGTAACAGTATTGTGGGCCTCTTTTATCGTCAGGCGCTGATCAATTTCGACATCAAAGGTTATTTGTTTTTTTTGTCCAGAGAGGCTTGTTGAAATGTTGTGGGCGTGAAGGTTATGGTTCAGGCCGATGACGTGCACCCGTTCAGCAATGGTTTCGTTGTTGAGTGCAATGGGTCTGGTGTTGATGGTGATATCGCCAACAGGAAACTCTTCGCGAACTTTCTGTTCGATATTGGCACAGATCGCCTGGACTTTTTCCACAGAGAGAGTTCTGTTTACACAGACAGCCATTTCAATGAAGACCTGCGGCCCCGTCGGTTTTACCCTGATCTTGTCGATGGCGATCACGCCCCCGATGGTCATGGTTATCTCCTCAATCCGTTCAGCAAGACCTTCCGGTGCGGCGTCAATAAGAACATCGATGGTTTTTTTCCCAAGACTGAATGCGGCCCAACCGACCAGCACAGCTACAGCAATACCTGCAACAGCATCAGCCCAGGCAATGCCCAATGAGACGAAAATAAGTCCGACAAGAACGACTGCCGAACTGAGAATATCGGAGCTGAAATGGAGTGCATCAGCTTCAAGCGCCTGGCTGTTGGTCTCCTTTGCAACTTTTTTCAGCGCCCTTGACCGAGAAAAATCAACAACAATGGAAATAACCATAATGGCAATAGCATACCATTTGACCTCAATTTCTGTTGTTCCAGCAATCAGTCGTTCTGAAGCAGCATAGATGATCCATAAACTTGTTATTACAAGAAGGCCAGTTTCAATGAGCGCCGAGACGCTTTCAACCTTGGCGTGTCCGTAGTGGTGTTTGCTGTCGGCAGGTTTATCGCTTACTTTGACGGCGAACAAGGTCAGGGATGCAGCACCGAAGTCGAGGGCAGAGTGAGCTGCTTCAGAAATAATGCCGATACTGCCGGTCATAAAGCCGACAACAAGCTTCATAACTGTAAGAAAGAGGCTTGCCGTCACCGAGGAAAGTGCAATATTTTGTTTTTTTTGACTCTGTTCCATTCAGTATTGTAGGATGTTGACAAGTGTGTTTCGAGAACTCATGCGTTTGGCCATGTATGGCAACGGCATGCAACTACATGTAGTAATCGGTTTAGTTCTGCATTATAAGTATAAATTACGTTCGACCTGTAATGTACACAAGAGAAATGAGACAATCCTGAATTTTTTGCTGTGTTGTAACATTCTTGTAATCCAGCCAATCCTCAATTCTGTACAAATCCAAAACCCTTGGTTATATTTAAATTCAAGCCCCGGAGGGGCGGCATGCAGGAACAATAGCCGCCCCTTTTAATTTTTGTGGTAACGGATGCGGAAGTGGCTTTTCAAACGAGTTTCTGAACAATGCGAATAATGAAAATCGGAATATCCTGTCATCACACTTATGGTGGAAGCGGAGCAATTGCCACTGAGTTGGGAAAGGCGCTTGCCATGAAGGGCCATACCGTCCATTTTTTCAGCAAGGAGGCTCCGTTCAGGCTGGGTGCTTATTCCCGCAACATTTTCTACCACGAGGTTGAAGTGATGCATTATCCGCTGTTTGACGCTCCTTTTTATTCCCTTGCGCTTGCTTCTAAAATTGCAGAGGTCGCTTATTATGAAAAGCTTGATGTGGTACACGCCCATTATGCGATTCCTCATGCTTTGAGCGCCATGCTTGCCCTGCAGATACTGGAAAACAAGTGTGCGGAGTCGAAGTGTTTCAAACTGGCAACCACGCTTCATGGCACTGATATTACCGTTGTTGGCGCTGACAGGGGGATGCAGGACGTTGTCAGGCTGGCCATCAACAAATCTGATGGTGTGACGGCTGTTTCTCGCTACCTGAAAGACGAAACAGTCAGAATGTTCGATCCAAAAAAAGAGATCACGGTTATTCCAAATTTTGTTGATACATCGATTTTTTTTCGTTCTCCGAAACAGGATATCTGCGAACAGCTTAACATCAGGGATGAAAAGATTATCATTCATATCTCCAATTTCAGGCCAGTAAAATGTATTGGCGATATTGTCCGGATTTTTTATGGTGTAAGCCAGTGTACCAATGCCATGTTATTGCTTGTGGGTGATGGTCCGGAACGGAGTGAAGCCGAGATTCTTGTGCGTCAGTTTGGTATTGGTGAACGGGTAAGGTTTCTCGGCAAGCTGCTTGATATTGTTCCGTTGCTCTCAATAGCTGATCTTATGCTGATGCCAAGCAATGCAGAATCCTTTGGTCTTGCAGCGCTTGAGGCCATGGCATGTGGCGTGCCGGTTGTGGCTACTATGGCGGGTGGATTTCCGGAATTTATTGTTTCCGGTGAACACGGGTATCTGCTTGCTCCAGGAGATGTAGAGGGGATGACAGAAAAAGCACTTCTTCTGCTTTCAGATCACGCACACTGGCTTGAGTGTTCCGAAGCCTGTGTCCAGCAGGCAAAGCGATACGAGACCGCTTTGCTTGTTGAACAATATGAAACGTACTATACGCGGCTGCTTGACGAGCAGTAACGCCCTCAGAATTTTTCTTTTCAGTACTGCTTGGTTGTAAGGAGTACCGTCCGGTATTTTTCAAGGTTTTCGAGCACCTCTCCAGTCCCCCTTGCAACAGCCGTCAGGGGATCTTCGCTGATATGCACGGCAAGTTTTGTCTCTTCGTTGATCCTTTTGTCGAGTCCTTTGATCAGTGAGCCACCACCGGCAAGAAAGAGGCCGCGATCAAGAATGTCGGCGGAGAGTTCCGGTTTGGTTACTTCAAGGCTTTTTTTGATCGAAGTGATGATCTGGCTGATAGGTGTGGCAATAGCTTCCCTGATGGTAGCTGAGTTTACCTCCCGCTCTTCGGGAAGGGCGGTCACAAGATTTCTGCCTCTGACCATCATGGTCAATTCTTTATCGAGCTTGTAGGCGGAGGCAATCTTTATTTTCACGTCTTCAGCCGTCCGTTCACCGATGGCCAGATTGTAGGCTTTGCGGAAGTGACGGACAATGGCGTTGGTGATATCGGTTCCGGCAACCCGAAGAGATTCACCGGATGCAATGCCTCCGAGTGATATAACCGCAATTTCAGTTGTTCCGCCCCCGATATCGACAATCATATTGCCCATAGGCTCTTTGACGTCAAGACCGATGCCGATTGCCGCCGCCATAGGTTCAGTGACCAGATAAACTTCTCTGGCTCCAACATGCTCTGCGGAGTCGCGCACCGCTCTTTTCTCAACTTCGGTAATGCCCGAAGGGATGCCGATAACCATACGGCGAATGCCAAATGAAAACTGGGTTTTGGTTTTATTGATCAATCCCTTGATCAGCTCTTCAGTTGCTTCATAGTCAGCAATAACGCCATTGGCAAGAGGTCGGATGGTGACAATGCCTGGATGGGTTTTTTCATGCATGAGAAGGGCTTCGTGACCAATAGCGACAATTTTACCTGTATTGCGTTCGCGGGCAACAATGGATGGTTCATTTAAAACGACACCTTTGCCCCGGATAAAAATCAATGTATTTGCTGTTCCGAGATCAATGGCGATATCTCTGAACAGATTACTGAAAAAGTTCATGTTAACATGGTTCTATATGCTGTAGTCATAGTGGCTTGGAATGGAGCTGATTCAGGCTATATTCCAAGGTTTCAACTGAACTCGTAAGGTAGTTAATGGAACTTTTTTTTCAAATGAAAAGAGTGTTTCATTTGCTATTTTTTTTAAGGATTATTTTTCAGTTTACAGCATGCAAGGCCGAATTTCGATACAGAGGGCTATTGAAGAATGCATTATCCTTATAGGTTAATATTTTAAGTCAGATAACCAAAAATCAGTAGAAGTGTTACAAATCTATAGTTTTGCTGAAGAGCGTTCAGCCTTGAAAAAGCAATTGAGTCGGAGCGTTACTTTTGATTCATCTGCTCAGTCGACTGTTGATGAGATTCTGCAACAGGTCCACCAGAATGGAGATCGTGCCGTGCTTGACTATACGGAGCGCTTTCAGGGCATCCGGTTGTCGGCCATGATGGTCTCACCCGACGCCATAAAGGAGGCCTACAGGAATGCCGATCCGGCTTTTCTTGCGGTGCTTGAAGAGGCGTATGCCAATATTGTTCTCTTTCACCAGCATGAGGTGGAGAAAAGTTTTTTTTACGAAGCAGAGGGAGGTGTAGTGCTTGGCCAACGGGTAACTCCCATGGAAAAGGCTTTGCTCTATGTGCCAGGCGGAAAGGCATCCTATCCCTCCTCTTTGCTGATGAATGCAGCACCAGCCAAAGTTGCTGGGGTAAAAGATATTTTTATGACGACCCCCTGTGATGCGTCGGGAGAGGTGAACCCAAATATTCTGGCGGCAGCTGCGGTGGCGGGAATCAGTTCTGTCTACAAGCTTGGCGGAGCCCAGGCCATAGCCGCGTTTGCTTATGGTACAGAAACCATTCCCAAGGTCGACATCATTACCGGGCCGGGAAACAAATATGTTGCGCTGGCAAAAAAACAGGTGTTTGGGCATGTCGCTATCGACAGTATAGCGGGTCCCTCTGAAGTGGTTATTATTGCGGACGAATCAGCGAATCCCGACTTTATTGTGCTTGACATGTTTGCCCAGGCAGAGCATGATCCCGACGCATCAGCCGTGCTGATCACTCCATCAGAATCGCTGGCTTTGGCGGTTCAGGAGTGTGCCAAAGCACGTCTTCCAGCGATGCTTCGCAAGGAGATTATAGCTTCCTCGCTTCAGCAAAACGGTGCGATTGTGCTTGTCGGTTCGCTCGAAGAGGCATGCACAGTCTCCGATATGATAGCGCCGGAGCATCTTGAGCTTCATGTTGAGCATCCCTGGGATATTCTTCCGTTCATTCATCATGCCGGTGCTCTTTTTATGGGAAGGTACTCCTGCGAAACTGTCGGTGATTATTTTGCCGGCCCTAACCATACGCTGCCGACAAATGGTACCGCACGTTTTTTTTCACCGCTTTCGGTTCGTGACTTTGTCAAGCATACCTCGATAATTTCCTATTCAAAACAACAGTTGCTCCGGTCTGGAGAAAAAATTGCCTCTTTTGCTGATTATGAAGGTCTTCAGGCTCATGCTGAGGCCGTCCGTGCAAGATTAAGAACGTTATGAGAGTCAGCGACTTTGATTACGAACTGCCCGAAGAGAAGATTGCCAAATATCCGCCATTGGAGCGTGGTTCTACCCGTCTTCTGATGCTTGATCGTTCTTCGGGTGCTCTTGTCCATGCGTTGTATGCCGGGTTTGATGCTTTTCTGCAGCCGGGTGATCTGCTTGTTCTCAATAATACCAAGGTGGTACGGGCTCGGCTGTTTGCCTGCAAGCCCACCGGCGCAAAGATTGAGCTGATGCTTCTTGAAAAGCATCAGGGGGAGCAAAATCTGGTGCTTTACCGGGGAAAACTGAAAAAAGGCGACAAGCTTGAGACGCACGGTTATGAACTGCTGGTTACCGATATTGTTGATCATGGAATTGCCCGAATTGAGATGCCGGAGGGAGGCGGGTTAACTGAATTATTTGACCATTTCGGAGGAGTGCCCATTCCACCTTACCTCAAACGGGATGCTGAAGAGGTTGATCTGGAGCGTTATCAGACGTTGTTTGCCCAATTGCCGGGTTCTGTGGCAGCGCCGACGGCTTCCCTGAACATGACGCAGGAAATGCTTCAAAAGCTGCGTCGCAAGGGTGTTGACGTTGTTACACTCACTCTTCATGTTGGTCTTGGAACTTTTTTGCCTATCAGAGTTGAGTCGTTTCAGGAGCATATCATGCACCGTGAGTTTTATTCCATCCCCCCGGAATCCGCTGAAAAAATCCGCAGGGTCAAAGCTTCTGGAGGAAGAATTGTTGCCGTTGGCACCACGGTTACCAGGGCACTTGAACATGCCGGAGCACGCATTGAGGACGTTTTGGGGCGAGAAACTCTGACAGGTGAAGCTGATATTTTTATTTATCCCGGCTATCGATTCCGTGTTATTGATGCCCTTCTCACCAACTTTCACGCTCCACGATCAACGGTATTGATGCTTGCCTCTGCATTTGCCGGGACAGATAACCTTCGTAATGCCTACAGGGAAGCACTTCAAAAAGATTATTTATTTCTCAGTTATGGTGACAGCATGTTGATTTGCTAAGATTATCTTGTGTATAATTGCTACAGATGCTCTTTATACCTTAAAGAAGCTGGATTGATTGTCTTTCTTGCCTGAAGAACTTAGGTGTTGCCAAACATCCTGCTCGTTGCTTTTTTTGCTTTTAAAAGGGAGGTATGGTATTTTTAAGGCTATTTTTTATTGCATCATGGATACACACCTTTTGGGTGTATTTTTATAAAGTTTATTTGTTTCAAACATACATTAACCGAGGGAGATTTATCTTATGAGTCTTGTAGACCAATATCGTGCGCATACCGCAGAGCGTGCGAAGCTCAGCATTCCACCACTACCGTTAACCGCTGAACAGGCACGATTGCTTGTTGGACTGCTCCAGCAGGATATTGTTGAGGAAAAAGAGTATCTGCTTGAGTTATTTCTCAATCATATCAGTCCAGGTGTTGATGATGCCGCATTTGAAAAAGCGGCGTTTCTTGATGGTATTGTCAAGGGGGATGCCCACTGTAGCGTGATCACGGCTATCGATGCGGTAAGAATTTTGGGAACCATGCTTGGTGGTTATAATGTCAAGCCTCTGGTTGATGCGCTCAGTCATAATGACCCGACGATATGTCGCGAAGCTGCCGCAATGTTGAAAAACACCCTTTTAGTCTATGACATGTTTGACGTTGTGGTTGATCTCTCCAAAACCAACCCTTATGCGGAAGAGGTGCTCAAATCGTGGGCAGAAGCCGAATGGTTCACCTCGAAGCCTCTTTTACCTGGAAAAATGACCCTTACGGTTTTTAAAGTGCCAGGTGAAACCAATACCGACGATCTTTCACCAGCGAGTGAAGCGTTTACCCGGAGTGATATTCCCCTTCACGCCCGTTGTATGCTCGGCATCAAAATTACCGATCCTCTTGGAACCATTGCAGCGCTGAAAACTAAAGGCTATCCACTTGCGTATGTCGGCGATGTTGTTGGTACCGGATCAAGCCGGAAATCCGGTATAAACTCGGTTCAGTGGCATATCGGCAATGATATTCCTGCAGTACCGAATAAACGCACTGCCGGCGTGGTGATAGGAAGTATCATTGCTCCTATTTTTTTCAATACGGCTGAAGATTCAGGGGCGTTACCTGTACAGGCCGATGTGTCGGCTCTGGAAATGGGCGATGTCATTGAGCTTGATCTTGCCCAGGGGACGATAGTGAAAAATAGCGAGGTTGTTGCGCGTTTTGAACTTACGCCAAACACGATTGAGGATGAGGTGCGTGCCGGGGGCCGTATTCCCCTGATCATCGGCAGAAACCTGACAAGAAAGGCAAGGAAGACGCTTGGCCTCGGGGAAGAGAGGTTCTTCATGCGTCCCGAACAGCCTGCCGATAGTGGTAAGGGTTATACTCTTGCACAGAAAATGATTGGCAGGGCATCCGGTCTTTCCGGGGTTCGTCCGGGGATGTATGTAGAGCCGGAAACTCTGACGGTTGGTTCACAGGATACAACGGGAGCAATGACCCGTGATGAGGTAAAAGAGTTTGCTGCGTTGAGCTTCAGCGCTGATCTCCTGATGCAAAGCTTCTGCCATACGTCGGCTTATCCAAAGCCTTCAGATGTCAAGATGCACAGAAGTCTGCCATACTTTATTATGAGCAGGGGCGGTGTTTCGCTGAAACCTGGAGACGGGGTTATCCACACCTGGTTGAACCGTATGGTATTGCCCGATACGCTTGGTACCGGCGCAGACTCTCATACTCGTTTTCCTATCGGTATTTCCTTTCCTGCCGGATCCGGGCTTGTCGCTTTTGCCGGCGTTACCGGAACCATGCCGCTTAATGTTCCGGAATCGGTTCTTGTGCGTTTTACCGGTGAGTTACAGAAGGGCATTACACTCAGAGATCTTGTCAATGCCATTCCTTATGAGGCTATCAAACGTGGTTTATTGACCGTAGAAAAGAAAGGAAAGAAGAATGTTTTTGCCGGGCGTATTCTTGAAATAGAGGGGCTGCCGAAGCTCAAGGTCGAGCAGGCTTTTGAATTGAGTGATGCGTCAGCAGAACGAAGCGCGGCCGCATGTACAGTCCGCCTTGACAAAGAGCCTGTCATTGAATATCTCAGCTCGAACATTAAATTGCTCGAACAAATGATTGAGGAGGGATATGGCAATCCTGATACTCTGCAGCGTCGTATTGGCAAAATGCAGGATTGGATTACTAATCCATCTCTTCTCGAACCAGATGCTGATGCGGAGTATGCAGAGGTTATAGAGATTGATATCAGTCGGATTACAGAGCCAATTCTTGCCTGTCCCAACGACCCTGACGATGTCAAGACTTTGAGTGAGGTTCTCAGAGATGAGAAAGCGCCAAAAGTTATTGATGAAGTGTTTGTTGGAAGCTGCATGACCAATATCGGTCATTTCCGTGCACTCGGCGAAATTTTAAGGGAGAGGGGAGCTGTACCTGTCAAGCTTTGGATTGTTCCTCCCACGAAGATGGATATGAAAAAACTTGTCGAAGAGGGCTACTATGCCGTTTTTGGAGCTTCCGGGGCCAGGATTGAGCAGCCGGGGTGTTCACTTTGTATGGGTAACCAGGCAAGAGTTGCTGATAATGCAGTGGTATTTTCTACCAGTACAAGGAACTTCGATAACCGTATGGGCACTGACGCACAGGTCTATCTGGGCTCTGCTGAGCTTGCTGCAGTATGTGCGCTTCTTGGTCATCTGCCCAACAGGGATGAATATATGGAGGTTGTCAACCGCCATCTTTCAGGAGATAAGGAAAAGAATATTTATCAATATCTTAATTTCCATGAACTCGAAAAAGCAGAATTAGAGTTGCTTGTTGAATAAAAAAATCATTTATTAAGGCGGGATGTGGGAAATTTTTGCATATTCCGCCTTACAGTAGGCTTTTGAAAAGTCACTGTTTTTTTTTATTATTCGAGAGCTGATGAAGCTGTCAATTATCAAACAACAAAAATAATCATAGCAATGAAAAAACTTTTTACTTTCCTCTTTCTTTTAAGCTCAGTTTCTTTCGTGGGCTGCGCAAAAAAAACTGAAGCTCCTGTTGAAGCTCCTGTTGAAGCTCCTGCAGCAGCACCAGCACCTGCAGCACCAGCAGCACCTGCAGCGGAAGCACCAGCAGCACCAGCAGCACCAGCAGCAGAAGCACCTGCAGCACCAGCAGCACCTGCCGGAAAATAAGTTTCCGTTTTTTCGGTTTCTTATCCTGAAGAGACAGAATGAAAGTTCTGTCTCTTTTTTTTTGTGCATGAGGAACAATTCAACCCCCCTCTTCTTTTCTGTAACAGAGAAACTATGAAGAATCAAACAAGGAGCTGGGGGGAGTTGTAAATATACCGTTATCGATTCTCTGTGCTTTAAAGAAAGAAAGAAGGAAGGGCGATTCTGCTGATTTCTACCAACAGGTCATGCCTTTGGCATTGAACAAATAAGATGGAAGACAGCGTCATATCTGAAAATATTTTTCTGTCTAATGATTGTTTTTTTGCAGGTCATTATGGTCGGTTCAACCGGGCAAAAAAAAAGAGACCATTATCTTTTGGTCTCTTTTTTTTTGCTCAGTTGAGGAGGCAGGACTCGAACCTGCAAATTGCCTGATCCAGAATCAGGAGCCTTACCAATTTGGCCACTCCTCAATAATTAGGGATGAATATAAAAAAAAATATTTCAACTCTTATTTTTTTTGATCTTTTTTAAAGAATAATGAGGAGGACAGGAATGAGAAGTGTTGCTACAATTATGCAAGATGCCGCCAGTGTCGCTGCAAATTCACGATCAATTTTTTCGATTGAGTTAAACGTCAAGGTAGTAAATCCAGCCGGGGCGGAAGCTGAGAGCACAACGATGGCCCGGTTAAGCCCTTCAAGGTGAAACAAGCTTGCCAGCCACAATCCGAGAAGCAGTCCAAGCAGCATACGCAGGGCGATGCCGGCAGCAAGATGCAGCGGGTTGAGTTTTGTTATTTTGAATGATGCTCCAAGTCCGAGGAGTAGAAGCGGCATAGTTAGTCCACCGATGGAGTGCAGCACTGCTGTTGCCATGGGTACGGGGCGAAAAGCGAGTGCATTCATTAAAAGAGCTGCGAGAAGCGCCAGGAGAGGAGGTGATTTTATGAGCTTTTCTGAGGTTTTATTTTCAGCAGTGCCTCCATTTTTATAGGAAAAAACGTAAGTGATTGAATAGAGAGCCAATTCATTCGGAAGATTGAACACAAATAACCTGGCAAGCCCGTCATCACCATAAAATGATTGAATAAATGGCATGACAAAGCCCAGGTTCATGCTCATTGTGCCGATAACAAATACGGTGCAAGTTTTTTCCGGCATGAAAAGAGCTTTTCGTGTAAGCGTTGCTGCTCCAAGGGTTACAAGAACCAGAATACATGAAATGAGAGGAAGAAAAAAGACTTCTCTGCTGATGATGACATAGGGGAGCACAGAAAGTAAAAGCGCAGGAAGCGTGAGGTGGTGAACCAGTTTAAAGAGAACATTTGAGGCATAGTCATCAAGAATTGATGTCTTGCGCAAAACTATTCCGATTAAAAATGTGGCAAATGTCGGCGCCAGAAGAAATGCAAGGTCAAACATCGGCAGAGAGAAAAAAAGCCGTTAAGCCAAGCAGGAAGTGTATCGTGCACCCGAGAGGAGTCGAACCTCTAACCGTCTGATTCGTAGTCAGATACTCTATCCAGTTGAGCTACGGGTGCATTTGTTTGTAGCGTGTACGGGATTCGAACCCGTGATCTTCGCCTTGAGAGGGCGATGTCCTGGGC
>CAILRB010000071.1 GCA_903836465.1 uncultured Chlorobiaceae bacterium
ATTGTGTCAGCGGAAGTGACGAAGCACTTTTTCTACAAGCGGCTGGAGAATATGGGGTGAGTGAGCGTCAAGCCCTGGGAGCGCCGAGCACCAGCTCGGCAAAAAAGGAAGCAGAGGCTCAATACTCAATCGGCCCTCTTGTTGCTTTCACTGCTCCCCGCTTTACCTTGCTCTCAATGCGCCGCTCCTTCGAGCTTTTTGTCGGAGCTGTGGCTTTGCGTTTTTTCACGGGCAGAGCAGCACGCTGAAGCAACGCTTGCAGACGCAGCATGGCATCGGTGCGGTTCTTCTCCTGTGAACGGTAGCGTTGCGCCTTGATGACGATCATCCCATCTTTTGTCATGCGATGATCCTTCAGCAGCAACAGCTTCTCACGAAAATCGTCCGGGAGCGAGGAGGCGCGGATATCGAAACGGAGATGAACGGCTGTTTCTACCTTGTTGACATTCTGGCCGCCAGCACCCTGCGACCGCATGGTCTGAAGATCGATGTCGCTATCAGGGATAGCGATGGTTGTGGTAATCTGCAACATAATCTAAAAACTGATTCTCGTACGGATGGCAGCAACCAAAGCATTGGAGGCCGCCGCATTCTGGGGATTAATAACATACTGCAAATCGGGCTGAATCATGCTCCAGTGGGTCAGTTGTTTTTGATAGCTCAGTTCAATCACTGACTCGGAATTCGTCACCTGAATTCCTGCGTCGCGCTGTGACTGAACGAAAGGCCCCCCAAAGCTGACATGACTGCATCCTATTCCGACTCGGTCTCCATCGCACAGCCCTTGACCGGTCATTCCTGCATCAATATACCAGTCAACTTCGTTGAACGCAACCAGCGGACTCAAGCCACTACGCAGAAACACACCCAGCTTCGGCGCTTCACGATTGCCAATCAGCATCTGATCAAGCACCATGTAGACGGAGTAATTGCCTGATCGCACTTCACCGGTAAGGTAATCCGTAAACTCTCCGGTATGAAGCAATGCTCCAAGCTTGTACGTACCTCCATTTTGATCCAGCCCAAGCTCAGTCATCATGGCCGCACCCTGACGAAGGGAAAGTGAGTAGCCAAAACCATCGCGATTACTGCTCTGGGTTCCCGCGTCTCCGCCATAGACACCCATTTGCAATCGGAATGTACTGGTAAAATTCATCTGTGCCCAGGCACCGAGAGCCCCCAACGGGTAAATCGGTGCCTTTGTGTTCGCCGAAAGAACGGGCAAAGAACCGGACGAGGCATTCACAAACATGGCCGACTGAGGGGAAATCATAAAGTCGTCGTCAAGCGCAAGCTGGCCAATTTTCGCTGTTACCTTGCCAGCAAAAAAGTTCTGCTTCACGTAAGCCTGATAAAATCGGACACTTCGCTGCGCAGCAAAATTGCTCACCTCGTCAAAGTTGCCTACAACATCAGCGGAGGGATCATCGTCGTACTGAATCCAGAATGCGCTTGTATGGATCATGGCACCATTCCAGCCGCCCAGTTTTTCAAGATCAAGATCGGCACCGAACTCAACCACACCTCCCACATCTGTACCAATACACAAACCTCCATCGAGGTTTCGTGTAATCTGCGATGTCCAGGTTATGTAGGGCGAGACCCCTCGATCCGCAAGAGCTGCTCGTCCGCCACCCCAATCACCCGTAAACTGATCCCGATCAAGCCAGCTCTTCGGTTGGTCAGCCGCAGAGGCGACGGCATTCAGGTCAAAAGCGCCAAAAGCGGCCACACAGACAAGTCCATAAAGAACAAATGGTTGCAATCCTATTCTTCCCCACATGGCCACTCCTTATTATCTCATAGTAAAGCAAGGGTATCCGGCCAGCTCTGAAACACGATGCTTCTGATACCTGCTGTAGAGGCAGATGCACCGTTTTCAACCTTGTCGTCAATCAGGATAAACTCATCCGCCCTGTGTCCTGAACTGTCGAGAACATGGCTGAAAGCTTCAACACTGGTTTTCATCTTCCCGTGCTCAAAGGAGAGATAGTACCGATCCGCTCTTCGGAGTAACGGGTAATTGTTGAGCAAAAAGGTAAAATGAAGCGGATCGGTATCGCTCATAATCCAGAGCGAATGCTTCTCCCCGAGAAAGCTGACCGCCTCAACAGCGCCCTCCAGCGGTTCAAAAATATCCTGCCAGTGCTGCTTGAGCACATTCAGCGGCATAGCTTTGACCTGCGAATCACTGGCAATCAGGGCAAGATATTCAAGCGGCCCAATCCAGCCGGTTTCAAGCTTTTCTTTCAGCTCACCAGTACAATATTTGCGGAAAATCTCTTCCGGGGCGGAATTCAGGTCAATAGCAACTGCCCGGCAAAAGCGCATAAAATCGACTGTGACCAGTACATTGCCTATGTCGAGAAGAATAACACTCATTTGTTACGCTTTTGTTGCAGCAAATACTTTTCATCTATCTACCCAGAAGAATATAAGGTTTCGCCATCCAAGTGCATTGCGCATATCTTCATGTCAATGAATACATCCTCCTGATAGTTACTGTTTCTGTTACGGATCACATCTTCACCATGCGCACACTGTTGACGCGACCCAGGAGGGTTGCAGTTTTGGACGGTCCGAAAAAAAAACGGCTGGTTTCATGCATAAAAAATAACGCCTGCAGCCTTCGAAGAGGCTATCCGGCTCTCTTCTACCAACAACAGGCGCTTGTCAATGGACTTTTTGCCCTTGCTACGTTCCAGGGTCAGGGTCATCAATCTGTTCAACGGCAGCTATCCGGCTTTACTCTTGAGCTACGGGACGAAGACCAGGCGGAAGCCAACATTGCTGTTGCGGTTGCCAGGGGTGTCGTTGTTGCGATAAGCCGACCGGCAGTTCTCGGCATTGTTGTTCCAGCTCCCGCCGCGAAGAACACGGTTCGAACCCACGATTGATGCCCTTATTGCTCTCTTTCGTCCATTAGCGAATGATACACCTTTTTTCTGAACTCTACAGCATCGGCATACTCCGTAAAGGCCACCAACGGCATAGCATGGTTTGCATACTCCTTTTGTGACCATTGGCCTCTTTGCAGATAACCGGCATAAAGCGCTGATTTCAGGATAAACCGTCTCTTGCTGTGCTGCGTCAACCGTACCCTCCCGGGAAACAATAAGTATCCAAGAAAAGGCAACCCTGTTTCGGGACTGTTCAAACAAAACGGCTTGAACCATAGCTTCAACTCTGTTGCCGCAAACTCCTGCAACCGGTATCCCACATCAAGAAGGAACTCTCTATCATTATGCCACAACACCATATCATCCATATACCGAACATAAGCCGGTATGCGCAACTCCTCTTTGATCCAGTGATCGGCCACTGAAAGATAATGGTTGGCAAAATACTGGCTGGTCAAATTCCCGATAGGCACACTTTTCTGAGCTGTGGTTGCATAGCTGTCAATGATTTTTTCAAGCATCACAAGGAGATGTTTTTCCCTGAAAAGCCGGTGCAGTTGTGCCTTTAAAACAGCATGGTCAATACTCTCAAAATATTTACGCACATCGAGCTTTAAAAACCATCGATAGTGGCGGTGGTACTCTCTGGCCGTATCAAGAGCTGCATAGGTGCCCTTTCCAATACGACTTGCAAAACTGTTTTCGATCTGATGGTTTTCAAAAGAATCGTGACAGACATTCATCAGGGCATGATGCAACACCCGCTGAGAAAAAGGAGCCGCACAAATCAACCGTTTTTTGGGATCGTAGACCGTAAAGTAATGATAGTTCCCCGTTTCGATTGCCCCGGAACCTATCTGCTGCCGAAGAAGTTGCAAGTTATCATACAAATGCGTTCTGTAGGCAAGCACGCCCTGATCAAAAGCTTTGCCTTTTTGAGCCTTGTAAAAAGCCTTGTAGAGATTGTTGAAATCGAGTATCTCCTCAATCAGCCGTCCCTGTCGCCTCATTGGTTTCGAGTTTTTCTGTAAAATATCGGGCAAATCGTTCCACTTTTTTTTCACCAATGCCCTTGATAGCCAACATATTCTTTTCAGTGACCTCGTCAAGTCTTGCAAGCGCTGCCAACTCTTCGTCGGTAAAAATAATGAAGGCTGAAACGCCCTCATCGATTGCTGCTTTTTTGCGTTTTTCACGCAGGGCTGAAAATTTGTTGAAGGTTGGCTCATCGAGCACTTTGCGGTAATCAACCCTTGCCTTGAAATCCGAAGCTGACGGATTGGCCGCAGACTCGGCATAGCGCACACAGAAACACCAGCAAGCACTGTTTTTATTACTGATAAGCCGGTTTTCAATCTCAAGC
The DNA here is from genome assembly GCA_903836465.1 of uncultured Chlorobiaceae bacterium. Taxonomy (GTDB): domain Bacteria; phylum Bacteroidota; class Chlorobiia; order Chlorobiales; family Chlorobiaceae; genus Chlorobium. The sequence continues at coordinate 4,264 of CAILRB010000071.1, forward strand.
ACTTTGTTGGCTTTCAGAAACATATTCAGCTCCTGCTCGGCTGCGCCACTGTCACCAACAGGGATGGTAAAAAGTTTGATTTGCATGATCTTTTGTTTTACCCAGGAGAACCATTCAAAAAAATCGGGATAGGGGACGGCCAGAAATCCTGTCCGTTCCCACCGGGTCGCAGGCCCGGTCTCCCGGTACCTGCTCCCACACAACGTAGCGTGCAGATTTCCCGCACTACGCTCTTCAGAAGATGGCTCACAGAATTGCAAG
>CAILRB010000072.1 GCA_903836465.1 uncultured Chlorobiaceae bacterium
GATAAGGAGTGACATCAAAACGACCAACACGGCCATCTTCCGAAACAATTGACAACACCCAATCAGGTTGTGGATGTAGTTCTGCAATTCTCATTGATCAAGTCCCTTTATCGGAAATGGTTTCTTTCCATTTACTGCCAAATTCCAGTCAGCCAATAAATCTTCGTGATGAATCTCGATCCAAGCAACTACCAGCTTGTGTTTGTTCGGTGGCAGTAAACCTGCCAATAGCGTTCCTTCAGGGATAGAGTACACTGCAACGTTTCCCTGATAATCTGCATGTATGTGCTGTGGGGGCCAGAAACATTATATTTTGCACGAAAGTAAAAATAGCATCGATACCATTTTGTATAAATATCAGCAATGTAATTGCGCTGAAACGTATCAGGAGCTGCTGGGGGAGGTTGAATGTGTTGTGGTTTCAAAACCTTTTCCACAAGTTCGTCTGCCTTTTGCTGGACAATTACTTTCGTATTCGTTGACCCTTTTGGAGCAGGGTTTAGGTGGACTATACACCCACATTTTCTGATTTTTAGCCATACTGTCTACTTTGTATTACCAATCCATAGTATAGATCTCGATCCCTTATAGAGCTGAACGTCTGAAGTCAGCGGTAACGCTGCAACGCAGTATTAGGCGCCGGACACTCAGACGCAGGAATAAATGGATGACCAGCGGCAATATGTTCAGCTTCTGACTGTTTCAAATCAGCATAGATAGCCTGCAAGTCATAGCCAAATTTGGCTGGATGGGCATCACGAATAGCTCTTACTTCATCCACGATTTCGCTCCCAAGTAGTTCTTCGGGGGTGCAAATGAACGGCAGCAATAAGCCAATACCGTCGAGGCTCCACAGGGTGAATCATCAGGGCCTGGTTTGCACCTCTTTTGCTGCTCCATCAACCAGTGTTCCGTTAATGAACTTGTGAATAATACTTGAGATATAACTCTGATACGGCAAACCTTCCTTGACGGCTTTTCTTTGCAACTCAGTGAGGTCTCTTTCAGAAATCCGAATATTCAGTCTCCTGTCCTTTCTCAAAGTATTACAGGCGTACTCAGCCAACTCTTTTCTTCTTTTTGGAAGGTCGGCGACAGGAACCCATTCACCTTTTTCAAAGCTTTCCAGTATTTCCTTCTCTTCTTTGGTCAGTTTAGTCGTCATGTTTTTCTCCAAAATATTGCTGAGTGGCCTTCCTGCTCGGGATAATGGTTTTCAGAAACAACTCTTCCTCATTCTCAACATAAGGTACGAGATATGCGTAATTGAACACGCTCAATACCATGATTCGTTGTCCAGGGTATACCTTCTGGTTGGGATGTAGATAGTCGTCCAATATCTCACCCCTTTCAATAAAGAAAACCACATCCTCGAAACAGATGCCCCGTGACGCTTTGAGTGCCACGCTCTTTTCCGTGTTCCAATTGATGCGTTTCATTTTACCAATTTATCACAATGTGTGCAGTTTGGCAACGGTAAACGACTTGTTTTTGCATGTGGTCTAACGAAAAGGTCACCTGCTGGCGGCGAAGCCGACAGTCAAGTGACGTGATTTTATGAGATGCAGTCTATTCTGTTTTTTAATAAGGCTGGACTTCTTTTACCATGAAGCACTGCCAGAACAAAAATTGCATCATTTTTGAATAGATAGATTATTTTATAAGGGAATTTTTTAATGACGCGCTTCCTTGCTTCTTTATATTCTACTGGGGTGAGCTCAGGATTCCTTTGGATAAATTTAAGACCGGCCTCAATCTGAAGCAAGAAGTCATGTCCCAACCCCTGCCTTTTTCCTTCATACCAAAGGAATGATTCTCTTAAATCATTTTCAGCCTCAGGTCTGATTATGATTTGATGCTTCATCGCTTAGATACTATTCTCTTATAAACATCTTCCCACGGAGCACCTAATGTGGGGTTTCTGTGATATGCTTCCAAACGTTCATCAATTATTATTTTTTCTTCGTCCGATAACTGGACAGCTTCAGGTTCGTTAGATATCGTATCCCAGATGTCTTCTACCAACTGAATTCTCTCCGGGACTGATAACTCAAGGGTATCCGTAGCGGTTATATGTTTCATGGCAATTACCTCCTGTTAACATGGATAAAAAACGTTATCGATTACATTTGCTGTTTCGACTTTATAGAAGTCCGATGAAATTACAGTTGTTGCATTCTCCAGTTTCCATGAAATGTTGCAGCACTTTCCTTATCTAATTCTTGATTTCTTTGAGGAGATGCTTTCGTTCAGCGCTTCTTTACTCTTGAAAATTCAACGCTTTTCTCAATAAAAATATGGTTTCCTCTGCGATAGTTCTCTTATCCGCTTTAGCTGTTTGAGTTAATTTTTCATACAGCTCTTCAGGAATATTTCTTACTTGGAGAAAAGGCATAATTCAGATCCTATAATGAAATTACCACGGATGATACAGAGAATTCGAATTTTCCGATAATTGCGCCACTTATACATCGAAAAGTAATCAAAAATAGCAAAAAACTTTTTCTATTTCAGTTTTTCTCTCCAACTCATCATACTCCTCCACAAACTGCTGGAAATCTGCCTTGAGTGGCAGACTTCTTTCCCCGGAGAGAACCTTATACAGACTTTCCCGAGACCACCCAGCGACCCTTGCCACCTGTATCATCTCATTTTGCCGTTGCGTTGTCCCCCAACCTTTTTAATAAATTGATCTTGATGTCAGGCGGATGTCTTCTCTTTTTTTTCGATGATTCTTCCCGTAACATATTTGTGCAGGATACTTGTAACGAGAGTTTGGTAGGGAATACCTTCTTCAAGTGCTTTGGTCTTGAGGGCTTCCACATCACGTTTGGAGATTCTCACATTAATTCGATAGTCTTTGAGAGCCGTTTCTGAAGCGGCTTTCATAAGCCTCTCTTTCATAGAGGTAAGGTCGGCAACGGAAGACCATTCACCAGCTTCCACCGAGATGATAAGTTCTGCTTCCTCTGTCTTATTCATTTCTTTTCTCCAAATCGAATTGCTTTGTGTACTTCCTGCCTGGAAAGAGGGTCTTCAAGAAAAAGTCGATATGGCTCTATGTGGACCTTTTGTCAATCATAATCGCCCCTGCAGAGTCCGCCTAACGCCCAAGCTCAGGGTCCGCGCAGCGTCGGGTTGACCGTAGGGTTCTGTCACATTTCACGCGTTACGGGAATGGCACGTTACGTACTCACGAAGCACACCATCCATTCGCGATTGCCAACCTTCACCGGTTGACTTGAAGTAGGCGACGACCTCGGGGCTATAACGCACAGACACAAGCAGCTTCTTGTTTTCAGACCTCGGACGACCACGCAGGGCGCGGATTGGCACCATCGCCTTCAGTTGCTTTGGCGTGAGTGGCTGCGCGTCAGGATCACTTTTAGCTGCCGCAGTAATGGCCTTGTCCTCTTCCGCTGTGGGCATGAGGATAGTTGAACGCTTAGAGATTTTCGACATAATTTTCGATATAGTGTTTCACCTCTCGACGATTGGCACGGCGCAGGCTGATGACCCTTCGCACTTCGCCTCGGTCAACAAATGCCACGCAGTACAGGATTTCGGTTTGCGGAGCGAGCGCAATCATTCGCGACTCGCCGTACTCAAACCGTTCATCAACCCACACCAGTGCGGCTTCCCAGTCAAGGTCGCCTGCCATAGCCAGAGACACACCGTGCTTCGCCTGGTTTGCTGCGTCCTTGACGGGATCGAACTCGACTGTCATAATTTTAATGTAGCTACAATTAATGAGATTATCAAACGAACCGCGCGTTGATCTTCAATGGGCCGAACGGTGAAATAACCGGCGCGGAGCGTCCGAGTTTATGGCTTTGTTAGGGCACCTCCAGAGTTGCTCGCACTTCTCGTTCAATCCGAGATTTGTTTAGACCCCACGGAGTCTCCTCTTCAAAATACTTCCGCAATTCATCCACCGCTTCTTTATCTGTCGAAATGACTTTAACTATAGGGCTGATGGGTTTTCTTCTCAGTACGCGGTTGTTGAACAGATTGCTGAGAAAAATATTTTGAAGCTCGACATTCAAATCAAATAGGTAGCCCTCAAAATCGTCCTTTGCAGCAACATAGGCTGATGTTAATGTCTCAAAATCTTGGATATGCTGACTTGTTGGGCAAATAACATTCATCGCCTGAGTACCGTTGGGAGTCAGAATATCCATGGGCAAGATTGCAAGCATGGATTCATAAAGAGGACTGAATGTCTCTCTTAGATCATGACTTGCGACATTCAGCGCCAACTGAAATATCTCAAGGTCATGCGTCACAACCTGGTATTTCTCAATCAATCGTATTATTTTAACGATTTCGTTGGCTGCATCATGATGTCTTCTGCAAAATTCGATTGCTCGCTCCTTAAGGGGTGCAGGCGTAAGTCCTCGTGCACATTGCACGGAATAGGCATGCATGTTGATAGCCATCAGAGCCACATACGTTCCAGCATTGATTGCCTTGTCGCTGGCATCAACAAGCACCGGCGCGAATTCTTGATATACTTGGAGCCGCAGCTGTTCCCTGGCATTCTCCTTTTGAAGTTCCATTGCCTGCTTGTGTTGCCGACCCAGCTGCCAAACGACCACAAAAGCGCCGACAAATATGCCGAAGAGCGTGAGTAAATCGCCGAGCCACCATGGTCGTGGCTCTACCGGGGCTCCATTAGGCTGCTGTACAGGCGGTGGAGAAACTGCGGTCAAGGGCATGACGAGCGGGGAATGTGGGCCGTCAGCCTGTGCGCTGATCGTCAGCGCATTTTTTCCTTGGCCAGCTACCGTAGGTGGTAGGGCGGCAAGAAATAGTAGCAAAAATAGCGCAGCCGTTCTCATATCATGCTTTCAATCCGGGAGACCTAACAATAAATAGACTGACCCGCCTAAACTGCGGATTTTTGAATTACAACCCATATAAGACGCAAATTTCAAACTACTCGAAATACCGGTAATCGTTTTAATAAATAATAGTTAACCATTGCATTATGTTTTATTTTAGCGTCTTATATGGATCGGCATAACAACGTTGCTTACAAGCCATCAACAGGACTTTTTACCCCATGGCCACCTTTGATCAATTACCCCGCAGCAGAGCTACGGGGTATGAGTTCATGTTTAGGAATTACTTCACAAAGCACAGCTTCGAGGAATATGTCCTATAGCGATTCAAAACATGGGTATAAATCATCGAGGTGCTTACATCTTTATGACCCATTAATTCCTGAATAGTGCGGACCATAATTTCACTTTCTTCAAACCCTTGAAATGCTGATTGGAATATCTTCTATCGCGCCCCGCAGGGTCCACCTGACGCAAAGCTCAGCAGCGGAGGGTTAGCGGGGTGCGCTGGAGCGTTGCGTCAGGCGGGTTGAGGCTTCTGCGACCTCCAATAAATAACGAAGAGCTTTATTGACGGCTTCATCGTTAGGAAATGCCTGTGCAACATCAGGCTCCAGGAAAACAACATTTGTTTCGTCTTTTATGCGATCTGCATATTTGCCGCGTACAATTTCACCTAAATCTGACCTTTTATATTCTGGTCTCGCCTCATCTGACATATCAAAATTACCCTTCTTCATAAATTTTCCTTTCAGTCTTTGTTGCTAATCGTGCAGATATGATGCGAATTGCATTTCCTCTTTCAGTATGTGATACCATAAGTAAGCGTCCTGACGAAGAAACGCCATAGGATATAAAACGCACCTCATCTATTGAATGGTCTGGATCATGAGCGGTTGCAGAAAATGGATCCCGCAATGAACTTGTAGCTTCTTCAAAGGAAACACCATGTTTACGTTTGTTTGCAGCAGCTTTTTTTAAGTCCCACTCAAAGTGCATAATAGAAACGAATAATCCTTTGCTACTTTCTGCGTATTGTTGAAGGATCAGATGAACCAGATTTCAATTCTACTCCGGCAGTTTTGTAATGTATCTGTTCTTCTCACAAACAATATCTCTCTAAACTATAGCTAAATATTTTCAGATTGTCAATAAAGCGTAAAATATACAAAAAAAGAGATCAGAATAATCGGGCGGCCATAATCCCCTCAAACCAAAAACAGGCTTACGCAGTCTCCCTGTGAGGGATTTCCTGATAAGAAAATTCCCACAAGCCAGCATTTTCTTTAGCATGCTCAATGGTCATACTGACAAGATTCCCCTTCTCATAAACATCAATCAAGATGTTTTCACTAATCTCGCGAGTTTCAAACACCGGCTTGTCAAGTAATTCAACATAAGCGGTATCGGTATCCTCAAAATATTTCACCTTCATGGCTTAGCTCTCCTTGTATGATCGATTGGGAAACAAGAGTGATTCGTTCACCAGAGACATTCTTGCCAGGCTGTTCATTTTGTTGTGTGAGCTGCTTCTGCGTGCAATTTCAAGCCCAAGGAGCTTATTACTTTAAAAATAGCATCAAACCCTGAACTTGTTTCCCCGGAATACATCAATAAAGGTTACGGATGAAAAAATGGGTCGTTTTCAACTGCTTCCAAACACTGATCAAGCGATAAGTCTTGATAAATTTCTACCCACTCACCAGTATAGCGCATGAACGCCATATTGAACTGATTGTCCTGGATATATTTCAACCGGGCAAACTTGGCTTCAAAGAAAGGGGTAAGAGCGTTGGGGCCAGGGACATTATATTTTGCACAAAAGTAAAAATAGTGTCGATACCATTTTGTATAGATATCAGCAATGTAATTATGCTGAAATTCATCAGGAGCGGGCGGAGATTGAATGTTTTTTGGTTTCAAAACCTTTTCCACAAGTTCGTCCGCCTTTTGCTGGACAATTACTTTTGTATTCATTGACACTTTTGGAGCAGGTGGTTTAGGTGGTCTATAAACCCACATTCTCTGATTTTTAGCCATAATGCCTGCTTTATGTTACAAAGAAAAGGCCCAGCGTGCAGCTTGTAGGGCGAGGAGGGAGCAAGTAAAGCTTGCTGGCGGAGCATCTGTTGTTAGACCTTGCACATTTCATTTTGGCTTTTTCGGTAGCTTGTCAATTAGCAGTTGGATATCTTGAACGCTCAGAATGGGGAAGATGTTCCTGTTTTCATCTCCTACTGAAAACTGTGCTTGCCATATCCGCCCATTGTCCTGATCAACCAACATGAAATTCCACATATTGTTTGTCGGATAAAGAGTGAACCTTCCATTCTTGGCGTCTGATGCCAGTGGACTGGAATTGATCGGCAGCTTTATGCGACTTGAGTCTTTGTCAACAGTAAACTGTATTTGCCACAATCGTCCAGTCTGCGTGTCCAATTCCAAGAAATTCCACATATTTTCTGTCTTGAATAGGCGGAAGCGCACGTCTAACCGCTGTGGAGGATCGGTTTCAAATTTGATCTTATCAGCAGCATGGGTCGGTGTGTTTAATGTCAACGAGATACAACAACCCACGAAAAATTTCAAAATAGCTGAGCATCTCATGTACGGTCTCCCATGTGGTCTAACGCTGAAATCAGGGGTGCGGCTTTTTGCGTCTCCTGTAATAATTTGTTAGGCGATTCCTGCCTCATCTGTAAAAGTATGTTTTTAATTAAGTTAATTGGACGCTGATGATGGTACATGGCTCTTAAGAAAATTCCGTCCATTATTAATTGTTCACTTTGTCCATCCCCTACAAAGATAGCCTTTCCTTTGTGTCTATATGGCTTAATGCCTGTTTGATCAGCCTTTGTTGCCTCTTTATTGGTTGCGAATCTGACCTCTAAGCCTGACTTCTCACATTGCCCCAAAAAGCCTTCGACATTGAATCCAATGCAAACGTGAATACGACCAAATAATGTATCAAATTTCAGATCGTTACTAATTTGTAAATTGAAGACAGGAAATGCCAGTGGGTGGATCATTGAACTGAAGAGTGACCCCCGAGGGCATTGTGGAGTCGCACCGCACTGATCAAACCAGCTATTAAAAAAAATATGTCCCGCTAATCGCATTTTTTCTTCTGAATAACACCCAATGAATATACTGTCATCAATGGTATTGATTGCCCACCCTCTGTCTTTCGAAGCCAGCATGGTATCCTGAAGAACATCGTACCATGTCTCTGTATCTATCATTTCATCTGGTATATACACCATCATCTTTTTATCGGGATCTTCGGATACTCCTTTTGACATAACCTCTGCCACATGAGCCATGCGACCTATTTGCCGAGCCATGCGACCCATTTGCTTCATGGTCAATTGTCCTTCAGACTCGGCAAATAGGTGAAGAAATAGATCACATTTTGATTCTGAATAAAATTTAAGCGCGTCAGAAATTTCTTTATTCTTCTCTCCTTCTTTCACCTCGATAATGCCTTGTTGACCTATATTACTCATCGTGAGTAAGTCACCGACCTGAACAAACGATGTCAAATCGGATATCAGGGCGATGCTCCCTGGGTTGTCACTCATGTGGCTTTCTGCGGCAAAAACGACAGAATCAAAATTGCATTGGTCTATGTTTGGCTGGTCGTGACCCTTAAAAAACCTCCTGGCATAGCAAAGCTGCATATTGATTAGTTGCCAGGCAATTGCATCGGCAATGCCTCTAAATAATACGTGGTGAGAAACGCTTATGGATTTTCCCGAGCGAAGATTGTCTATGATTATTGACTGAGCCTCTGACATCCCCGCATGAGAGGCCGTTAAGAATTTCTTTCTCGATTCAATATTGCCGGAAACATCTTCAAGACCAGTCATTTTGGGCCATACCGACCTGCTTCCAGCACATGATAATTCGAATAGATTTTTTGCCAAATCTTCTAGCCCATGGCTCAACGACATGAATTGAAGCGTAGTAGCTGGATCGTATGTGTTTTTCTTTTTCTTCCTTTTTGGCATTATTAACTCTACCGTCTAACTAAATCATCGTGGTGCAAATGGGCTTACCTCAGACATACGGATATGCCTTATCCAAAATATCCAACAGTGAGGTACTGACCTGAGTTGTCAGTCTCCGAAGATCGTAATACTCCAGAATAGCGCGCAGATGTTCATCTGAACCATGCTTCAAGCTATCAACTGACTCCAATTTTTTTGCCACTGTCAGAAGCTCACTGGGAGGTATCTCAGAAAAGTCCCTCGGGCCTCTGCTGCGAACCAATACAGCTGTGCTGCCTTTCGGGCGGACAATGGTGTACATCAAGCCACCCTTTCCAAGCTCATCTTCCTTGATAACATGTCCATCATTGATCAAGTATTGTAACGCTTTGTTCATGGTTTTACGCAACTCCCCGCCCATGCGCTGTATTCCGCAACCGTGTAAATAAATATCATAGGCGCGTTTGGCGAGCATGGGCGCTTCAGCTTCGATAATTCGCAACAGTCCTTCAGCCACTTGTGCCGTACCAACCTCAATGCTGCGAGGATCTACGCTTATTGATCCTCGGTACTCAACATAGGTTGACCGACCAACCTTCTCATCAGACTGCCTAATTTCAAGTTCAAGAATCTCTTGCTGCTTACTACCGTCATCGGAACTACCAATGATTTCAACTTCATCATCCATATCGCTCGCTATTTCGAGCTGATCTTCAGAAAGGATTTCCCTACCAACAACGTCATACTCTTCATCAAATTCTATTCCTGTAGGCGGATCTTCACATGTAACAAACTCACAAGGCATATCATTTAATGCCCCCAGTTCGTTAGTCAGTACATTTTCAAAAGCACTACCATTTTCTGCTGCACTGAAATTAACCGGACTCGGCGGTGCCGCACCAGCAGAATCAACTCCGCCGGGATGGATCCCTAACCTGTCGAGTTCACTCCAAACTGGCTGCATAGCGGTTTCCGGTTCCCGATAAAAATGGGCACCACGAATGCGGATAAATTGCCAGCCAGCCCGTTCGAGGTCACGCTGCCGCGCCATATCGTGTTCATAGCGATCTGGGCCATGCCAACGATCTCCATCACACTCCACAGCAAGCCTACCCTGCATTCCTTCAACCACCAAATCAATCCTGTAACGATGGTTTGTAGGATCACCAATACAAACCTGCGTTCTGACATAGAATCCACGATCGCAAATGCGCTGATACACTGCCCGTTCAAATTCAGAGTCAAACCGTTGTTCATTTTCGGCGGAAGATTCCCGCTTTGGCTCCAGCATGTATTTCAGCAAGCGGTAACGCATACAAAGATCACTCAGCACGTCCAGCGTTGCAGTATGGAATAACCACAACTGATCTTGGGCACGGCTGACTGCTACGTTAAATCGTTGACGGGCTGAATCTGTCGTCAGGGCACCGATACGTGTTTCTCCAGGTGCTGCCACCATACTCAGAAAAATAATATGTCGCTCGTCGCCCTGAAACGCATAAGCATCACCACAGATCAACTGGCGCTCCTCAATCACTTCAGGCTCCAATTGTTCCAACAACTTTTTCTCTATCAGCTTTGCTTGCGCTTCTCCCTGTAAACTGATGACACCCATCGTTTTTCCCTTGTAGCGAGGATCTGAAATACAACCTGCAATCTGAGCGACAATCGCATCCGCTTCTGGAATATTCTGGGCATACTGACTACTCCCTATCCGATAGCCGTCAGCAACATGCCTGAGCACCAATGGCTGCAAACGGTTTGCTGGGTAGGCTCTTAGTGGATCCAAAGGGGTACCGTTGCTGGCATAACAGAGGTCATTAGAAAACTGGATAATCTCCGGCATGCAACGAAAATGCTCGCGCAACACCACATTTTGGCTAAAACGAATTTTGGCATTGCCATACAAACTACTCTGTGGAGACAGTGCGTGACGGTGTGGTATTCCTTCCAGATAATGTTCCTGTAATCCCGCTATCGCCTCATCAGCAATACCAATGCCATAGGGGCTAATCTGCTGATCGTCACCAACCACCACCATTTTTTTTGCGATATAGAATAGAAAAAGGCTTTCAATACCGAGCTGGCTGGCCTCATCAACAATAACCATGTCATATCGCCCTGGCGCTGGATCAATCATTTCCGCCACCAGATAACGAGGCATAATCCAAATAGGAATGGCATCGCGACATGCATCCATGTACTGGCGAGCCTCTTGGCGCAACCGTGCCATTTTGGCCGACTTGCCAGTTCCCTTGCCTATAGCTTTGACAGCTTCACGCCAACTTTTAAGCGCTGCTGATTCCCGTTGCGAAAGGCGTTTGAAAAAATGCGTCCAGGCACGAAGCGCTGCTGACTCGGCCACTAAACGGCCAATCATGGCATCTATATCATGACGTCTCCGCCACAATTTTTGCTGATATGAAAAATCAGTACGCTTTTCGAGCCAGTTATCCGCTATTGCCCAATGCCAAGCATTTTCCCAGAAGGAAAAACGCTGATGCCAGTCAGATTTTTTTAGGCTTCCTGCAATATCTGAAACCAAGTAAGGCACTTGAGCATTAAGGCGGTTTTCAATATCGGCGCGGTGCAACTGTTCTGAACGGATTTCTTCAATTGCAACCAGATCAGCATAATATCGGCTATAGTCGCAAATATTTCTCTCCTCCACTGCGGACACTATCTTCGCTGCTAGCGGATGGGCGTCGTGCAACTCGACGATTGGATTCACCGCCGCAGCACAACTATTCACTGCATCACATGCGGTGTGATAGTTGGCTTCTTTTTCAGCGACATCAAGCAGTTCAATCCATAGCGTAATCTCACCACTCAACCAGTCCGGTTCGGGCACTGCCGTGGAGAAAGAAGATAAGGTGCGGCCAGCCTTTAGGCAATCCTCGGCATAAGCCACACAGCGCTCAAGATCTGCTCGCTGTTCTTGCAAGTCAGCCAACAGTATGCGACGATTTCCCGCAACAGGTTGTGCGCCCACATCTGACCATATCGATACCAACTCTTCAAACACAAAATCAAGTGACAGCTTATCACATACAGCCTGCAACTGCCCTATAGTTGCCGCTCCCACGCCGTCTACCAATACTTCATCTTTGAGGTAGGTTTTGCCTTTCAACTCAGCCGGGGTAAACATGCCCATACGCTTCCATGCCCCCCCTTCATTCAGAAACTTAATAGCCGCCAAGGCATCGGTGCGTACTTTCCTGCGATCCTGATTTTCAGGCAGGCTGACAGCATATTTGCCAAGCCGAGAGATCAAGTCCTCAGCCTCGGTTAAAAGCTCCTGATTACGGGTTAACACGGTGTCCCATCGGACGTGTTTGCCAGCAATCAACTCACTCAAGGCGACCGTAGACCAGCCACTGGTAATACGTATCACGGCGAGACGTTGCTCTTCCAGCTTGCGCAGGGCTTGGCCCATCGCGATGCGTTGCTCAGTTGTTAGAGCATGAACAGCGCCATAGACCCGATGTTTGAGGAATACTTCCAGTTGCTGCAACCCCACTATAGCAGCAGATTCATTTGATACCGCTGTAGCAAATGTTTGCGGGGCCACCAGTTTGCTACTGGCAGGTAGCTTTAAACGGGCATCCGCAATCTGAGCCTCTTTATAACGGCCATAAATCTCCAACCATATCAGCATTTCCTTACTGCTGACCGGTGGATGAGAAGGGGCATCGTAAGGTAGCTTCAACCATTCATATTCTACCCGTTCGCGTGCCACTTGCGCAGCAATCATAGATGCGGTGCCATGATAGGTGCCATCAGCAATCTGGTAGGGACATGTTTCTTCTTCGCGCAGACTGCGAATTTCGCTATCGATTGCAGCGAGCTTACTACGGTTGGTATCCAACTCGGCATCAATTTCGACAATGCGCGGCTCATAGGCCCCCGGTGTATAAGCAGCTTGCCGGGTTGTAATCCCCTGAACCGCCATATTCAATTCCGCAAAGGCATCACCACCTTGCCCCAGCAAACTGACACATAAAGGTTGAATTTCTTTCGGCAGCTTATCTTTGAGCACCTGCAAGGCACGGCCTGTTTCCGCTGTGATTAATACTCGCTTGTCGGTGGCCAGCAGATGGCAAATCAGGTTAGCAATGGTATGGCTTTTCCCTGTACCAGGCGGGCCCTGCACTAACACACCGCGCTGGCGGTCAATCGCCTCGACAATGCGACGCTGTTCCTTGTTTGCCAGCAGTGGAAAGTAGATTTGCTGCTGACCATCTTCATGGGTGCTTGATTGCTGCACCTCACCATTTTCGGTTCGTCCATCATAATACTGATCGTCAACATCATCAATCAGACCACCCCAGCCCTGCGGCACCTCGGCAGACTCACTGCCAAGCTGATTAATAATGGCATCATAAATACGCACCATGCCAGACTGTGTGCGCTTGCGCAGGATCAGCGCCGGAGCAAAACTTACCACAGGCATTTTCGTATCAGCGCCATGGTTACGCAAATCCGCAGAATAGAGCGTATCCGCATTCAATGAACCTGCCCAGTGTTTCAGCGCAACTTGCATCAGAGATTTATCCCAGATATCATCACCAAGGTAATCAAGCTGCATTTGCACCGCCTGATACTGGCCATGATCCGGGCGTAGTTCGGCCTCCAGCATATCATCTTCAATACGCAGGCGAGCACCATCCCCCGGCGGCTCCAGCCGCATAACCCCTTTACCAGGCTCAAACACCAGTTCCGCGCGCGCTACCAACATATGGCGTCGAATATGGCCCCCCACCGGCGCCCGCCAGTCGAGCAAGCCTATGCCCAGCACCAATTCCAGCAATTCCCCTTGCTTACGCAGTTGGGTATGCAAGGCGAAAAGCCGGGCGTACAAGTCCTGAATTTTCTGACGACGCCGGTATTCATCCGACCACCCCTGCCAGCGCAGACGATAGCGGTCATAGGCCGCCTGGACCTCGGGGAAGTCACTTAACGACGCATCAATCAACGGTGCCGATTCTCCCTCTGCAAGTTCTGCCGCTTCATCAGGAAGCCGGATGCTGGTTTTAAGCAAGGGAATCTGCTCGCTGGCACGATTCAGCGCTTGTTCATCAATCCACGGCAGAATGTTTTCTTGAACCGCTGGCATGGCATCGAATTGCTGCTTTTTGACTTCCAGCCAGGGGTCACCCAGTTCGCAGCCATCCACCCAAGCCGGGCTGAAGCAATCCTTTTCCTGCGGCATATCGCCAAACCACAGTACCATATCGTACTTCGTGACATCGCGCACAGTGGTAGTGCGCAAGCCGACAAATTCCTTGAGGTACTGCGCTAACCGCAGTGGCGCATTGGCAGTTTGGATATCAGGCATATTCACCTTTGAGCTCTATTTCTCTTGTATTTTTTCTTCGTTGAATGTAATGAGTGAAAGTGAAATTCAAATACTCACCTTTTGAATTAGTAAACCTTCAGTATAGTACAGCGCTTCTTCACCGGTTTTCGAATTCACCCGTTGGTGCTCCTGAGGAAATACCCACAGCCATCCCAAACCACAACCTCGTAAAGTATAGCAAAATACTCCAAGAGCATAAATAAAACAGCAAAAACAAGATCAGCATGTCAGACATGAACCTTTTCAAGATGAAACACCCACAACCAGAAGAAAACCGTAGCACATAAAACGATGAATTACGACTTTTGAAGAATTCTTTTGTTTAAACATGATGGACACTGATCCCCCCGACTCCAAAAAAACAGATAAAATTTCAACTTTAGTAATATCTTCAACAGCATAACAAACCCTTACCAAGCCACTATGAGCGAGCTTCTGCTGATCAATATTACAGGCCCCGACAAACCTGGCCTGACTTCAAAAATCACGTCAATCCTTGCTGGCTATAAAGTGCCGGTGCTTGATATTGGCCAGGCGGTTATTCATAATCATCTATCGCTGGGGATGCTGGTGGAGGTGCCGAAAGAGTCGGCCTCTTCACCGGTGCTGAAGGATCTGCTCTTTTGCGCTCATACGCTCGGTATTCAGATCACCTTTACGCCGGTTACCGATACCGAGTACAACGACTGGGTGCATGAGCAGGGCAAGCACCGTTATCTGCTCTCGCTGCTTGCGCGAAAGATTACCGCTGAGCAGCTTGAGCGGGTCTCGTCGATTATTACCGGGCATAACCTCAATATTGAGACCATCAATCGCCTCTCGGGCCGTATTCCTCTTGAAAACGAGAACGCTGGACACACAAAGGCTTGCGTGGAGTTTTCGATACGGGGCACGCTGCAAAGCGAAAACCGGTTCCGCGAACAGATGCTGGCCATTACCGATACGCTTGGCGTCGATATAGCGTTTCAGGAGGACAACATTTTCAGGCGCAATCGTCGGTTGGTGGTGTTTGATATGGATTCGACCGTGATTACTTCGGAAGTGATTGATGAGCTTGCCATCGAGGCTGGCGTCGGCGCTGAGGTGGCGGCAATAACTGAGAAGGCGATGCGTGGTGAGATCGACTTTACCGGCAGCTTGCAACGGAGAGTCTCCCTGCTGAAAGGGTTGGATGAACATGTTTTGGAAAAAATTGCTCAACGTCTGCAACTGACAGAGGGAGCCGAAACGCTCTTTCATAACCTGCACAATCTCGGCTTCAAGACCGCCATTCTCTCGGGCGGCTTTACCTATTTCGGCCACTATCTCCAGAAAAAGCTGAATATCGATTACGTCTATGCCAACACACTTGAAATTGACAATCACCGGTTAACCGGCAAGGTGATAGGACCGATTGTTGATGGCAAAAGAAAGGCTGAACTGCTTGAGCTTATTGCGAAAAAGGAGAAGATCCGGCTGGAACAGACCATCGCCGTTGGTGATGGTGCCAATGACCTCCCGATGCTTGGCAAAGCGGGACTCGGCATCGCCTTCAGGGCCAAGCCGATTGTGAGGGAGAGCGCCAAACAGGCAATCTCAACCCTCGGGCTCGATGCTATTCTCTATCTGATGGGATTCAGGGATCGCGACGACCTTCTGGTCAATCAACAAATTCCACAAACTGGTCAAAATCTTTCGTGACAGGCAGAGTGATAGCGCCTGAAGGACAAACCGGTTCACATCTGGTACACTGCACAACACAGTTGTAGGGGTTGGCAACGGTCATTCTTGCCCGTTTGACCCCTTCCGGCTCACCAAGCGCAAAAACGCCGGGTTTGCACATCTCTTCGCAATCGCCACAGCCGTTACAGAGCTCGGTATCAATCTCTGGAAACCAGGCAATCTCTTCGCGAGGAACAAGCAGCCTGCGTTTTTTCCTTGCTGGTGTTGCTGAGCCGCTCATCATCCTCTCCGTTATGTGGTTTGTGAAGTCATCCCCTCTCCGGCAGGCTTTGTGTCAGTCTATATACTCCACGAAGTGCTCAAATTTCTCTTTTGGAGGTAGAACAATAGCACCTGAGGTGCAAATCGGCACACATCTGTTGCAGAGTACAAGACACTTGTAAGGATGCGCAACAATCAGTTTCGGTCGGCAAATGCCCGTTGGGTCTGGTTCGCCCAACTCGAAGACACCGGGCTTGCAGAGAACCTTGCAGTCGCCGCAACCGTTGCAAAGCTCCGGCTTGATGACAGGATACCACGCAATCTCCTCCCTCGGAGCAAGCAGCCGCTTCCGTTTTTTCGCTGTATCCTGTTTTGGATGCGTTGTCCTGGCATGCTGAGTCACCGTCTCCGGTTTCTCCCACGAACCGACCGGAGCAACAGAGGAGTTCTCCTGCCTCTGCATTGCGCGTGACTTGAGGGCAAGACGCAGTGAGCGAACAAGCCCCAGAGCACAACCATCGCATGAGGGCTTTGCACATCGCCCGAAAAAGCAATCAAGAAGCAGCATAACCAATCATTTATTGTTGACGCATCCCTGTTGCAGCAAAACATTGAGCGATTCGGTATAGGCTGCAAGCGCTTTCGGTATTCCGTCAATATTTTTGCCCCCTGCCGTTGCAAACTCAGGCTTGCCGCCGCCGCCGCCCTGCACCTGCTTTGCGGCTTCACGAATCAGTTTCCCTGCATCGATGCCGCATGCGCGAACAGCTTTATCGGAAGCAAAACTCACCAGCGAGACCTTTCCCTCGTCAACCGTACAGAGCAGACCCACCGCACAGGGCTCCTTCTCGCGCAACGCAAGGGCCGCCTGGCGTAACGTCTCGGCATCCACCCCGTCAACCACCTTCGTTATCACCCGGCAGCAAGAGATATCGGGTGAAGCCGCGAGTTCAGCGCTTAACGTGGTGAGAAGAGTGGTGATTTTACCCTCAAGGAGCTGCTTTTCCAGCTCTTTTTTAGCCTCCATCAGTTCCGCAACTCTCCCCGACACCGCCTCATCCCCTTTGGCTTTCAAAAGATGGCGCACCTGCTGAAGCTCGCGATACTCGTTCCATAAGAGCTTTTCAGCCGCGCTGCCGGTCACCGCCTCAAGACGACGGACACCGGATGCTACTGACAATTCACTGACGATTTTGACCAGACCGATCCGGCCAATATTATCAACATGGGTGCCGCCACACAGCTCAACCGAAATGCCCGGCACTTCGACCACTCTGACAAGGTCGGCATACTTGTCGCCAAAAAAAGCGAGTGCGCCTTTGGCAATCGCCTCATCGTAAGGGACATCGGCATGCTTGACTACCGGTTCAGCTCTTCGTATCTGTTCATTCACTTCGGCCTCAACCGCCTCAATCTCACCTTCAGAGAGCTTTGAAAAGTGGCTGAAGTCAAAACGGAGACGTTCGGCACTCACAAATGAGCCCTTCTGCTGCACATGTTGCCCCAGAATCCTGCGAAGCGACGCGTGCATAAGGTGTGTTGCGGTATGATTGCGCTCGGCATCCTGACGTACACCGCGATCGACAGCGGCTTTCGCTGAAAGCTCGTGGGCATCAAGCGAAAGGTCGTCAAGAAGAACGGACGTATCAAGAAGTTTGTCGAAAGCTTCTGAAATAACATGGATAATCGTATCGCCATCCTTGACGGTATCGGCAACCTGAAAACGGTAACGGGTCGTCTCTATCACTCCTTTGTCACCAGTCTGACCACCGCTTTCAGCATAGAATGGCGTCTGGTCGAGCGCGAGCAGCAGCTTCTCCTTTGCATGTTTAATACCGGTAATAACAACTGGCATGGCAAGCTGGTCGTAACCGGCAAACAGGGATGCATGGACATCGCTGAACCAGCTCCACGTTGTGCCATCATCTCCAACCTGCTGCTTCTCCTTGCGGTCGCTTCTTGCGCGACTCTTCTGTTCGAGCATACAGCGCTCAAAGCCCTCGCCATCAACCTGAAGAGCAACTTCCGCAGCCATCAAACTGGTCAAATCAAAAGGAAATCCATAGGTATCATAGAGCTTGAAGGCATCCTGCCCGTCGATAATCGACCCTTTCGCAAGACGGACTTTTTCGACAACATCGTTGAAAATCTCCATGCCACGATCAAGGGTGACAATAAAACTCTCCTCTTCTGCCCTGATGATATTGGCGACTGTCTGCTGCTGTTTCTGCAGTTCAGGAAAAACATCGCCCATCGATGCGGCAAGGGTTCCAACAAGCTGATGCAGAATCGGTTCGTTATAGCCAAGATTTTTTGCATAGCGCAAGGCCCGGCGAAGAATGCGGCGAAGCACATAACCACGCCCCTCGTTTGAGGGCATGGCACCATCGGAGAGGGCAAAGGTGAGTGTACGGGCATGATCGGCAATAACCCTCATCGCTATATCGAGGGGATCATCCATTGAGGCGCCGTAGCGGACACCGGTAATTTCAGTAAGACGATCGAACAACGGCTGAAAGACGTCACTATCATAATTGGAGCCTTTTCCCTGCATAACCGCCACAACGCGCTCAAATCCCATGCCGGTATCGACATGTTTCATGGGCAGAGGCTCAAGATGACCGTCGCTATGCCGGTTATATTGTATAAAGACAAGGTTCCACAGCTCGATAACCCGATAATCGCCGACATTGACCAGCTCCCCGCCGGAACCATCCGGTGTCAAATCAATATGAATTTCTGAACAGGGGCCGCAGGGGCCGCTCTCCCCCATCTCCCAGAAATTATCCTTGTCACCAAACCGGAGAATATGCTCTGGATTGATGTCCGTCTCGCTCTTCCAGATCTCAAAACTCTCGTCGTCATCCTGATACACTGTGGCATAAAGGCGCTCTTTCGGCAACGACCAGACATTGGTCAAAAGCTCCCACGCCCAGGTGATCGCCTCTTTTTTATAATAGTCGCCAAACGACCAGTTGCCGAGCATCTCAAAAAAGGTGTGGTGATAGGTATCGCGCCCAACATCCTCCAAATCGTTATGCTTGCCGGAGGCCCTGATACATTTCTGTGTATCAGCCGCCCGAAGATAGGGCCTTGTTCCCTTGCCAAGGAAGACATCCTTGAACTGGTTCATGCCCGCATTGGTAAACAGAAGGGTGGGATCATCGGCAGGAATAACCGGGGCTGAACGAACGATAGTATGACCTTTTTGAGCAAAATAATCCAGAAAGGATTGTCTGATTTCTCGGGATTTCATAAAAATTAGGATCTTGTTACAGCACATTTCCTGAGGCAGCACTTACGATGCGGCAACTCTTCTTGGGCCTGAATTTACTCTTTTTTGAGGCTTGTTGCCAACTAAATTTTACCCCTGCTCTTGCAACCACCAACATTGCAAGGCAAGAGAGCTTCAGAAGAGGTCAATGCCTGCCACTCTTTTTTAAACAAAAAAAATTATATTAAAACGTAGGGTTTTGGTGAGCTTTCTGCGTCTCTTTTTTCGATAAAAAAACAGGAGCAATGCTATGAGTTGGGGTATTGGAAGTGAACAAAAACGAAAAGATATTAAGGAGCTGATGGATATTGCCTCCAGAATCATGCAGGAGAATCCGAATCACGTCAACGAGGTAGCAAAAAGCAAGAACGACTGCTGGATGGAGCAGATGTATCTTATGCAGCGTTGTGATTTCTGTGACCTCTCGCCAGACTGTCCAACCAGAGAAGAGCAGGAGTGGCAGGATTACCTCAAAAAAAACAACATCGTCATTGAAAAATAATCTTGGCTATCAGGACTAAACTCTTGCTTTACTCCTGTAGAACTCTTATAATGCTTATATTCCAGAGTACGGTGGGTAGGGAATTTTATCTGCTCTTTACCCGGCAATAAGTATACATTTCACCAAAGAATCAACTCCACAGCTTACGTGTTGCGATGTTCCGTTAACACGGTAATATTCTTGCTGTTTACTAACCTTGAAAAGTAATTAACAGGGAACAATGACTGATACCACTAAATCAACCAGACAGGTCAATGTAACATCAAAAACCAGTGTCTCTGTTCTTTTTGCAGGAGACTCTGGAGACGGTATGCAGTTGACCGGTACCCAGTTCGCCAATACTGTTGCAACACAGGGAACAGAACTTAATACGTTCCCGAATTTTCCTTCTGAAATCAGGGCTCCTGCTGGCACGATTGCCGGTGTTTCCGGATTTCAGCTCCAGTTCAGCAGCAAACCAGTTTATACGCCAGGTGCGCGATTTGACGTTATGGTAGCCATGAACTCTGCGGCACTGAAAGCAAATCTGAAAGACCTGCACCGTGGCGGCATCATCATTGCCGGCACTGAAGGTTTTGATGAAAAAAACCTGAAACTTGCAGGTTATCCCGAAGGCGCTAATCCACTGGAAGATGGTTCACTGAGCAACTATATCCTTTTTCCTGTCCCGATTCTTCAGCTTACCCGTGAAGCACTGAAAGAGAGCGGCCTCAGCAGCAAGGAGATTGACCGATGCAAAAACATGTTTGTGTTAGGCCTGCTCTACTGGCTCTACACTCTTCCGCTTGAGGGGACATTTGAAACACTGCGTGCCAAATTCCAGAAAAATGTTCACATGGCCGAAGCGAACATACGGGCTGTAAAGGCTGGCTATTTCTTTGGTGATGAAACTGAGCTCTTTGCAAACCTTGGCCGTTTCGATATTGCACCGCAAAAACAGCATGGCACGTATCGCAGGGTCACCGGAAACGAAGCCTGTGCCATAGCTCTGACCGCAGCAGCCAAAAAGGCCGGTCTGAAACTTTTCCTCGGCTCATACCCCATCACGCCGGCAACTGAAATTCTTTCGACCCTGGCTAAAAAGAAAAAATATGGCGTCAAGACCTATCAGGCAGAAGATGAGATTGCTGGTATTGTCAGCAGCATCGGCGCGGCTTATGGAGGAGCACTTGCCGCAACAAACACTTCTGGCCCGGGACTTGCGCTGAAAACTGAAGCTCTTGGTTTAGCGGTTATTCTTGAGCTGCCGCTGGTGGTCATCAATGTACAGCGCGGTGGCCCATCAACCGGCCTTCCAACAAAACCAGAGCAATCTGATTTATTTATGGCTATGTACGGCAGACATGGAGAGGCTCCGCTTCCGGTTATTGCTGCCAGCTCTCCTGTCGACTGTTTCTATTGTACGTATGAAGCTGCAAGAATTGCTGTTGAGCACATGACTCCTGTCATCTGCTTGACTGACGGCTATCTTGCTCTCAGTTCGGAACCATGGAAAGTCGAAAGTCCTGATAATCTTGCCTCAATAACCCCACGTTTTCACGCTCCAAGGCAACCTGAAGATCCGCCGTTTCTTCCTTACAAACGCGACGATCGACAGGTTCGCGCATGGGCAATCCCTGGAACCAGGGGGCTTGAACATCGTATTGGCGGACTCGAAAAACAGAATGAAACCGGCAATGTCTCCCATGATCCGGAAAATCATGAGCTGATGACACAACTTCGAGCACAGAAAATTAATCAGATCGCTGATACTATTCCGCTTCAGACCATTGACAATGGACCAAAAAAAGGGGATTTACTTGTCCTCGGATGGGGCTCCTCTTATGGTGCCATCAAAACCGCTGTTGAGCAGGCCATCGAACAGGGTTATAGCGTCGCTCATGCTCACTTGCGCTATATCCACCCGTTTCCAAAAAATCTTGAAGAAATTCTCGGCAACTACAAAAAAATACTTATCCCCGAGCTCAATAACGGACAGCTTATCCATATTATTCGCGACACCTTCCTGATTGCACCGGAAGGATTCACCAAGATACAGGGAGTCCCATTCAATGAAATGGAAATACTGATTAAAATCACTGACATCATAAAGGAGCTTCAATCATGACCGATAACACAACAATCCCAGTCCTTCCAGTTCTGATTGCAAAGGATTTTGCTTCGGATCAAGAGCCAAAATGGTGTCCCGGCTGTGGAGATCATGCCGTACTGCAGCAAATCAAAAATGTGTTGCCTGAACTGGGTATTGCACCTGAAAACATTGTTTTTGTTTCCGGTATAGGATGCTCGTCCCGCCTCCCTTATTATCTTGCAACGTATGGCGTTCACGGTATTCACGGCAGAGCTCTCCCTATGGCAACCGGACTCAAAGTCTCACGACCAGAACTGAGTGTCTGGGTTGGAACCGGAGATGGTGACGCACTCTCAATTGGTGGAAACCACTTTATTCATACCCTGAGAAGAAATCCGGACCTTAATGTGGTGCTCTTCAACAATGAAATTTACGGTCTCACGAAAGGGCAGTATTCTCCAACCTCGAAAATCGGCTTGAGAACGGTTACCTCTCCCTCAGGAGTTATCGATCAGCCCTTTAATACTGCAGCGCTTACTCTTGGCTCCGGGGGCTCATTTTTTGCAAGGGCTTTTGATCGGGACGGCAAATTCCTTCGCTCGATACTGAAACGCGCCGCCCTTCATAAGGGAACTTCGCTGGTAGAAATTTATCAGAATTGCCCGATTTTTAACGGCGGCGCTTTTGAAGCATTTTCCTCTGCCGACAATAAAGCCAATAACACGGTCTATCTTGAACAATCGAAACCTCTTATTTTTGCAAGAGGAAAACGGGGTATTTGGCTTGACGGTTTTCAGCCCATCGTTGTGGATTTGGACAAAGAGGGCATTTCCAGCAGTGATCTCTGGATTCATGATGAAACCGATATCAATAAAGCATCAATTCTTGCTCATTTTGCTGATGATCATGCTGACTCGGAAGAGTCTCTCCCAAGACCTTTCGGTGTTTTCTATGCCAAAGAGCGAATCACCTATGAAGATGCTCTGACTGCACAGATCGCTGATGCCCAGAAAAACGGAATCGGCACCTTCGAAGAGCTCCTTCGGGGCGATCAATCATACGAAATCAAGAAAGCATGAGGAGAACAAAAAAGCCGGCATGAACGCCGGCTTTTTTTATTTTCGGGAATTTCTATGCCTCTTCTTTCCAGACACCCATGGCCGAAAACTTTTCTATCCGGTCATGAACAAGATCCCCAGGTTCCTTCGGCAGAAGCAATTTCAACTCCTCAATCAGTATACTCTTCAATGTCCCTGCCATAAGATCAGGATCCGTATGAGCACCTCCAAGAGGTTCGGGAATAATTCGGTCGATAATGCCCTGTCCAAGAAGATCCTCTGCGGTGAGCTGCAAGGCTTCTGCCGCCTGCTCTTTATAGTTCCAGCTTCTCCAGAGAATGGAAGAACAACTTTCGGGTGAGATCACTGAATACCAGCTATTTTCAGCCATAAGAATTCGATCACCAACCCCGAGGCCAATAGCTCCCCCACTTGCACCCTCGCCGATAATCACACAAATTATGGGGACGGTCAACTTGGCCATTTCAAACAGATTGTGGGCAATAGCTTCTGCTTGTCCACGTTCTTCAGCTTCTATGCCGGGAAATGCTCCCGGTGTATCAATTAACGTAATAACCGGTTTGCGGAATTTCTCTGCAAGTTTCATTAATCGAAGGGCTTTTCTGTATCCTTCGGGCTGTGCCATGCCAAAGTTCCGGTAAAGATTGGATTTGGTATCCCGACCTTTCTGATGGCCAATAAACATAACCGGCTGAGAAAAACCCGACACACTCTCTTCAATGCGGGCAAAACCTCCGACAATAGCTTTGTCGTCACTGAAATGCCGATCACCGGCAAGTTCCGCAAAGCCTTTTGTCATCATGTAAATGTAATCAAGCATATAAGGTCTTGCAGGATGGCGGGCAAGCTGCACCTTCTGCCATCGAGTAAGGTTTTTATAGATAGAGCGACGGAGCGCTCCAACTTTAAGCTCAAGAGCCTCTATATCATGATAAAGCAACTCCGTTTCTGACTGAGTCTGCTCCCTGGTGCTGCTCCTGAGGCATTGGCGCATTTCGTTGAGCTTGGCTTCAAGCTCAAACAGTGGCTTTTCAAAATCAAGGACAACTTTGGTAACCATAGTGCAGCAATATTAATGATAAAAAAAGCCCATCAAGCAAGCGCTCATGATGGGCTTTAAAAAAGCAGAAACAAAAAATTCACAATTAACCACCTACCTCTTCCTTTAATGCTTTGCCCGGTTTGAATTTAACAACTTTTTTCGCAGAAATGGTAATAACTTCACCTGTCTGAGGGTTACGTCCTTGCCTTTCAGCCCTGTCACCAATGGTAAACGTTCCGAAACCGACAAGCGCAACATCCTCCCCTTCTTTCAATGATGCTGTGACAACAGTAATAAACGCATTAAGAGCGCGCTCAGCATCAACTTTGGTCAGTTTAGCCTGCTCGGCAATTTTTTCTACTAATTCAGCTTTTGACATATGAATTTTTTATTGTTAGGGTTAAAATTAATTTTGTCAAATTACACGCCCCTTCTTCCCGAATTTAAACAGTAGGTAACAAACATGCAATGGCTTTTTACCTTTATCCATGATTGAATGAACGGTAATTGGTATTCGTCCTGTACTGTGTTATATTCAAGCTATTTTATTTGAGGAATCAGGAACTTGTACAAGATAATATTTTATCCGGCTTATGGTCTCAATCAGCAACATTTCAAAAGGTTCAATTATCCGTTTTAAGGGCGAACCCCACAGTATCGAGAGTCTTATGCACCGTACTCCCGGTAACCTGAGGGCGTTTTACCAGGCAAACATGAGAAATCTTAAATCCGGCAGGAATGTTGAATACCGCTTCAGTGCCACTGAATCTGTTGATGTGATCGTCACAGAACGAAAACAGTATCAATATCTTTATCGGGACGGCAGTGACTTTGTCATGATGGACAACGATACCTTCGAGCAGATTAACGTTCCAGAACTTTTGCTTGGCACCTCATCCCGTTTTGTCAAGGATGGCATCACGGTAACGATAGTCTTCTCAGATGACGGTTCAATTCTTGGAGTTGAACTTCCTACCTTTGTTGAAGTTGAGGTAACTGAAACCAGCCCGGCATTGAAGGACGACAGGGCCACCAGCGGAACAAAACCTGCAATTGTAGAAACCGGGGCCGAAGTGAACGTCCCCATGTTTATACAGACTGGAAGCATTATTCGTGTCGACACCCGTACAGGTGATTATATTGAAAGAGTAAAAAAGTAACTATCTTTAAAAAGGTTTTTCGGGACGCGTGTGTTTATAACTTATAAGTAACAAAATATCATGAACCTTAGCGAAATCAAACAGCTTATTGACATTGTCAATGGCTCAGATCTTCAGGAAACCATCATTGAGGAGGGAAACTTTAAAATTATCCTGAGGCGCTCTATGGCCCCAGTAACTCCCCAACTCCTTTCTGTACAGGCAGCACCCGCCTTACAGTCAACTCCTCAGGTCTCAACCGCTGCACCAGCACCAGCAGAGCCTGAACCTGTATCTGACCTTATCGAGTCACGCTCACCTATTGTCGGCACCTTCTATCATGCTTCATCACCTGATTCCCCTCCCTTTGTTGCAGTTAATGACATTGTAAAGAAAGGTGATGTGCTTTGTATTATCGAAGCCATGAAGCTGATGAACGAAATTGAAGCTGAGGTCTCCGGTACAATTGTTGAAATTCTTGTTGAAAACGGACAAGCGGTCGAATATGATCAGCCACTGTTTCGGATTAAACCATAATCATTCATCACAAAAAGCCTTGTTCAAGAAAATACTTGTTGCAAATCGCGGCGAAATTGCTTTGCGTATTATGCAAACCTGCCGTGAAATGGGGATCAGTACCGTCGCTGTTTATTCTACAGTTGACGCTGAGTCTATCCATGTCAAATACGCCGATGAAGCTGTCTGTATAGGACCGGCTTTGTCACGAGAAAGTTATCTCAATATTCCACGCATTATTGCTGCGGCACAGGTGACCAATGCCGATGCTATCCATCCCGGATACGGATTTCTTGCTGAAAACGCCGATTTCGCTGAAGTATGCGAATCAGCCAACATCAAGTTTATCGGTCCTACAGCAAGAATGATCAACCAGATGGGCGACAAAAATACCGCCAAGGCAACCATGATCACTGCAGGAGTACCGGTTGTTCCTGGAAGCCCGGGCTTGGTCACTGATCTGAAACAGGCAATTGATACTGCCAAAAAAACTGGTTACCCGGTTATCATCAAACCAACTGCAGGTGGCGGAGGAAAGGGCATGCGGGTGGTCACTGAAGAGAGCCAGCTTGAAAAAGCGCTGAACACCGCGCGCAGTGAAGCCGAGCAGGCTTTCGGCAACAGCGGCTGCTATATCGAGAAGTATCTTGAAAATCCTCGCCATGTTGAAATTCAGATTCTCTCTGACCAGCACGGCAATACCATCCACCTTGGCGAACGCGATTGCACCGTCCAGAGACGTCACCAGAAACTTATTGAAGAGACCCCTTCACCTGTTGTTGATGAGGCATTGAGAAAAAAAATGGGTGATGCCGCTGTTGCTGCTGCCAGTGCGATCAACTATGAAGGTGCTGGTACAATCGAGTTTCTTCTCGACAAGCACAAGGACTTTTACTTCATGGAGATGAATACCCGTATCCAGGTTGAGCATCCCGTGACCGAAGAACGCTACGATGTAGATCTTGTCAAGGAACAGATTCTCATTGCAAGTGGAGAGTCGATTGGAAATCGAACCTTTAGCCCAAAAGGGCACTCCATTGAATGCCGCATTAATGCAGAGGATCCGGAACACATGTTCCGTCCTTCACCAGGAAAGCTTCAGGTATTTCACACACCTGGAGGTCATGGTGTAAGAGTGGACTCACATGCGTATGCAAGCTACGTGGTGCCATCCAACTATGATTCGATGATTGCCAAGCTCATCGTTACCGCACAAACCAGAGATGAAGCCATTGCAAGGATGTCGCGTGCTCTGGATGAATTCATTGTCGTTGGCGTAAAGACTACGATTCCTTTCCATAAGCAGGTGATGCATTCTCCGGTTTTTCAAAGCGGAGAGTTCGATACCAGTTTTCTGGAAACGTTCAGATTCGAAAAGAAGTAAAAAAAAAGGGAGATGCGAATCTCCCTTTTTTTTAGTCCTTTCCTGATCTTGCCAGGAAAATACTAACGCTCATTGGCAAAACCCTCTCGGGTTTCAACAATCACCTCTTCACTCCCTTCTCTGGCAGCCGCCTCCTGACCATCACCAGTAAGTTTTATTGCCTTGTATCTCTTCAGTCCTGTCCCCGCAGGAATCAGCTTGCCGACAATTACATTTTCTTTAAGACCTGCAAGATAGTCAACCTTTCCTGCAACAGCAGCATCAGTCAACACCTTCGTGGTTTCCTGGAACGATGCCGCAGAAATCACACTTTCAGTCTGTAGGGCCGCGCTGGTAATACCAAGCAGCACAGGGTGAGAGGTCGCCTGAAGAGCTGGCTCAAAAGCAATCATATTTTTGGTGTTCTTGCGCAGCTCACGATTCAGCTTGGTTATGTCACGGATTTTATGAAGCTGACTCTCCTGAATCCTTGCCGGAGCATCACCTTTTTCGGTAATGCGTACCTTTTCTGCAATCCCCTTATTCGACTCAACAAAGGCACTCCGGTCAATAAGGTCACCGGGAAGCAGATCGGTGTCACCAGGCTCTTCAACACGAACTTTCTGAAGCATCTGACGCACAATAACCTCAAGATGCTTGTCATTGATTTCAACACCAGCATTAATCTGGTAAACTTTCTGAATCTCGTTCACCAGATACTGCTGCACAGCATTTGGTCCCTGAATACGCAGAATATCCTGGGGCGACACGGCACCATCAGTCAGCGGATCGCCAGCTTTGACTTCGTCGCCCTCGTTGGCCAGCACATGCTTTCCAACCTGCACATAATAGATCTTCTCTTCACCAAAGTCATTTTTCACCTTGATCTCTTTACTGCTCCTGCGCTGAGAACCAAAACTGACATAGCCGTCAATTTCAGTAACAATTGCCGGGTCAGTCGGAATACGTGCTTCAAACAGTTCAGTAACCTTGGGCAAACCAGCGGTAATGTCACCTCCAACGCGGTCGAGATTTCTTGGTACCTTGGCCATGATATCACCAGGGTTGACCTTCTGTCCATCTTCAACATAAAGATTTGACTTGATCGGCACTGGATAGGTTTTTCTCACCTCACCACTTGCATCAATAATCATCAACCTCGGCTCCCTTGTCTCGGTAGCTCTCAGTTTGGTACGCCAGTTAATGATGGTATGCTGTGAAAATCCGGTCTGGGGATCAACCTCTTCCTTGTAAGTCACCCCTTTTTCGATATCGGCAAATTTAATAAACCCAGGTATCTCGGCAATAATCTGTGTACTATTGGGTTCACTGCTGAACATCACCTGATCTTTCTTGACAAGGGAGCCGTTCTTGCAGTGAAGATGCGCACCATGCGGTACAATATAGCGTTTCAGAATCTTCCCTGACTCAGGGTCGGCAATATTGATTTTACCGTTTTTCTGAATAACTATGATGCGAAGATCCTCGACGCCATCCTCATTGATGGCGGTATGTTCTACAGTCTTGATATCTTCGAACTGAACCTGACCATCATAGAATGCCTTGGTCTCGGTTTCAGAAATACCGCCCTGAGCGGTACCACCCTGGTGGAATGTACGAAGTGTAAGCTGTGTTCCCGGTTCCCCAATTGACTGAGCGGCAATAACACCAACCGCTTCGCCAATTTCAACGAGTTCATGCACCGAGAGGTTTGTGCCATAGCACTTCGAACAAATACCGATTTTAGATTCACAGGTGAGCACTGAGCGAATTTCGGCCTCTTCTACACCGACTGTCTCCTGAATAAGTTCGGCAAGTTCTTCTGTAATAATTTCGCCGGCAGATACAACCACTTTGTTATTCAGTGTATCGTAAATATCTCGCGCCGCTACTCGTCCTTTGATTTTTTCACGGAACTTAATCTGGCCGCTGGTCTCCTCCTCAATGTTACGATGAACATAGAGACCTCGAGTCGTTCCGCAGTCATCAATAGTGACAATGACATCCTGTGCAACATCGTGAAGCCTTCTGGTAAGGTAACCGGCATCGGCTGTTTTCAGCGAGGTATCGGAAAGACCCTTACGAGCACCGTGCGTTGAAATGAAGTACTCAAGAACAGTAAGCCCCTCCTTGAGGTTCGAAATAATCGGGTTTTCAATAATTTCTCCCGGCTGACCCGACATGGACTTCTGCGGACGGGCAATAAGACCTCTCATGCCGGTCAACTGACGCACCTGTTCCCTGGAACCACGAGCGCCGGAATCAAGCATCATATAAAGGGGATTGAAACCGTCACGATCTTTTTTAAGCTTCTGATATGACTCTTCGGCAACAATATTTGAAGTTTTCTGCCAGACATCAACAATCTGGTTATACCGTTCGTTATCAGTAAGCGTACCTCGGTTGTATTCCTTGACAACTTTGGTACTGTCCCGCTGGGCATTCTTGATATGCTTTACCTTTGTTTCAGGCACAATGGCATCTGAAAGTCCTACAGAAAGACCGCCTTTCATGGCATAATGGAATCCAACCTCCTTGATATTGTCAAGGAATTTTGCTGTTTCAACATTCCCAACCTCGCTGCTCAGTCGTCCGATCAGCTCTTTGGCTACCTTTTTATCAATAACCCGGTTAATAAAGCCGATTTCGTCTGGCACGTGCTGATTGAAAATAACCCGGCCTACAGTAGTAAGCAGAATAGTCTTCTTTTCAAGCTGTGATTTCAGCCAAACTGACTTTTCAGATGTTGGATCGACAATCGTATCAAGAACACGCAGTGAATCAAATTTCTGGTCAATCTCACCGGCATACTGAACAAAAATCTGTGCATGCAGACCAACGCGTTGTTCATTGTATGCAATGCGCACATCTTCAGGGCTGTAGAAAATCTGTCCTTCTCCGAGATCTCCAGAGCGCGATTTGGTCAGATAATACATGCCGAGGACCATGTCCTGTGAAGGAACTGTAACCGGTTTTCCGGACTGAGGGAGAATAAGATTATGAGACGACAGCATAAGCAACGAGGCTTCAAGCTGCGCTTCCTGCGACAGGGGAATATGAACCGCCATCTGATCACCATCAAAGTCAGCATTGAACGCTGTACAGACAAGAGGATGAATCTGAATAGCCTTGCCTTCTACCAGAAGGGGCTGGAATGCCTGAATACCAAGACGGTGCAGAGTTGGCGCCCTGTTCAGAAGAACCGGCCTGCCATCAATAACTTTTTCAAGTACATCCCAGACAACAGGATCCTTCCTGTCAATAAGTTTTTTGGCGGATTTGACCGATTTTGCAATACCACGATCCACAAGACGGCGAATCACAAATGGCTGAAAGAGCTCAATAGCCATGCTTTTCGGCAGACCACACTCATGAAGTTTCAATTCAGGACCAACAACGATCACCGAACGCCCGGAATAATCAACTCTCTTTCCTAACAGATTCTGACGGAAGCGGCCCTGCTTTCCTTTCAATGCGTCAGAAAGCGACTTCAGCGGCCTGTTTGACTCGCCTGTCTTCACCGCATTTGCTTTGCGGGAATTATCAAACAGGGCATCAACAGCTTCTTGAAGCATTCTCTTTTCATTTCGGAGAATAACCTCTGGTGCCCGAATATCGATAAGTTTCTTCAGGCGGTTGTTCCGGATAATTACCCTGCGGTAGAGATCATTAAGATCCGACGTAGCGAACCGGCCTCCTTCAAGAGGAACAAGGGGACGAAGTTCCGGAGGAATAACCGGAACAACTTCCATGACCATATACTCTGGTTTATTACCCTCGTAAACGTACGGCTCAGGTAGCTCATCCTCAGGAAAAAGTCCCTGAGGCTTTTTGCGGGTCTTCTTGTGCGGCTCATAACTTTTTCTGAAAGCCTCGACAACTTTAAGTCTTTTCAGTGCATCAGCTCTTTTCTGCTCTGAATTGCTCTCCTTCAATACCTTGCGCAAATGTATCGCTGATTCATCAAGATTAATATTCTTGAGCAGCATATGGATGGCTTCTCCACCCATTTTGGCAACAAATTTGTCCGGATCTGAATCCTCAAGGTCCTGATTATCTTCATACTCCGTGATAATCTGGAAATACTGTTCCTCAGTCAGACGATCGAGTTTCTTGATGCCCTGTTTTTCACCGGGTTCACCGGGATTGATGACAACATAAACTTCATAATAGATGATCCTTTCAAGCTCTTTGGTCGAAAGGTCAAGCAGTGCGCCAATCTTGCTGGGAACCGAGCGGAAAAACCAGGTATGCACAACCGGAACTGCCAAAGAAATATGACCCATACGCTCTCTGCGAACACTTTTGGTTGTAACCTCAACGCCGCAACGATCGCAGATAATTCCTTTATAGCGAACGCGTTTGTATTTTCCGCAATAGCACTCCCAGTCCTTTGTTGGACCAAATATTTTTTCGCACATCAACCCGTCACGTTCAGGCTTGAACGTGCGATAGTTGATGGTCTCCGGTTTCAGTACCTCTCCCCTTGAATGGGCGAGAATACTTTCAGGTGATGCAATACTAAACTTTATTCTTGAAAAATCACCTTTCAAGGGCGATGCTCCCTGTGAAAAAATCATAGTCAATATCCTTTTTAAACGACTCTTGTTAACGCTCGTTAATGATGTACACGCTACTTAACGAATTACTAAGGAACCTTGTCATCTATACGAATTTCAAGACCCAGACCCTGCAGCTCCCTTATAAGGACATTGAAGGATTCGGGTATACCCGGCTCGGGCAGGTTCTGACCTTTAACAATAGCTTCATAAGTTTTGTTCCGCCCAATCACATCATCCGATTTAACCGTCAGCATTTCCCGGAGAATATTGGATGCGCCATAAGCCTCAAGAGCCCAGACTTCCATTTCACCAAATCTCTGGCCTCCAAACTGTGCCTTTCCTCCAAGCGGCTGCTGGGTAATCAGTGAGTATGGACCCGTGGAACGGGCATGAATCTTGTCATCAACAAGGTGACTCAACTTGAGCATGTAGATATAACCAATGGTCACTTCGTCATCAAATCGTTCACCAGTGCGACCATCAAAAAGACTCACTTTGCCATGCGCCGGAAGGCCAGCCCTGTCGAGTTCATGCTGAACTTCCTGATACGTAGCACCGTTGAAAATAGGTGTCTTGAACTTGACTCCCAATGTCTTTGCCGCCCAGCCAAGCGATGTTTCATAGAGCTGGCCAATATTCATACGACTTGGCACACCCAGAGGGTTCAGAACAATATCAACCGGGGTACCATCTTCCATGAAGGGCATATCCTCGATCGGGAGAATTTTCCCGACGACCCCCTTGTTGCCATGACGGCCGGCCATTTTGTCACCGACCTGAATTTTTCTTTTCTGGGCAATATAAACCTTCGCTAACTCCTCAATACCAGGAGGAAGCTCATCGCCAACATTGATCTTGTATTTCTCGTTGTCACGCTCATCGGACAAATCTTTCAGCATGAAACGAAACTCCTTGACAAGACGAATAACATTATCATTAACCTTGTCAGAATCTGTGACGCCTTTTGAAAAGTCAATCGACTCAAGGAACGGCATAACACTGAATTTCGCAAGTACGCTGTCATCATAGAGGGAACCTTCAGCTACAAGCTGCTTGCCTTTATCACTATAGAGACCTGACGAGTTCTTGCCCTCAAGAAGCTGTTTTATCCATTTGACAAAACGCTTCCGCAGGTCATATTCTTTAGCATCAAATTTCCGGTCAACCAACTCAATCTTTTCCTTGACATCAAGGCCGACCTTTTTCTTCCGGCTGAAAAGCTTTGTCTTGATGACAATACCTTTCATTCCGGCGGGCACATGCATTGACGCATCCTTGACATCGCTTGATTTGTCGCCGAAAATTGCCCTGAGTAACTTCTCTTCCGGCGTTGGATCACTTTCGCCTTTCGGTGTTATTTTTCCGACAAGAATATCCCGCTCCTTGACTTCTGCGCCATTTCGCACGATACCGTTTTCGTCAAGATTTCTGAGCGCTTCATCGCTGACATTATAAATATCGCGGGTGAACTGCTCCTCACCTCGTTTGGTATCGCGAACATTTGCTTCAAATTCATGGATATGAATCGAGGTAAACACATCGTCATAGACAAGCCTTTCACTTAAGATAATGGCATCCTCAAAGTTATAACCGCGCCACGGCATGAAGGCTACCAAAACATTTTTTCCAAGCGCCAGTTCTCCATTATCTGTCGAAGAGCTGTCGGCAAGCACTGCGCCCTTTTCGACCCGTTGACCGATCTGCACCAGAGGTTTCTGTGAAATGCAGGTATCCTGGTTTGAACGCTTGAACTTGATCAGCTTGTAGGTTTTCACTCCTTCATCAGGATCAAGCATTGATAACCGCACATCATTGTCGGTATCAATATCGTAGCGAATGGTAATATACTCCGCCGTAACGTCTTCAAGCACTCCGGAGGCTTCTGCTAAAATAACTGAACGTGAGTCCCTCGCAACCTTTGCCTCCATGCCGGTACCAACAACAGGAGCTTCTGATGTCAAAAGCGGAACTGCCTGGCGTTGCATGTTGGCGCCCATAAGTGCGCGGTTACCATCATCGTGTTCAAGAAAGGGAATCAGTGCTGCGGCGGCGCTGACAATTTGTACCGGTGAGACATCCATAAAGTTAACATCCTCTGCCGCTACAACCGGATAGTCACCCTTTGTTCTGGCCTGAACGGTCTCAAGAGCTATTTTATTGTTCTCATCAAGAGGAACACTGACTGGTACCGTAATCTTGTTCTCCTCATCTTCAGCCGAAAGCATCAGAACAGTGTCAGTCACCTGGCCCTTGTCTACAACTCTGTAAGGTGTTTGTATAAAACCTTTATCATTGATCTCAGCGTAGACCGACAACGAGGAAATAAGACCGATATTCGGGCCTTCCGGTGTTTCGATGGGGCACAGTCTGCCATAGTGTGTATAGTGCACATCCCGCACCTCAAAACCCGCACGTTCCCTGGTAAGACCTCCAGGTCCAAGAGCAGAAACCCTTCTCTTGTTGGTCATTTCAGCCAGGGGATTGGTCTGGTCCATAAACTGCGAGAGCTGGCTGGTCGCAAAGAAACTTGAGACGACGCTTGATACTGTGCGCGCATTAATCAGATCCGCAGGAGCGATTTTATCTGAATCTCTCGAGTTTAGTTTTTCACGAACATTTTTGCCCATCCTGGCAAGCCCGATCACAAACTGTGCGGCAAGCTGTTCCCCGACTGAACGCACACGACGATTTGCCAGATGATCAACATCGTCAACATCAGCAAGCCCATTGACCAGCTTGATGAGATAATAGATGACAGAAATAATATCATAATGCGTCAGCACCAGAATATCATCACCCGTCGGCTCATCCGAAAATGATTGTATCGTCTGAAGAATTTTTTCGTAAATGGTATCAGAAAGCTGTTTTAACTCTGGTTTGCCTGAAAGGTATTCAGTCAGATCATCAAACTCTTTACTGAGCTTTTTCTTGATCCTGTAGCGACCAACCTCACCAAGATCATATTTTTTCTGATTGAAGAAGGTTCTTTCAAGAAAACTCCTTGCCGCATCAATATCGGGTGCTTCGTTGGCTCTCAGCTCTTCATAGACAATCTCAAGAGCCTCTTCCTCCGTAGCCGAGCTGTCATTGAGAATGGTATTGATAATGATTGATTTGTCCGCGCCTTTATCCCCGCCGACAAAGGTTTTCATTACTTTGACGCTTTTGTAGCCCGCAGCCAGAATCTGCTCAAAAATATCTTCCGTGATCGCGGTCCTGGCACTTACCACCTCACCGGTCTGCATGTCAACAATATCAGACGCAAGGTACTGCCCGACAAGCTGCTCTTTTTTACTGGATTTAAGAGGAATCTCTTCAACCAGATCAAAAAGACCAAGAATATCCTCATCTCTTGCAAATCCTATGGCGCGCAGAAGGGCACTGACCAGAAAATTCTTTTTCTGATCGATGTAAACAAAAATCTGATTATTGATATCAGTCTGAAACTCAATCCATGAGCCTCTGGTCGGTACAATTTTAGCCGAATACATTTTCTTGCCATTCGGATGGACTGCTTCACTGAAAACGACGCCTGGCGAGCGGTGAAGCTGGGCTACCACCACCCTTTCAGCACCATTAACAATAAACGTGCCACGATCCGTCATGTAAGGAATCCTGCCAAGATATACCTCTTGCTGAATGGTCTCCTTCCAGTCGGTCTCATCAGCCTCGTCCTTATAGGAGAGCTTAAGCTTGACTTTCAGGGAAACATCATAAGTCAGGCCCCTTTCAATACAATCCTCGACGGTGTACTTTGGTTTATCAAAACCATAAGAAATATACTCAAGCAGATAGAGGCCTCGTGTATCAGTAATAGGGAAGGCTCCGCGAAGAACCCTCTCAAGACCTTGATCCTTCCTTTTGGCTAAAGGGACACTATCCTGTATAAAATTATGAAATGAATCTAACTGAACTTTTAATAAGTCGGGAGGCTCTATAATACTTTGGATTTTGGAAAAGTCAATACAGGGTGTTGTTGTTGCATCGGCCACTTTCACATGCACCTCACTTTTATCAATTGCATGAATTACTTACAGGTTAAGTCATCACAAATATCGGCAAACGTTAACCGGACAACAAATTACGTCCGGTTGAACCACAATCGTATCATTACAGCAATTACAATTTAAACTGTTCTTATACAAACAGACAAAGCTCCGTTTCATATCGAAACGGAGCTTGCTTAAGTAATGACTTCTTTTCAAAGATCACTTCACCTCTACTGATGCACCTGCGTCTTTCAGTTCCTTGGCAATCTTTTCTGCTTCGTCCTTGGAAATAGCTTCTTTTACCGTTTTCGGAGCGCCATCAACAAGATCCTTTGCCTCTTTCAGGCCTAGACCTGTGATAGCACGAACAGCCTTGATCACATTGATTTTACTTTCACCTGCGGCGGTAAGCACAACATCAAACTCTGTCTGTTCTTCCACTACAGGCGCATCACCTGCTGCAACTGCTGCAACACCGGCAACCGCGACAGGAGCTGCACTGACACCAAACTTCTCTTCCAGAGCCTTCACTAACGATGAAGCCTCTGTAAGGGTCAACTTACCAATTTCCTCTACAAGTGTTTCGATAGACATTATTCCCCTCTCTTGTTTAATTTAAAATGTATAGTAATCTCTTTGAGTGCGTAATAGTATTTAGAAATCTACTGCTTTTGCCTGGCAACCTGGTCAAGTGCATAAACAAGGTTTCTCATTACGGCATTAACCACCATTGGAACAGAACTGATCACATTGTTGATCACACCGGCAGCTCGACCGACATTCTCCTTCTTGCTGAGCATCTCTGAAAGTAATTGAAGCTGATCCGGGCCGAAAACAACACCATCGATCGCAGCCATCTTGAACTTCAATGCCTCATTGGTCTTGCCGAACTTCCTGATAACTTTCGCAGGAGCAACGGGATCGTCAAACCCAAATGCAACTGCTGTCGTGCTTTTTAGTCCCGGGGCAAGCTTGTCGGCTCCGTCAAGATCCTTCAACGCCTTTTTAATCAGGGTGTTTTTTACAACACGATACTCAACGCCTGCTTTCCTGAACTCGTTGCGAAGTTCCGACATTTTAGCAACACTCAACCCCTGAAACTCCGTCAGATATATACCTTGTGACCTGTTGATCTTTTCAGCAACTTCCTGAACGATCTGTTCCTTTTTATCTCGCTTCATCGTATAAACCGTTTTTATTAGGCGACAAATTTTTCCATTTTAACCTTCACGCTCGGGGACATCGTGCTTGAAAGCGCAATACCCTGCACATACTGACCCTTGGCTGCCGATGGCTTCAGACGAACAACCTCCTTAAGGAAGCTGGCGATATTGGCAACCAACTGATCAGGCTGAAACGAAACCTTGCCGACAGGGGCATGAACATTTCCTGCCTTATCAACCCTGAACTCGATTTTACCAGCCTTGACCTCCTTGACTGCCTTGGCTACATCCATCGTCACTGTTCCTGACTTCGGATTCGGCATCAAACCGCGAGGTCCAAGAATCTTGGCGACCTTACCCAACTGGCCCATGACATCGGGAGTTGCAATAATAACATCAACACCTGTCCACCCTTCCTGGATTTTTTCGATGTATTCCTCAAAACCCACCATATCAGCGCCCGCCTCCCTTGCTTCATCAGCCTTGGCTTCCTTGCAGACAACCAGCACAGAAACAGTTTTTCCTGTACCATGCGGAAGCATGACTGTACCACGCACAACCTGATCAGCGTGTCGGGGATCAACCCCAAGCTTTACGGCAATATCAACGGTTGCATCGAACTTCGAAACGGTAATCTCCCTGATCTTCTCAACGGCATCAACCAGATCGTACTCACGAAAACGCTCGACCTTCAATGCTGCATCTCTGTATTTTTTCCCCGCCATTATTTTTTCTTGTCAAAGTGGTTAAATAAAACGGCCTTTCAGCCTCCCACAGCCTGTATCACTAAAAGCTACTGCTAGTCCTGAATTACAATGCCCATACTTCTTGCCGTCCCTCTTATCATCTCTTCAGCACCCTTACTATCAAATGCATTGAGATCCGGTCTTTTCAGCTCAGCAATCTTCCGGATCTGTTCACTGGTAACAGAACCAACCTTATTGCGATTTGGCTCACCCGAACCTTTTTTCAAATTCGCCTCCTTCAGCAGAAGAACAGCCGCTGGAGGGGTTTTGGTAATAAACGTAAAAGACTTGTCAGAGTAAACCGTAATAACTACAGGAATAATCATTCCCGCTTCAGCCTGGGTTTTCGCATTGAACTGCTTGCAAAACTCCATGATATTAACACCTTTCTGTCCAAGAGCGGGACCGACAGGAGGAGCAGGGTTTGCTGCACCAGCCGGAATCTGAAGCTTGATAAAACCGATTACCTTTTTTGCCATAAACTATTTCAATTCAGAAGCTTAAAATACTTAAGCCCCTATTATTGGGAAACTGACTTAACCTGTGAAAAATCAAGCTCTGTCGGCGTACCACGACCAAAAAAGCTTATCATAACCTTAACCTTCATTCTTTCAGTGCTCACCTCATGAACAACACCGGTCAACGAACTGAATGGCCCGTCAATGACCTTAACTGAATCACCGACCCTGAACGGCGCCTCAACAACTGAGCGATGCTCAATATCCTTCTCCGGTTCCAGAATTTTTTCTACCTCATCCGGCCTCAGAGGGGTAGGAATATCGTCAACACCAAGAAAACCAATAACAGACGGGATATCAAGGATCAAATTCCTTGTCTGCTTGTCAAGCACAGCTTCAATAAGCACATAACCCGGAAAAGCGTTTTTGGTTAAACTTCTTTTTTTCCCGTTTTTAACTTCGACAAACCGCTCGTATGGAACATAAATCTGCAGTATCTTGTCGGCAAGACCGCACCGAACAACATCCGCATCAATTGCCTCTTTAACCTTGCGCTCATGGCCTGAATAAATCCTGAGTGCATACCAGCGTGCAACCGGAACACCCTGAACATCAACATCCTTTTTTTTTGCGCTCATCAATTCAACCTTAACACTGTTATTTTACAATAACTTCCCCATAACAAAATTTATAACCCAATCAACAAGAAACGTAAACAAGGCCAGAATACCGGAAACCGTCAAGACAACTATAGTCAAATCCTTGATCTCATCCTGACTCGGCCAGATCACCTTCCGCATCTCATTGATGACATCACGATAGTACTGAGCTGCTTTACCTATATATTTATTCATGAATACAAGTGCGGAATAAACAACAGTGAAAATTTCTTCTGCGTGCACGTCAGGAGGGAATCGAACCCCCAACCTGCGGTTTTGGAGACCGCTGCTCTACCAATTAAGCTACTGACGTATAC